>JACNJM010000295.1 GCA_014382605.1 Anaerolineae bacterium
AAAGTCGATAGGCGTTCACTCACAAAGAGACCCGGCATAAAGCACCGTCCTAACGATTGCGTAACGCGCCGGGCGATTTTGCCCCTGACGCGTCTTTCATTATAACCAATTTTAGCCTGTTCCGCCGCGTACCCTCCGGGCGAAAGCCCGGTCGCCGTTAACGCGGGGTTAGCTAGCTTTTCGCCTTTCAGATTCATCGGCATTTAAGGCTATTTTGTGTTGCAGGGCGATAGCTCAATGTTGCAGGATGACGGCTCAGTATTACTTGATGATCGCTCGGTGTTGCACGGCCATAGCTCAACGTCTCGGAAGGCGGCTTGATGTTGCAGGATGATGGCTCGGCGTTGCATGGACATAGCTCAGGGCTACATGAAGACGACTCAACGCTGCGGGGTTACGGCTCAATGTTTCCGATGATAGCTCGGCGCTGCGCGGGGATGGCTGGCTCGTAACCGTTGACCCTGCGGCAGCGCGCTTGCGTTGTCGAATTTTCCAGACGATCCTTATTAAAGGAAGCAAGGGCGCTCCATCGCTGGCAAGGATGTTAATTTACCGATGCGGGCTGAAACCTGAGCGCATGGTGTGAGGCTGAAGAAGTGTGGCCTACCAGAACCACAAAACGGGTAATATATTTCACCGTTTATTACCTTTACAGCCTCACACGATGCGCGGCTTGGTGAGAGATCGCTATGCAGCCAGATTTAAAGCTTCGAGCAATTGTGGCGTATCTTCCAAAGCTATGCGAGCAACGACTTTGAAGTCAGCCAGCCATTCATCAAGAGCGTCAATAGCAGCATCGCGCTTTTGGGTGGCTTCTTGCGCTTCGCCTTTCTCTTGCTCCTGGGATGATTTCAGGGTGAAAGCCTGTTCAACATCGGACAGAGCGGTTTGCAAGGCTTCGAGGGTGACTTTATAGCGCGCCAGTTGGGTTTGCGCTTCGGCATCAGCCAGCAACGCGGTGTAGAAATGGCGGGCCTGCTGATACCAGGGATTGAAGGCGCGCGGTTTGCGGTCATTGAGATGCAAGTCGGTTTGACGTTGGGCATCCCCCTTGAAGGCGATTTTCGCCAAGCGCCGATGGGCGGCGTAGGCTTTGTCGGCGCGCCCGGAAGCATCCAAAAAGGCTTGCGTGGCGGCGTGCTGTTCGCCATATTCTTTAATTTGAGCATCATACAAATCGCGGGCGGTATCGAGCAAGGCTTGCCCGGCCTGCAATGTGGCCGCGTCGTAGCCAAATGCGTCTAACGCGGCGGCTATTTCGGGATGCTCGCGGGCATTGGTGAGAACCATTGCCGCTTCGGTGAAGAAATCGGAAAAGCTGGTGTTAATCGTTGACATGATCTTCTCTCCTTTTATCAACTGATTAGAATTATCTCCCACTACGATATGAGAGCTTAGCCGCTACTTCATCAAGTATTTACCCTTCCTGTGTCCAGAAATTTGCTAACCTTTCGGCCTGGTCGAGCACCTTTGTTACTGACTCGGTATATTCGCCAGTGGCAGGGTCATCAGGCGGGTATTTGTATTTTCGCAAGATGCGTTTTACCAGGACGCGTAATCTGGCCTGTACGCTATCTTTGAGTTGCCAGTCTATGGTGGCGTTTTTGCGGACTTTCTCCAGCAATTCAAGGGCAATTTCCCGCAAGATTTCATCGCCCATGACGGCCTGAGCGTTGGGATTATCAGCCAGGGCATCGTAAAAGGCGAGTTCATCGGGGCGTAGATTCAACTGCTCGCCGCGTTTGTCGGCAGCGCGGATGTCTTGGGCAAGCTGGATGAGTTCTTCCAGCAAGCGGGCAGAATCAATCAAGCCGCTCTGGTAACGCCGGACGGCTTCGGCCAACATCTCGGAAAATTTTCTACCCTGCACCAAATTGGTTTGGGCGCGGGTTTTAATCTCATCATTGAGCAGGCGTTTGAGTAATTCCAGGGCCAGGCTGCGCCGCTCCATGCCCTGAATTTCGGCCAGGAATTCATCGGATAAAATCGAAATATCCGGGCGTTTGATTCCGGCGGCATCGAAGACATCCACAACTTCTTCGGAAATGATGGCATCGTTGATGATTTGCCGCACAGCGGTTTCGATTTCGGCATCGGTGCGAGTTTTGCTTTGCTCGTCAAATTTGGCAAAACGGGCTTTGATAGCCTGGAAGAAAGCCAGATCATCACGGATGGCAAAGGCTTGCTCATGCGGGACGGCCAGGGCAAAGGCTTTCTGCAATTTGATGACATTATCCCTGAAACGCTCTTTGCCGTTACGAACCGTTTCACCGTTTTGTTCTTCGGTTAAATCGGCAATATAGTTGGCGGCATCAAGAATGAAGTTGAGTTTGCCTTTGGGGTCGAGGCCAAAATAACGGCGGTACTGGAATGTGCCAAACATATCCATCACAATTTCGTAGAACTCGCGCATTTTGGCGACGGCTTCTTCCTGATCGTGGTAAATGCGCCCCTTGCCTTCGCTGGCGGTATAGTCGGCCAGGGCATTTTTCAAATCCTGAGCAATGCCGATGTAATCCACAATCAGGCCGCCTTGTTTATCGCCAAAAACGCGGTTAACGCGGGCGATAGCCTGCATGAGATTATGCCCGTTCATGGGCTTATCAATATACATGGTATGCAGGGGCGGGGCGTCGAAACCGGTCAGGAGCATATCGCGCACGATGATGATTTTGAGAGGGTCGGTAGAGTCTTTAAGCCGGTTGCCGATGGCCTGACGGCGGGATTTGTTGCGGATATGCTCCTGCCAATCAAGCGGATCGCTGGCCGAGCCGGTCATAATCACTTTGATTGCGCCTTTGTCATCATCGGGATGCACCCAGGCGGGGCGGAGTTGGGCAATCTCTTGATGAAGGGCTACACAAATGCGGCGGCTCATGCAAACAATCATGCCTTTGCCATCGGCGGCGCTCAAACGCTGCTCAAAGTGGGTTACCATATCGGCGGCAACCTGGCGCAAGCGGCTTTCGCTGCCCACCACGGCTTCTTTGCTTGTCCAGCGGGCGAAGCGCCTTTGGCGTTCGGTCAACTCATCGGATTCGGTGACTTCTTCGACGCGGGCATCCAGCATTGCTTGATCGGCTTCAGAAAGTTCGATTTTGGCAAGGCGGCTTTCGTAATAAATCGGCACGGTCGCGCCATCTTCAACCGACTGGCGGATGTCGTATATATCAATATAGTTGCCAAAGACGGCTTTGGTATCACGGTCGGCGGCTTCGATGGGCGTACCCGAAAAACCGATGAAGGTGGCATTGGGCAAGGCATCGCGCATGTGACGGGCGAAACCGTCGATAAAATCGTACTGGCTGCGGTGGGCTTCATCGGCAATGACGACAATGTTGCGCCGTTCACTCAGCAACGGGTAAGCGGCCCCTTTCTCGTCGGGGAAGAATTTTTGAATGGTGGTGAAGACAATGCCCCCGGAAGCCACGGCGAGCAGTTTTTTAAGTTCATCGCGGTTGGCGGCCTGCACGGGCGACTGTCGGACGAGTCCCTGGCAACTGCTGAATGTGCCGAAAAGCTGCTGGTCGAGGTCGTTGCGGTCAGTGATGAGTACCACGGTGGGGTTGTTCATCTCCTGAGCGAGTACCAGTTTACCGGTGTAGAAGACCATCGAAAGGCTTTTGCCGCTGCCCTGGGTGTGCCAGACGACGCCAGCGCGCTGGTCGCCGGGGCGTTGGTCGGCCACGCTGGGAAGGCTGTAAACTTCCGGGGTTTCGGCAATGGTTCGACTACGCTCACCACTAGATGCCCGGATGGTAGATTGTAAAGCGCGGTTGACGGCGTAATACTGGTGATAGGCGGCAATCTTCTTATGAACGGCGTCCCGGCTATGCTCGAAAACGATGAAATGGCGGATGACATCCAGCAAGGTGCTTTTGTTGAACAATCCCAAAATGAGCGGTTCGAGTTCGGCTTCACGGCGGGAATCGACAATGGTTATGCCATCGGCGGTTTTCCACTCCATGAAGCGGGGATACTCGCTGGTGAGCGCGCCGACTTTAGCAAACCAGCCATCGCTGACGACCATGAAAGCATTATAGTGAAAGAGAGATGGGATTAGCTGCTGATAGGTTTGCAACTGGCGATAGGCGGCCAGGGTGTCGGCCTGTTCATCGGCGGGATTTTTGAGTTCGATGACCACCAACGGCAAACCGTTGATAAAAATAACGATGTCGGGGCGTTTGTGGTTTTGACCTTCGACCACAGTGAATTGATTGACAGCTAAAAACCGATTGTTTTCGGGGGTATCCCAATCCACCAGCCAGACTTTATCGGTGCGCGCTTTGCCTTCACCAACGCCAAACTTGACATCCACGCCATCGGTGAGCAGGCGGTGGAAGGCTTCGTTGTTTTCCAACAGGGTCAGGGCGGGGGTGCGGCGGGCAATGCGGAAGGCTTCGGCGCGCGCATCGGCGGGAATGTCGGGATTGATGCGGTCAATGGCGGCGCGCAAACGCGCTTGTAAGATCACCTCGGTGAGGGCACGTTCACTGTTAACCCCATCAGAAATATCAGGGCCATACAAGGTTTCGTACCCGTTCTCATCCCGCAGCAGGTCGAGGGAGAGTTGTTCGATTTCGGATTCGTAAATTATGCTCATTCTCAAGCCTTATTGGATTAAGCCTGCAAGTTGATTCACCATATTGCTAAAAACCGTCTTTTCAAATTCTCTGTTTTGAGATTTGCCAACAATTTCAAAATGATATTTCCCACCTTTTGTTTGTTTATAGAAACATATCGCCGGATGACTTTCATGGGTCTCTTGGAAAAAATGAATAAAAGGGGATAAGCAGAAAACGCTGTCATCTACTTTTGCAAAAATTGAGTTGGCATCGAAGTGATCGAGGACTTCAATATAGCTATCCTTTTTCAAGGAAACTATCTCTTTTCTGCACTCCAATGAGTGATTTCTTAAAATTTCACAACGAGGATAAAGTGGTGTTTGAGCGTCATGGTAGCGAAATACCAGTACATCTTCCAGCTTTATCAATTGTCGCAAAACAAGTTCCAGCTGTGGATAAAGAGCATCATACAATGCCATTTGTTGCGCTTTATTTTTCGCGGCTGAATGTGCAAACCCGTTCCGTTCTTGATTTAATTTCCTAATTTGAGCCAGCGTTGGAACATCTACAATGGATGAACAACCAAATTGAATACCACTCTTATCAGCATAATCGAGAATATTTTCTGTAATTGTCAGTTTGTCGTGAATCCGATCAGACCAATAGGTTTTCCACCGGATTCCTAGAGATTTCAAATCCAACTTACGGTGCCGTGCTTCGCCAACCACCAGACCAAAAAGGAAAAATGCTATTGATTCCCAACAAGATTTCAATAAATCTAAGCGATGGTGGGGATTTTCTGCACTATGTTGAACCTGATAAAAGTAATAGGCAATCGGTGTAGGGAATCCATCTTCAATTCGGCTAAGTCGGATTTTCGGATCTGTTTTGAAGCGCCCCCACGCGTCTACATAATCCGAATAACTCATTTGATAAAGCACTTCATCAGATGGGTAGGTATATTCTTCAATTTCAACCGAATAATTTTCATTTAGCCAACGGTTGAAATCAGGGTTTGAAGAAATGTCTATGTTTCCAACTGAACTCATACTTCAATTTCCCCATTCATTAACTTAGGTAGGAGAGCATCACGGAGACGCGCAATTGCCAAAGTTTCCTGTTGAAGTAATATCATTCTATCTACAATCGGATTTATAACACTGTGCATTTCTGTAATCTGTTCTGGCACTAAACATAGCGCTTCCGATAAATGACCTCGTTTTATGTGTCCCATTGTCGTTGTTTTATCTTCAACTATTCTTTGGAATTCATCAAGATGATGTAGCAACCAGAAATAACAAAACCAAAGCGGATAATTATCCGACGTAACTTTAAACAAGTGTTGATTCAATGCCCCTTTTCCACCAATCCAAAATGTTACTACTAATGAGCCTGACCAAGAGAAGATCAGATCGCCATCATCAATTATGAATTTCTCTGGGATATTCTTGCTTGCTTTATCAGAAGATGCAGTAACTCCGTTTCTTAATTCTCTAATTTTGATAACTGGCAAGTATTCTTCGTCTTCGTCTGGAGGATATTTTTGCAATGCAAGGCCGTTTAAAAACTCAGCAATTTTGTCTAAAGGTTTGACCCTCCACCCCTGCGGAATCAGCCCTAACTCGCTTTCGACCATTTCACCGGTTGCCCCGGGGAAGGTGAAATCCACAAACCACTCTTTGAAGATGGCCTGGGCAATGGCTTCGAGTGCCGCGTTGGTCTGGCGGTTGAGTTCGATTTTGTCATCGAGGGCGGAAATGAAATCAACTATTCGTTGTTGTGTTTGAATAGGAGGAAGGCCAACATCTAAATCAGCTACATGGTCAAATGTGATTTGCGGGAATGTACCTGAACGAGATTCAGCCAAATGCTGTAACCATGCAGTCGTTTCATTACTTGTCAGAAAGAAATAAAGATACTTGGGTAATACCTTTTCATTTGCTCTTATTACCATTAACTTGGTTGATACCAAGTAGTCGTCAGCATCAAAATCCACCATGGCATATCTGCCGTTTGCCGGGCGAATTTCGGAAAAAAGAATGTCATTCTTGCGAATAGATTTTTTAGCTTGCCCCGGCATTAACTTAACTTCAGAATAGTCCCTGTGAAAAAACTTTCCACGTGCGATATCACCGGTGTTTAGGAAAATAAGGTGATCTTTATCGAAGCTATGGGTTACTGAAACAGACCTGCAAATTTCACTTGCTTTGACTTCAGCCCAGTCGTTAGAACTCATAACCAATCCCTTTTATCTGTCGTTCGCAGGTTCATCTTTTTTCAGAGTTAAAAACCCAGCGTATTCGCGCCCGCGAATATCAAAAGCCACCACTTTACCTTCAAGCAGAGCCTCGACTTGGGCGCGGGTCAATCGAAAAACAAAGGAATCAAAGTTTTCGCCAAACTGCTCGCGGGCTTGCGGTAGTGAATCGTACAAAGCAATTCGGTCATAGCCATCGTTAGAATTCATAGCCAATCCCTTTTAAGTTCTCACGAATATCTTGTTCCAGTTGTGCGCCTTTGGCGAATTGTTCGGCAAGCGCGGCGGTGAGCGTTTCCATTTTTACATCAAAGGGAACGCCGTCATCTTCCGTTTCGGGGATGCCTACATAACGCCCCGGCATGAGCACATAGTTGCTGGCGCGCACTTCATCGAGGGTGGCGGCTTTGCAAAAGCCCGGCTCATCTTCATATTGCCCGTCTTTGTTGCGCCAATTGTGATACGTGTCGGCAATCAGGGCGATGTCAGCATCGGTGAGTTCGCGGTTGCGGCGAGAAATCATGGTTCCCAGGTTGCGGGCATCAATGAACAGAATTTCGTTTGAACGGTCGCGGAATTTGTGATTGGATTTGTCCCGAGAGAAGAACCACAGGCAGGCGGGGATCATGGTGTTGTAAAAGAGTTGCGAGGGCAAAGCCACCATGCAATCAACAATGCCTGCGTCAATCATGTTCCGGCGGATGTCGCCTTCGCCGCCAGTGTTGCTGTTCATGCTGCCATTGGCAAGCACGATTCCGGCGGTTCCGTTGGGGCTGAGTTTATGGACAAAATGTTGCAGCCAGGCATAGTTGGCGTTGCCTTCCGGCGGTACGCCGTATTTCCAGCGGATGTCTTCGCGCAGTTGGTCGCCGCTCCAATCGCTGAAATTGAAGGGAGGATTGGCGAGGATAAAGTCCGCTTTCAGACCGGGATGCTTGTCATGCAAGAAAGTGTCGCCAAGTTCGAGTTGCGCGTCAATGCCGCGGATGGCGAGATTCATTTTGGCGAGGCGCAAGGTGGTCGGGTTGGATTCCTGCCCGAAAATGGAAAGGTGCTTGATATTGCCCTGATGCTCGCGCACAAAGCGTTCGCTCTGAACAAACATGCCGCCGCTGCCG
Source organism: Anaerolineae bacterium (assembly GCA_014382605.1). Taxonomy (GTDB): domain Bacteria; phylum Chloroflexota; class Anaerolineae; order Anaerolineales; family UBA11858; genus NIOZ-UU35. The sequence goes on from JACNJM010000295.1 coordinate 7,941, forward strand.
CAACAGCCGTCATAAACGCGCCCGCTATAAGGCTCAAGCATAGCGACCAGCAATTTGACAATACTGGCGGGAGTGTAAAATTGTCCGCCCTTTTTGCCTTCGGCATCGGCGAATTGACCGAGGAAATATTCGTACACCCGGCCTAACAAATCCTGGGCGATATGACCTTCCTGACTGAAACCGATAGTGCCGATCAAGTCAACGAGTTCGCCGAGGCGTTGCTTGTTTAAATCTGGGTCGGCATAAATTTTAGGAAGAACGCCTTTCAGCGAGGGGTTGATTTTTTCAATTTCGTCGAGCGCGTCGTCAATCAGCGTGCCGATTTCGGGCTGCTTGGCGCGGTCTTGGAGATAGTTCCAGCGGGCGACTTCCGGCACGAAGAAGACATTGTACGCCAGATATTCATCGGGGTCTTCGGGGTCCGCGCCTTCAAACTCACCCTGGCCTGCAATCAATTTTTGGTGCAGTCCATTGAAAGCATCTGAAATATATTTGAGAAAAATCAGGCCAAGAACGACATGCTTGTATTCCCCTGCGTCCATATTAGAACGGAGTTTGTCTGCGGCGGCCCAAAGCGTTTTTTCGAGTTCGTGGTTATCCGTCATTGTACACAGCCCTATGATGATTTGGTTTTATGTTTGGGTAATTATAACGGGGAGTGGAGGTTTGAGACAGGTTTATGGAAAAATGAGCTAGCTAACTGGTGTCTTTCGCCACCTGATGAATAACATGGAAATATCTTCGTTTGCCCTC
>JACNJM010000296.1 GCA_014382605.1 Anaerolineae bacterium
ACAGATTGAACCAATTTTTCGGGAAGTTTTTTTAGACGGTCAATAAGATTTCCCCGCGCCCTTTGTGCAGAAACGCCAAAGAGTAGAGCCGCAGGAATATTCCTGCGGCTCTACTCTTTGGTCGAATATTTGATTTGATTTATCTCCGGCGGCGGCGTTTCTTTTTCTTGCTATCAGCAGGCTTTGGCGCGGATGGCTGTTGCGGCGCGGCGATCGGCGTTTCAGGGGCTTTTTGCACGCTGGCCTGCACATCACTCATATTGCGAGGCCTAAAGGTGAACATGCGCGTGACCATGCTCATGCGCATATCGCGCAGCAGATTGGTGAACATTTCAAAGGCGCGCGTTTTATACTGCACCAGCGGATCGCGTTGAGCGTAAGCCTCCAGGCCAATTGCCACGCGCAGTGCTTCCATCTCGGTCAGATATTCGATCCACAGGTTCGAAATCACGCTCAAGAGCAGTTCGCGGTAGATCATCGTCAGGGCTTGGCGGCCTAACTCATCGGCAATTTGGAGCAGGATGTCTTCAGTGATGGCGCTGATTGGCTGCGATTCCACTGCGGCGAAGGATTCTGCCCCGAGGCATTGCATCACCCCGGAGCGAGAATCCGGACTCAGCTCTGTGAGGGTAGCCTCCCCCAAACGGGAGATTTCGCTCTGGCCCCACTCTGCCCGAATGGCAGCCTGCGCCCCCTCGAGATGAGCCAGCACCGCGCTTGTAATTTCCTCGGGAGAGCGGTGTTCCAATTCCCCGGCTGCCGCGTGGATATACGTCAGGCGCGTGGTACTCTGCCAGACGCGTTTGTGGGTCTTCTTGTCGAAAGCCTGACGGCGGCCTTGCGGTATCGCCAGAATCAGGCCGAGCAAATCTTTCTCGGTGAGTTTCCCGCCGGTAAATCTTGCCAGGTTAGTTTGCAGATCGCGGGCGATCAACCCCGGGTTGGCTTCATCGCCGATATAGGTACTCAGGCGTTCGCGATAGATTTTCTGAATGGCGTCCATAATCTGTTCGGCGAGTTGATCCCAGGTTTTGCCGGTCAGATCGTTGGGGCTAACGCCGAGTGAGTCTTTGAGTACGCGCTCCACCGCGCCGATCAGGCGTGTGATCGTCAGCGCCTGAATAACTTCTTGCACGGCCTTGTAGAGCTGATCGCTGACCGCATCGGGGTTATCGCGCAGTTGGCGGGCGAGCTCGGGGGCAATCTGTACGGGTATGCGCAGCATTTCGGCCAGTTCTTGTGCCAATTGCTGCGGGCTGCGAGTATCGGTTTCATCTTCCAGGCCCAGCCCGTCGACGAATATATCCAGCAATTCCAGGCGCTCGTCAATCAGGGTTTGCATACTGATCTGATTGCTTTCCAGCAACTCATCTACTGTGTGTAGCAGATGCGTCTCCTCGGCCTGAATGGCGCTTCGGGCGAGATCGAGCAGCGCGGGTTGGGCTGCTTCGGTGGAGTGTTGCGCGGAGCCTAAACTATCGCATAATAATTTCAGCGTATAGGATGGGAAAATGCCCGTAGTGAGCGGAATTGATGGCTGGATTTGTTCCAGCCAGGAGAGCAGTTTCCACGGGCCTTCTTCGTCATTCAGGGCTTCGGGTACACGGCGCTGAATTTCTTCGCGCAGCATTCCGGTGACATCTTCGCTGAGATCGCTTTTGATGAGAATGCGGTCGCGCTGGGCGTAAATTTTCTCGCGCTGTGTGTTGAGCACATCGTCATATTCCAGCAAATGTTTACGCACATCGAAGTTGGCCCCCTCTACGCGGGTTTGCGCCTGTTCGACAATGCGGCTGACGAGTTGATTGGTGATTGGCATGGCTTCATCGATATTCAGCCGCTCCAGCATGCCTTCCATTTGCTGCCCGCCAAAGCGGATCATTAACTCATCTTCCAGCGAAAGATAAAAACGCGAAGAGCCAGGATCGCCCTGGCGAGCGGCGCGACCGCGCAATTGGTTGTCGATGCGCCGGGCTTCGTGACGCTCTGAACCGACAACGTGCAGACCGCCGAGATCGCGCACGCGCTTTTTCTCTTCCATATACTTTCTGAAATATTCAATCTCGGTGCCGTAAATGCCGAAGTCGGTTTCACTGAGGGGTTCCAACGCGGCCAGGCGCGCTTCTTCGGTCATATCGTAAGGTTCGTCGTGGCCGTTGCGTTTGAGTACGCGGTTGACCGAGGCCAGGATTTCTTCGGCGATTTCACCGCCCAGCTTGATATCGACACCGCGGCCAGCCATATTGGTAGCAATTGTCACTGCCCCAAATGCGCCTGCCCCGGCGATAATCTGGCTTTCTTCGGTGTGCTTGCGAGCGTTGAGCACCTCATGGGGGATACCAGCCTGCAACACCGTGTTCAGACGGTCGGCGTGTTCCGCCTTCAGGCCAAAGATACGCAGCAAGCGCGGTAAATTTTTCTCATCATTCGGCGTTAACGACATATCCAGCGAAGAATCTTTAATGACCTGGCGCATATCGTGTGTTTTTAGCGCATCCAGGGGTTGATTAAGCGGCATCAATGCTTGAATTTGGCGGCCATCTTCGACGTTGTTGGTTTGTTCAAACCAGATGTCGCGAATCAGCAGGGTTTGCGCCAGCTTGCGTACCAGCGCGCCTTTCAGGCGTGCTGAGATGCGCTCTGAAAGATCTACCGAAGTTGTGCCCAACAGAATGGGCCGCCCGATGACATGATAGGTGATGACTTCTTGCACAATGGCGCGCAATTTGGCATCTTCGGTGCGGAAGATCACATCGGGGTAATCTTTACGTTTCCAGAAGGCTTGCTTGCGCTCGGGATCGGAGACGTAAGCATAATAGGTGTATTTATAGTTGTATTCGTCGCGGTCTTGCAGGGTTTCAAAAATGGAGTCTTCGCGGGCGGCTTCATAATCCATATTGGAGGGCATCGCCAGCGCCTCCAGATTGTAGATTGTGCTGAACTCTTCGGCCTCAGTGACGGCGGTACCCGTCATACCAGAGAGTTTTGCGTACATACGGAAATAGTTCTGAATAGTGATCGTGGCGTAGGTGATATTCTCGCTTTCTACTGGCACACCCTCTTTGGCCTCCACCGCCTGGTGCAGACCGTCTGACCAGCGTCGTCCGGGCATCAGCCGCCCCGTGAAGTGATCTACAATAATCACCTTGCGTCCTTGCACGACATAATCTTTATTGCGCTTGTAAATATATTCGGCGTTCAGGGCTTGTTGCAAATAACCCATCAGGCGTGCCTGTTCGGGGGTAATATCTTCGGGGCGTTCCGGGTCGCGCAGCGCCACGCCCAAGATTTGTTCTACGTGGGTTTCGCCGATTTGCGTTAGCGAGATATTGCGATCACGTTCACTGATGTCATAGTCTTCGGGGTTGAGCTGCCGCACCACGCGCGCCATGCGTTCGTAGTTTTCGCCATCTTCATGCGATGGCCCGGAAATAATCAGCGGGGTACGCGCTTCGTCGATGAGCACATTATCCACCTCGTCGATGATGGCAAAATAATGCCCGCGTTGCACGCGCTCGGCCAGCGTCATTTTCATATTGTCACGCAGGTAGTCGAAGCCAAATTCGTTGTTGGTGCCGTAAGTGATGTCGGCGGCGTAGGCCTCAGCGCGCATGACCATTTCGAGTTGATGCTGGTCTTCATGCGGCGAAGATTTCTCCAGATCAACCATAAAAGCCTTGCGTCCATGCTCGGTGCGTGAGGCCATTTGCAGCACGCCAATACTCATCCCCAGCAAGGCATAGATCGGCGCCATCCAGCGCGCATCACGCCGGGCCAGATAATCGTTGACCGTGATGAGATGAACCCCGCGCCCAACGGGGATGTCATCGAGGGGGGTAAACTGCCAATTGACAGGATCAGCGCCCCACTTTTGGGTGGCCCGCTGCTGCCAAAGCGGATTCAACTCGAGGGCATTCAGATAAATGGGCAACGTGGCGGTGAGGGTTTTCCCCTCTCCGGTGCGCATCTCAGCTACCGTGCCCTGGTGCATCGAAATCCCGCCGACCATCTGCACATCATAATGGCGCAGGCCAATCGTCTTCTTGCTGGCCTCGCGCACAACGGCATACGCTTCGGCGAGTAAATCATCCAGGGTTTCGCCCTGCGCCAGCCGCACGCGAAATTCGTTCGACTTATTCCTCAGTTCGGCTTCGTTGAGGGCCTCATATTCCGGCTCCAACGCGTTAATTTGCTCAACAACTTGTTTATAAGCGTCAATTTGTTTTTTCTGCGGATCCCCGCCAATGGCTTGGACAATGCGTTTAAACATAAGTGCCTCTGTGTGTATACTTCACCACAAAAACTCGAAGACACAAAGAAATAAGTTCTGTGGGAACTGCTGTGAGAAACCTCGCATTTGGGGGTATGGGACGTGCGGAGCACGCCCCATACCCCCAAATGCGGATACCCACCACGGGAATTCCCAGAAATAAGTTCTTTTCTTCGTGCCTTTGAGTCTTTGTGGTACTAATCGGCGCGATTATAGCATAGCTTGCCCCCACCTTGTCTCGCTTTCCTCAATACCCCTCTCCCATTGGGAGAGGGGCTGGGGGTGAGGGTAGAATGATATAATCGCACCCATGAGCAATGCCGAAACCACTGCCCCCTCTGCTAACCGCCAGATCGCCCGCGCCGCCGGATTGGTCATGGCGGCTTTTATTTTTAGCCAGTTGGCGGGTTTACTGCGTCAGATTTTTGTCGCCAAAGCCTTTGGCACCAGCCTCGAAATGGATGCTTTCAACGCGGCCAACCGCGTTGCCGAGACGCTCTTTAATCTGGTCGCTGGTGGCGCGTTGGGTTCGGCGTTTATCCCCACCTTCACCGATTTGCTCACCCGAGAACGCCGCGACGAAGCCTGGCAACTGGCCTCCGCTGTAGGCAACTGGGTGCTCATCATACTTAGCGCATTGAGCATCCTCGCCGCCATTTTTGCCCCGCAGGTTGTGCGCTATATTCTCGCCCCCGGTTTCGCCGCTGATCCTGTTCAGGAAGCCCTTACCATTCACCTGATGCGCCTGATGTTGCCCTCGGCGGCCATATTTGGCCTCAGCGGGCTGGTGATGGGCATTCTCAACTCGCATCAGGTCTTTTTCGTCCCAGCCCTGACTCCCTCGATGTACCAGATCGGCATGATCTTTGGCGTGCTAGTACTCTCGCCGCGCATTGGTATTGATGGTTTGGCCTGGGGGGTGGTGCTGGGGGCAGCCGCTCACCTGCTGCTGCAAATCCCTACCCTGCATAAGCGGCGCGGCACATACACACTGACCCTGGGCCTGAGAATGCCCCCCGTGCGCGAAGTCATGCGCCTGATGGGGCCGCGCTTACTGGGCGTGGCTGTGGTGCAGTTGAATTTCTGGGTCAATATCCGCCTGGCCTCGACGATGCCCGATGGCAGTGTCACTGGGTTGGCTTTTGCCTTCATTTTGATGCTGATGCCGCAGGCGGCCATTGCCCAATCGGTTGCTACCGCCGCTATGCCTACCCTGGCGGCACAATACTCGCGCGGCAAATTGGATGAAGTGCGCGGCTCGCTGGCGGCCAGTTTGCGTGGGGTGCTGCTGCTCTCCATCCCAGCCGCCGTGGGGCTGATTTTACTGCGTGCGCCGATTATCACCATTCTCTACCAACGCGGCGAATTCACTGCCCACTCGCGCCAACTGGTAGCCTGGGCGCTGTTGTGGTACGCCGCCGGGCTGGTCGGCCATTCTGTGATGGAAATTCTGGCGCGCGCCTTCTACGCTCTGCACGATACTAAAACCCCTGTAACGGTGGGCATCATCGCCATGAGCCTGAACGTGGTTTTTAGTTTTGCCTTTGCCGCCATCTTCGAGCGCATCGGCTGGATGCCCCACGGCGGGCTGGCCCTCGCCAATTCGCTGGCGACGGCTCTCGAAACTGTTGGCCTAATCATCCTGATGCGCCGCCGCCTGAACGGGCTGGAAGGCGGGCGTGTCTGGCAGGGCGCATTGCAAGCGGGCATCGCCGCCGCCGGGATGGGATTTTTCCTGTGGGGCTGGCTGGCGTTCTTCAACGGTCGCTCCGCCTGGCTGCTTGGGGGCGTTGGCATTCTCTTTGGCGGGTTTGTCTACGCCGCGTTGTTATTCATCCTGCGTGTGGATGAACTTCAGATGGTATTGGGGTTCGTTAAGGTTAAACTTAACGCAAAGGCGCAATGAAACAAAGACGCAAAGAAAAAATCTCTATGCCGTGCATCCTGGTGCCGCCTGTGCCCTTCAAGGTATTGCGTTAAAAAATTTGACCAATCTCCCAGATTGCTCTATACTCGAAACAACAAGGAGCAAATAATGAAATGTTGGCAATGTGAAACCGAAGCCCGCGGCGTGTGTCGCTTTTGTGGGCGCGCCGTGTGCAAACCCCACGCTCAAACCATGAACTATATCGTCAGCGTGTACCCCAGCCAGAGCAAAAAAGTGCTCAAATCGTTGGTGGTTGCCGACGCCGTTTTCTGCGGCAATTGCAAACCACAGCCCGAACCCCTCGAAACCCCCTATTTAGACTGAAGCATGACGACCAACGACAGACGACTGATGAACGCGTGGTTACACTGGGAGTTTCCGGCAGGCGAGTCGCACACGCTCGAACTTGCCAACGAAATTACCATCATCGGGCGCGGGCGCGATTGCGAGATTCCCCTGCTCGACGAGCGTATCTCTCGCCAGCATTGCGAAATCTATTTTGATGGCGAAGCCCATTTCGTCTCAGATTTAGGCAGTTTTAATGGGACTTATTTAAACGGAAAAATCCTGGGGGACTCGCGCCCGCTCGAAGATGGGGACCAGCTTCAAATCGGGCCGGTCAGACTCCTGTTCGAGTTGGCAGCAGCCCCTGAGGCTGATCCACGCTCCACGTTGGTCGTCCCCGAATCCAGGCTCAGGGCCTATCTTGAAATCCCCGGTGGAACGCGCATTGAATTGCAAAAAGAGATCAACATAATCGGGCGCAACCAGGGCTGGGATGTGTGCCTGCCCGACCGCGCCGTCTCGCGCCCCCACGCCGAAATCGAGCGCCGCGAAGACGAATTTGTGCTGCGCGATCTGGGCAGCGCCAACGGAACCCTGCTTAACGCTGCGCGCATCAAAGCCCCGCACGCGCTGAAAGATGGCGATGCGCTGATCTTTGGTGCCGAGACGATCATTTTCCGGCTGGAGCCAGTGTGAACGTTTGGCTTCAACTCGAAGTGGATTACGCCCCCGCGGGGTTGGGGATTTGGGCCGCACTGGCCGAGCGTCCCGGCGGTTTGTGGGGCGCGTTGGAAGGCGAAACCCTGCTGATCGAGAATCGCCATGCGGGGGATGTATGGCATGAACTCAACGATGAAACGTTAATCATTCGCCCGCGTCGCAACCTGTGGCAAGCGTTGGCGCAAATCTCGCTGGCTGCGCGGCCCGGTATGGGCATCTGGGCGCTGGTTGGCGATGAGACTTTGGCTGTTTCGCCGCCCGAAGCCAGCCTGTGGAGCGCTGCGATGCAATCAGGCGATATTTCGCTGCGCAAACCGGCGCGGCGTTTGGGCTGGGCGCTCAAAGCGTTGCAGACCGCCGCCGGAGAAAATTATTTCGTACTCAAAAACACGCGTTCCGGCGCGTATTTGCGCCTGACCGATGAACAAGTTTTCCTGTGGAATTTGATGGACGGGGCGCACAGCTTGCGCGATCTGGCGGTGGCCTATTATGTTGAATACCGCGCCCTGGCCCCGGAAGGGTTGCTCGAATTTCTGGGGAAATTGGAAGCCAATGGATTTTTGGTTGCCACCCGCGGTGATATTTATCAGCAGACGGCGCGTTCGTTGGGGCAGGCGCGCGCGCGGCAGACGTGGCAAAAACTGGTACGCGCTTTCACACAGACTACTTTTTCAATTCACAATATTGACGGCCTGCTGGCGCGATTTTATGCCGGTGGTATCTTTTTACTTTATACCCGCGTGGCACAGGTGTTGATGGCATTGGTTACGCTGGCAGGACTGGGAGCGTTTGGGTATCATGCCGTCAGGGGAAATTTTTCGCTGTTGCGTGGCGCGAATGGAGAGCTAACCCTGGGGCTGATTGGCCTGTATCTGGCGCAATTTTGCGCCATTCTGCTGCATGAAGCCGCCCATGCCTTCACGGTCAGGCATTATGGCCGTCAGGTGCGCCGCGCCGGGTTTATGCTCTATTTTGGGATGCCCGCGTTTTTTGTCGATACCAGCGACATCTGGATGGAGCCGCGCAAGCCGCGTATGCTCGTTTCGTGGGCGGGGCCGTATGTGGGGTTGTTTCTCGGGGGGCTAAGCAGCTTGCTTATTTTTCTCGTCCCCTCTCTGGCCTGGTCCGGGTGGCTGTTCCAGTTTGCGTTTTCCTGCCTCTTGCTCTCTTTCGTCAATCTCAATCCGCTGCTGCGTTGGGATGGATATTACATCCTGATGGATTGGCTGGAGATGCCCATGCTGCGCGACCGCGCTTTTGGTTTTATCCGCCGCGGGCTATGGAAAAAGCTCTTCGGCGGGGAATCCTTCTCACAAGATGATAAAATCTATACGATCTTTGGATTTCTCTCCCTGCTCTGGACAGT
>JACNJM010000297.1 GCA_014382605.1 Anaerolineae bacterium
ATCAAGAATTCAGCAGCTTTGACAAATCCAACTCCCCGTGCTACAATCCGTGCGCTTGATGATATTGCGGTAATAATTATGAGATGTAAGCGCTCGCCCCGGCCGGAACATCCGACCGGGCGTTTTTGTAAATACCACTCGTGTAAATTACACTCGCCGCAAGCCAATTGAAACCTCCCCTCCATTTTTGGAGGGTTATAAAACGAAAACCGAATCAAACCCCTTGACCTCGCGCAGCCCCTCATCCTCTTCAAGCCTGGATGATAGGGGTAATCGCGTTTTGGATTCATGAACTGGCAAATGGCATTTTTGAGTGCCGTTGATGATTGACACCACAGCGTGTCAGCCAACGATATTTGAGATTGATATTTCCAAAGAAAAAATCTACGCGCAAAAACGCGGGGCAAGGGGAGAAACAAAAGGACAAAAAAATGAATAACAAATTACGCATCATTCCTCTGGGGGGGCTGGGGGAAGTCGGCAAGAATATGATGGTCTACGAATACGATGACCAGATTTTGGTTGTGGATACTGGCATCATGTTTCCCACCAACGATATGCTGGGCATCGACTACATCATCCCAGATTTTGAGTATTTAACTGAACACCGCGACAAAATTTGCGGCATTGTGATTACGCACGGACACGAAGACCATACCGGCGCGATTACGCATGTGCTGGAAGAAATTAACGCCCCGATTTATGCCACGCGCCTGACCCTGGGATTGGTGGAAGTCAAACTCGCTCGGGGGGGGTTACTGCAAAAAGCAGAGCTGATTCCTGTCAACGCGGGCGACAGCCTCGAGATTGGCCCCTTCACAGTCGAATTCTTCCATGTCAGCCACTCTATCCCCGATGCGGTTGGGCTGGGCATCACCACCCCGGCGGGGCTGGTTGTCCACACCGGCGACTATAAATTTGACCCCACCCCCGTAGATGGCTGGCCCACCGATTTCGCCAAACTGGCCGAATTCTCCAGCCGCGGGGTATTAGCCCTCATGGCCGACTCCACCAATGCCGACAAATCCGGCTGGACGCCCTCCGAACGGGTGATTGATCCTGCATTTGACAAAGTATTTGCCGAAGCCGAGGGGCGAATTATTGTGGCTACCTTTGCATCGTTGATCTCGCGTATGCAGCAAGTTGTAGATGCCGCCGAGCGCCACGGCCGCAAAGTGGCCTTTGTAGGCTACAGCATGGAGAATAACTCCAAAATGGCGATCAAACTAGGGTATCTTGAAGCTCCCGCGGAAACCGTAGTTCCCTTGGAAGAAGCCCTGAAATTGCCCGCGGCAGACGTTGTACTCATGGCAACCGGCTCACAAGGCGAACCCTCCTCGATGGTGGGACGGCTCTCGATGGGCACGAACCGCCGTTTCAGCATCAAAGAAGGCGATACCATTGTGCTTTCCTCGCATCCCATCCCCGGGAACGAAGAAGTCATTTACCGCACGATCAATCGACTGTTCCGGCGCGGGGCCAATGTACTCTACGAACCGCTGACTGCCGTACACGTCTCCGGTCATGCAAAACAAGACGAAATGACCCTCATGCTGCATCTGGTCAAGCCCAAATATCTCATCCCCATCCACGGCGAATTGCGCCATCTGCGCCAACATGCCACCCTGGCACAAGATTCCGGCATATCGCCTGAGAATATTGCTGTCATCGAAAACGGACAAATTGTCGAATTTGAGGATGGTGTGCTAAATCTGGGCGACCGCATCCCCGGCGGCTATATCTTTGTCGATGGGGCGCGTGTGGGCGAAGTTGGCCCCAGCGTGGTGCGCGAACGCGAAGCGCTGGCCCGCGAGGGCGTGGTGCTGGTCAGCCTGGTACTCGACCACGGCGGGCGATTGCGCGAACTCCCCGAAATTATCACGCGCGGCTTTGTTTACAAACACGAAGCCGACGAATTACTGGATGCTGTCAGTGAGCGCATCGTCGAAACCGTGAAAAGCAGTCCTGGTAATATCCACGATCAGGTGGTACAAACCGTGCGCTCTTACCTCTACAACGAAACCAAAAGCCGCCCAATGGTATTAGTCACACTCAGTTGGGTTTAAGTCTTCCAGCCCTGTTCCCCAATCAACGGAACAAAAGCCACTGCAGAAATGCGGTGGCTTTTTCGTTGCTCACCCTGACGTTGCCACAATTCTAATACCTGCTGATACCGCGCCCCAACCGGAATCACCAATTTGCCGCCATCCGCCAACTGATCGAGCAGGGCGGGCGGTACTTTGGGAGCGGCTGCCGTAACCACAATCGCGTCAAAGGAAGCATATTGCGGCAATCCCAAAGTGCCATCGCCAATATGCAGGTGGATATTTTCAATCCCGAGTGCTGTAAGGGTTTTCCCTGCAGCCAACGATAATGCCGCGTGCCGCTCGATGCTATAAACTTGTGTGCATAACTGCGCCAGCACTGCCGCCTGATACCCCGAGCCGGTGCCGACTTCAAGCACGCGTTCGTGTCCCTGCAAACCCAGCGCATCAGTCATCAGCGCGACGATATACGGCTGCGAGATGGTCTGTCCCGCTTCAATGCGCAGGGCGCCATCCGAATAGGCCCATTGTTGCTGCGCTGTGGGTACAAACAAATGCCGCGGCACGGCACGCAGTACATCCAGCAGGCGCGTATCCGTAATCCCTCGCCTTTCGATCTGATCGCGCACCATCGCGGCGCGCTCCTGGGCATAGATATCCGTCATCATCATTTTCACGACAAAGATACGAAAGGCACAGAGAAAAACTCGGCGTACTCCATGTCTCCGTAATTATCTTACACGCGCATCTCTGTAATCAAATGCCGCCAAAAATCGTCGCGCTCGCCGGGGGAAAATGGGCTATACAGGGAAATTCGATCTGCCAGGCCGGTGTAGCGCTCCTTCAGGGCGTAGGGCACATCTTCGGGTTTGGCAACCACCGCAAAGGTAGCCAGCATCTCATCGCTGATCAAAGCAGGCATCTCGCCCCACTTGCCGCGCGCCACTAATCCAGATAACTCTTCCGCTTCGGCTTCCCATCCATGCAACGCAAACACACGCCGGTACGAAGGCGTTGAAGCATAGAACGAAATCTGCTGACGGACAAAAGCTTGCTCATGTGGATTAGTGACCGCGAAGGCGGAGACAGCCACGGCGACATCGGAGCGGGCGCGCCCGCTCGAGGTGGCTCCTGTTTCAATGGCGGGGAGTACCACCTCGCGCAGATAGCGCGGCGAATGCAATGGATGCACATGAAAGCCATCGGCGACTTCTCCGGCAAGCTGCGCCAGCCCGGTGTTGACCCCGGCGATATAGATCGGAATATTGGGGTGCGAATTAGGGCCGGGATTGAAAAAAGGCGACATCAAGCTAAGTTTGTAATACTCGCCGCGGAAATTAAGCCGTTCGCCATTTTGCCAGGTATCCCAAAAAGCGCGGATGGCGAGAATTTGCTCGCGCAGCTTGCCGACAACTGAATCGGGCCAGGGCATGCCAAAGCGACGCTCGATATGCCCCTTGACCTGTGTGCCCAGGCCGAGGATGAACCGCCCATTGGAGGCTTGCGCTAAATCCCAGGCAGTGTAGGCCAGCGTAGCCGGGTTGCGAGCAAAACCGATGGCTACGGCGGTGCCAAATTGCAAATTTTGGGTATGCTCGGCGATCAGCGGGCCAGGCAGAAAGGGATCGTGCTGGGTTTCCGTCGTCCACAGGCCATCGAAGCCCATCGCCTCAACCGCTGCGGCCAACTTCGGCACAGCGGTAAGAAAATGTGGGGGGAGTACGGTATCAATTTTCATACTACGATTATACCAACGCTTATTTTCACAAATTCTTCACATCTAATTCATAATTCAAACATAAGTGGGATCTATACTATTGCCAAGTTCGAAAATTCAGGTGAGTACAAACCAAATCGCCTGAAAATTACATAAATACAACCCTACCTGGAGGTAGACATGAAAAAGACATTGATTTTCGTTACAGTATTAGCCCTGGCAGCCGCGCTTTTTATCAGCGCAGCCCCGGTACTCGCAGCCGATCTTGACCGCGGTGGCCCCGGTGGAAACGGTGGTGGTGGTGCAGGCGGCAATGGTGGTGGCGGCAACGGCCAACAAGGCAGCGCCGCAACCGGGACGGGAATTCCGTTGGAACAAAACATCAACCTGGACGGTTCGCTGGATGTGCTACTGCACGAAAATATGGCTGTTGCCCTGGGCATTACCCCCGAGGAACTGGCCGCCCGCATGGATGCTGGTGAAACTTTTGCCGATGTAGCCCTGAGCCTGGGCTTCGACTACACCGCCATCAGCGAGATGCTCTCGCAAGCCCGCGCCGATGCACTGGCACAGGCCGTACTCGATGGCACAATTACCCAAGAACAGGCCGACTGGCTGGCCTCGACCGGCAATACCAACCCCGCTGCCAGTTACGGTGATGGCGCCTGCCTCACCGATGGTACTTGCGACGGCACCTTTGATATGCTGCAACAAGGTCAGCGCCAAGGACAAAATCGATAGCCAAGCATATCGCAATAAAAAAGATCGTGCCAGAAATTTCCGGCACGATCTTTTCGCATTCATATAAGTTGTATTTCCGGACAGGTTTTTACTCTATTTCGATTTGAATTTGCGGTTTTGCAGGGGGAGAAGATACCAATCCCTTGTGGGGAATAATCACCATCAACAAAAAACCGATTGCAATTACGGCTTCACCCAAAATCACGCCAACAGCCTGCATTTCACCAAAATAGGGAATCACCGGCCAGGGTTGAGAGCCAAACCCGAACACATCGGCCATGCCCGAAGTAATAGCAATCACATAGCCGGTACTTACCAGACGCAAACCAATATCCTCGGCAATTGTGCGCTCACGGCTATCCCAATTAATAGATAGGCAAAGAAATCCCCCCAAACAAATAATCGCGATTCCAATTTCAAAAACAGCAATTTGCACGAACCCAACCACTGGGCTGCGATCTGCGCCGACAATATTCGGCTCCATTCCCAGGATAAAAAGCAAGAAACCGAAAATCACCAGCCCCAATCCCCAGCGAGTTCTGCGTGTGCCATTTACGGGTTTTCGATCCAAAGTAATTGTCCTCTACATAAAGTTGGCTTATCAGGGCAGGCTACGCGCTAAAAAATTAAGCCAGTTTTGACCCAACACAGCCTGAATATCACTTTCAGTATACCCTTTTTCGGCCAATAACCCGGCCAGTTTTCCAAGATCGGCAATCGTATCGATCCCTTCGGGCACACTCTGTAATCCAAAGCCGCCATCGAAATCGCTGCCAATGCCCACATGAGCGGCATCACCAGCCAGTTGACAAATATAATCAATTTGCGCGGCAACAAAATCCAATGGAACCCGGTGCCGTCCATCGCCGGGCTGCCAACCGGGGAGTAAGAAGCGATTATAAGGCACAACTCCGATGACGGCATCACGCTCAATCAACCCGCTGATCACGCGATCAGAGAGAAAGCGATTGCTATCCAAACCTTCGAGCAAGGCAGATGCATTTGCATGAGATGCAAGCATTGTGCCGGGGAATGCATCCAGGGATTGCAAGACAGATTTTTCATCCATGTGGCTGAGATCGAGGCTAAAGCCGAAATCGGCCATCGCTTCGAGCAGAGCATATCCTTCACTTGTCAGCGGGCCGGGTTCGCCGGTGCCCCCGCAAAAGCGTGTCCCTGCCCAGGCCGGGCCGATAAGGCGCACACCGCGCTGCCACCATTCTTCCAACTCCGATGGATGCCCGACTGCCTCGGCAGCCTCCATCAATATCACCAGCCCGACAGGCGGTGAGGCCGTTTCGGGCCGCCACGCGGCCAGATGCGCCTGTAAGCCTGCTTGTGTTTGGATTATGCAAAATTTATCCGGGTGCTGATCGACCAGACGATGATAGGCATCTAATTGCGCCGAATAGCGCTGCCGGGCTTCGGCGGTATTTCGATAACTCTGCACATCCCACTCGCCCAGCGTGCGCCGCGCCGGAGATGCGAATAGCGTGGCAAAAATCACCGCCACACGCCCCTGTTGATATTCGGGCCAGCCGAGCAGGGAATCGCCGTTGAGGCGCGGTGTTTCGCTACGCGCTTCCAGGCGGCGAGTTTCCAACGCCGAGCGGGTGTAATCGCGCCCGAAGGTGAGCATATTCCAGGCCAGGTCTTGGTGGGCATCTATAATGAGCATATCAGTTACCGGTTGAGTGTTGAATATTGGCAGCAATTTGACGGTCAATTTTACCCATCGGATAGTCGTTAAACGCCGACGGGACAACCCATTGGAGGCTGGCATGGTCAATGAGTTGGGGTTCGCCTTTGAGCAGGGTACAGTCGAAGGCATGCAGGGTGATTTTGAAATGCGAATAGGCGTGATCGTACACCCCAAGTGGAGCGCCAACTTCAACCTCCACGCCCAGTTCTTCGCAAATTTCACGTCGCAGGCATTCGGGCAGGCTCTCGCCGGGTTCTTGCTTGCCGCCGGGGAATTCCCACATGCCGCCCAGCAAGCCTTTGTTTTCACGCTGCGCGATGAGAATATGCCCATTGCGTCGAATCACCGCCGCGGTAACGGTATGATGCGGCACAGGCGGCTTGCGTTTTTTCACCGGGCGTTGTTCCTGCACGCCCAACGCATAAGCCAGACAAGAATCGGCTACGGGGCATTGATCGCACTTGGGCGCGCGCGGCATGCAGATGAGGGCGCCTAATTCCATCAGCGCCTGGTTATAATCCGCAGCTTCCCCCGAGGGCAGGTATTCGCTGAGTAAAGCCCAGAGCCTGTACTCACCTTTGGTCGAACGCGCCAACTCTGTGACGTTGAACAGACGTGCCATCACGCGGCGAATATTGCCATCCAACGCCGGGGTGTCCAATCCAAAACAAATCGAGGCAATTGCCCCGGCGGTGTAACGGCCAATACCGGGGAGTTTTTGCAACGCTTTTACATCGGCGGGGAGTTTGCCCGCGTGCTGCTCAACCACAATTTGGGCAGCGCGGTGCAGGTTGCGGGCGCGGCTGTAATAGCCCAACCCCTCCCACTGGTTGAGTACGGCTTGCTGCTCGGCGGCGGCCAGACTATGCAGGGTGGGAAAACGCTCCAGCCAGCGTTCAAAATAGGGGATGACGGTATCCACGCGGGTTTGTTGCAGCATAATTTCCGAAACCCAAACGGCGTAGGGATCGGGGTGGCCGCGCCAGGGCAGTTGGCGGGCGTTGCGACGATACCAGTGAAGTAAACTTTGGACGAAGGGAGCAGACATAGTGAAAGCTGCAATCAAACAGGGGTGCATGGACGCTGCTTCGCGTCTATGCACCCCTGTTTGATTGGGTTAATTACAGTTGGAAACCGGGGCGCGCGGCAACAGTTTTGTAGTGGAAATCTTCTACGTAATCCAGCAGACGATCGGTAAGTTGATCCCACTCTTGCGAACGCACCGCCTGGCGCATGGAATCCATCGTATTGGTTTTCATTGTGACCAGAATTTGAGGCTGGCTCCCAAAAACCGTCACCCAGGCATCGGAGGCTTCCAGCCCAAGCAACTGCATTTGAGGGATAAATTCGCGCACAACGAACTCAAAATATTCTTGTTCGCGTCCCGTCTGGATATTCCAGGTCATCAACAGCTTTACCGCCATTGCTTGCTCCATATATTACCTACGCCTGATACGACAACACGACTACCTGGGTTTCATCTGGAACCGAGGAGGATGTCAGCGAGAGTTCATCTTCGGGGGTAGTATCACCCAGGCCCATTTCTTTCAGAAATTTATCTATCGGGTCGAGTTCAAGTTTACTTTCCGGGGTGTAATACTGCATGGGAATGACAATGCCCGGTTCAAGCAGGCTGATAACTTCGGCGGCTTTTGCCGCGTTCAGCGCATTCCCGCCGCCTACCGGAACCAAAACCACCTGCACGTTACCCAACACCTCCACCTGCGATTGGCTGGGAACGCGCGTCAGAGCGCCTAAATGCGCCACTGTAACGCCTTCAAAATCAAATACAAATAACGTATTCCGCAACTCATCGGGCTGGCGCTGTTTGCCGTTGGTGCGCAAAGCCGTGATAAAGACATCGCCAATTTCGTATTCTCCCGGCCCTTTGAGGACGTGCTCTTTCGATTTCACCGCATTTTCGTAATTATATTCAGGCTTATCCTGAGAAACGGTGACAATATTGCCGCGCAAATTCAACGGCTGGTAGCCCACAACTTGGTGGTCGTACGGATCGGTGACAACAGTTGCCAGCCCGCGGGCTGACAATCGAAAACAGGAATGGCCGTGCCAGGTAATTTTCATAGGTGCTCCAAAATTGATAATTTGTCCCCGATTATACTTCATTTTAGAGGTGGGGCGCACGTCTTCAAGTGCGCCCCACTGCTGGAAATTTCGTGATAAGATTTTGCCCATGAAACGCGCACT
>JACNJM010000300.1 GCA_014382605.1 Anaerolineae bacterium
ATTCGACCTGCGTATGTTCCCACAAACTGTTGAGACACAGTTTTAGAATATCCAGGCTTTGAGCAAAATAGCCGCTCGTTACCGGGATATATGTGACCGTGGCAACGGTGACTCGCGCCGGTTTAGGGCTTTCTTCAATAAATTTTGCGGGGTTTTGTCCGATACGCAAAGGTTAAAACTCCTGTTTTCACCACGAAGGCACAGAGAGCACACCGTTCGTGCCGCGAGCACGCCGGTGCGAGACGGCAGAGACTCTCTGTGTTTTTACTGAGGCAACTCTGTGAGCTTCATGTCTCTGTGGTTATCTTTTGTTAGCTGATCCAATAAAAGCGCAACCGCCATCCAACCCGCCAATCGAAACTGAATCCCGACCGGGGCGGCGTGGCGCTCAATTTCGATTGGGTTGCCATGCCAGACGATGAACATCAGCGGGTAAAGGCTGAGCAAAAAGACCGCCACGGTCAACCAGGCCGACGAAAGCTCTCTTTTGCTGAAAAAATATACCACCGAGCCAAAACTCATTAGCCCCAAAAAGCTCCATAAAGCTGAAGCGTTACGCGGGTAAAAGCGCACCGTGAGGGTTTGCAGCCAGAACGGAATGGTCGGCACGCCAAAACGCGGCAAATGGTACTCTAGATTATCACCGCTCAAAATCGAGGGAAGTTGCTGCAAAGGCGCGATCACCGAATCCAATGGATGGGTGATGAGGAATTTGGCATAGGTGGCGACGCCATACTGGTTGATCCAGTTCATTGCGGCAGCCATTTGGAGATCATTCAACAGGTAGGGTTGATACTCATGCCCGGGCATGGCACTAATCTTCAAGAGATTCTCACTCATCGGCAGCCCGGCAGCGACGAAATATTCCACGGCTTTGGCATCAGGCAGAATGCGCAAGGCCAGCAGATCGGCCATGTGAATCTGCCACAGGTCGCTGGCCCCAAAGGATAGATTTTTTACCACAATCACGCCGAAGAAGAGCAAGAGATAGGCCCAATAGAATTTGCGATTTTGCCGCGGGACTCTGCCAAAAAAGCCGGCAATTGGGAACAAGAGCGCGCCGAAAACGGCAAAATATTGATTGCTCTCACGCGTGAAGCTATACAAAATCGTCAGCAGCGCGGCCAGAAATACAAAAGCCATGCCTGTCTGGGGGGGTAATGGTTTCTTAGCGGCGGCGTTCCACCATAACCAAGCAGCAATCAGCAGAGCAAAGATCGAAAAGGAAAGCGACTCGGAGAGCAGTAAACTCTCCCAAAGGCTGACTTCCAGATTCAGGCTAAAGAAAAGAATCAACCCAAAGGTCAGCGGTCTGAGCCACGATTGGCGCATTTGCATCGAGAAGGCCAACGCCAACGCCGCCCAAGAAAAAATTGAAAACCAGTATTGCGCATCCACAGTGTCGCGGATGACATTGGCATCCAGATAATTTGCCTGCGTTACGCCGGTGAGTTTATAAAAAAGCGGCAGCGTGAAGGGGCGCATTCCGGCCCAAAAATCGAGCGAATTAAGCGGCTCGTCGGCAGTTTCGACATACCAGGCAGTATCCCGAAAAACGCGCTCCCCGCTGAATGTTGTATAGCTTAGTTTTTGGAAAGCGAAAACACCAAAGATGGCAAGATAGAGTATGCCCAACAACGCCTTGACAGCGGAGGGATGCGGCCAGCGCGTTTCAACGATGAATGCGAAAATGAAAGTAAGCGCCCAAAAACCCAGGAAGTAGAATCCCTTGACAAGCAGAATCCAACCCGAGGCCGCACCCGTTTGTCCCAACACGATATCGGTGGTCACACTCTGGGGGGCAGATAAATCAATCTCGGTCGGTTCTCCATCCCATAGCAGCGACAATTTCCCCGCATCCACATTATGACGCACGCTCAACACCACGCCGCCGGGCATTTCACCGGAAAACTGCCAATCGCCCGTAAGTTGGAACACATCATGTGCGACAGGCGTACCATCCAGATATTTCACCTGGCGAATTTCAACCGGGCCACTGGAAGCGGTCAGTTGCAGGTTGTGCGGAGCCGATACGGCTGGGACGGGCAACGGGAAAAGCCAGAGCAACAAGGTCGCGACCAAACCGCAGATCAACGCAGATACACGCAGATTATTGATTTTTACGATTGCAGGTATTTTTACGAATTGGGCAAACCCGGCAACGATGAATGGTAGCAGGAGGGCGCTTTTGCGCAGCACGCGCGGCGCGAAGTAGCCGTATCTGTTGCCGAAGAACAGCGCGCTGACCGTCAGCCAGACAGCCAGCGAGAGCAACAAAATAAGCCCCCAAACAACCATTGATTTCCTGGTCAAAGGTTCCCGATTCTTAATCACCAAATACCTGCAACCTATTTTTCCGCGTAGAGAAGATCAAAAAGCAACGAATACAAACGCCGAACGATGCGCTCCAAGACAGCGGAGCGTTTCACGGCTTTAGTAAGCACGCTCTTTATCAGATGGCGCTTTTTGTGCGCTGCATTGAGCGCTGGCGCAACGGACACACCGGCACGCTGGCGAACTTCAAACGCTTCAGCGGCATGACGGCCTTGCAGGCTGTTGCCCATGTGGTAAACCAGCGCATCGGTGGTGGAAAGCTGCAAATAACCGAGTGCTTCCATCCGCTGATTGATTTGCATATGGTCATCGGAGTCGAGCGTGTGGGTGGTGGGCAGCGGGATGACTTTGCGCGCCGCGTCTCGCCGGATCATAAATTGCATGGATGTGCTACCCATCACGGCCTGCGTGTTACCTTGCGATGGGGTGAGCAACAATAACCGGTTTTGCGCCATTTTTTGGCGAATTTCAGCGGATGCATTAACGCCATCACAATATTCTTCGAAGGCATCGGAGAAGGGATCAACTTCGTCGATTTGTACGCCCGAAAGTGCGGGACTCATTTTTTCGGCGATTTTGCGCATACGCCCGGTTTCATTGAAAAATCCCGGTTGGGCGCTGACAATGCCAACCTGCTCGAAGACATCGAAAACAGCCAAACTGCGCTCGATCCAACCCGGGCGGAATAGTACATCGCTATCTGTTGAAACGATGAATTCGTTCGGCAAAGATGAAAAAATCCAGTTCAGAACCCCGGTTTTGCCAATATTGTGCCGCGAGAGCATCAGCCAGTCAATTGCGCCTGCCAGATATTGCTGGCTTAAAAATTCGGTCACTTCATCACAACTGCCGTTGTCGAAGACCATCACATCGGCCTGATCGCCAATCGTTTGGCGCAGGCTTTGCAGGTGGATGGCAAACACATCCAGCGACTCGCGAAAAAAGCCTTCCAACACTGGCATAAAAGTGATGGAAACAATGCCAATTTTCTTGGGCTGATAAACGGGGTAGCGGTTACGAACCGGGTTACTGCCAACGCGCATAGGTTTTTACGAGGGAAATTGGTTCAATCCAAGCAAAGATTGAACCAATTTTGCAAATTCAACGATCAAAATAAATTTGGAAAATTTGATGATACAGCCACATGAGCGGCTTTTTAATAAAGGGTTGGTCGGCGAGCCTGCGGCGCGGAGGGGTGGGCCTGGATGTCAGCGCACCGGGCAGGGTATTGCCCATGTGCGCCACCAGCGCATTCGTGGTCATCAGGCGCAGATACCCGGCGGCGTTGATCTGCTCGTCGAGGGCGCGCACCTGCCCCATGGGTTTATCCATCTCGAAGGGCAAAAATTCTTGCAGTACGCGCTTGTGAGCCACAAACTGAAAATGGGCCGCGCCCGCATAAGCTTCCACACCGTTGTGATTCAACTTCCAGTCGCTGCTTTCGCCGTACCATTGGCGCGACTGCGCTTCGCCGATGCCGCAACTGATGGAATGCTGGTTGAAATCATCCCAACTGGAAAATTGCCCTTCAGCCAATTCCACGCCCGGGGTTTGGCGCGCCCAACCGAGCGTGGCGGCGTAATACTTCTCTTTACTGCGCAGCGGACGCGCCGTAACCATGCCAACATTGGGGTAGGTTTGCAAAATTTGCCGTGAGCGCGCCAGCCAGCCGGGCTGATAAAGCACATCGCTGTCGGCATAGACGATGATTTCGCCCGGCGCAGCGTTGAAGACGAAGTTCCACGCGCCGCCCTTGCCGATATTCTTCTCCGATTGCACCAGATATTGAATTCGCCCGGCTTCGTGTTCGGCTTGCAAAAAGGCACGCGTCTCCGGGCCGCTGGCGTTATCGAAGATCAGCAGATCAAACGGCTCTGTCGTGCTGGCCCGCAGGCTGGCGAGGCTCTTTTTCAGCACATCCAGGCTTTGGGCGTAGTATCCGCTCAAAAAGGGGATGTAGGTGACGATTGCCACGGTCACAGCCTGGGGCTGGGCTACACAGTCTATGGCTTTGGCGGGGTTTTGTCCGAGACGCATAATTTCACCAAAGACTTGACAGGTTTTGCTCTTTCAATCCGCTCGGAATGCTACACGAAAACCTGTCAGGTCTCATTTCACAGGAATCCAGGTTTGTTTGGGTAAAAATTTGGTTAAGATGCGCCGCCAGAGCATCCCTATGCGGCGTTTGAAACGAACATTGCGCTCACCCCTGGCCCCTTTTTTGCCCTCACCCTTTGTCCCTCTCCCAGTGGGAGAGGGGTTGGGGTGAGGGGTAGCCAGCACAGTCAGATAAAGCGGCAGCAACTTCGAGCGCGGCTGCCCGTGTTTTTTGAGCGCGATGACTTCGTATCCAGCCTGCGCTAATGTCTCACGCAGGGAGTGAGCGCTGAAGCTGGTCATGTGGGCAATCTCGAAGCTGTCATGGGCGTAGAGATTGGGCACTTCGATCAGGATCACCCCCGAGGGCGTCAGCACATCCCCGCGCAAATTGGCAAGATACACTACCGGGTCGGGGATATGTTCCAATACGTGCGCCATGCTAATCAGGTCGAAATTTTTCTCATCCAAATCGGCCACATCAGCGTACATGGTCAGGCCGTTTTTCTCGGCGTAGACGCGGTAGGCTTCGCCGGGTTCCACACCCAGGGCCGTGCAGTTAAAATGCGCCATAAAGCGCAGCATCAAAATACCCGAAGATGCGCCAATATCGAGATAGCGTGTGGGTTCAATTTCATGTACGGCCAAAAAATCGAGCAGCGAGTCGGCGCGGCCATTTTGCACAAACAGGTCTTTTTCGGTGGGGCCTTCTTCGCCCTGATAGACCTGACGGTATTCATGGGCATAAAATTCGTCCAACTCGGCGGCGGTCATGCGCGGCGACTGGAAAACCAGCCCGCAGTTGGCACACAGCCGGTTCTGCACGGGTTGGCCGCGGAACTGGCGCTGGTCGAAAAGTTGGCTATTTTCATGCTTGCAAAGGGGGCAATGGGTTATGTTTTCGGGCATGTTTTCTCAAATCAGGTGACAGGCACTTTGTTTACTCATTCTGTTCGGAATGCTACGCAAAAGTGCCTATCACCTTGAGGTATTACTGTCCTACCAGCTTGCGGCGCAGCTTGCGCAACCGTTGGGTAATAAGCCAGCGCAGGCCGCGTTGACGGGGCGAATAGACCAGCCGTTCAAGGCGGCGCACCATGCGCTCCGGCTGACGGCGGGCGCGTTGCACCTGCCCGTCGAGCAGTTCGTGGCTGGCATCCAGGGTCATATACATATTTTGCATGCCCCCGCCCAGGGCGGCATTGATCTGCGTCTCTTCCAGGCCATAATGCATTTGCCCACCGGGCAGGTGGCTGTAGTCGTGGTTTTGGTGGATCACCATCAGGCTTTCGGAGGCATCCACCACGGGCCATTTTTGCTTGAGGCCCTGAAAAATCATCCAGTTATCCCAACCGGCGCGGCCGATGGCAAAATCGGGGATGGTTTGGAAGATGGAACGCGAAAAGATGAAATAATCACTGCCCGAGGGGGCGTGCAGTTGCCCCTGTGAGCGGACGATCTCGCTCAGGGCTGATTCCCATCCCGGCGTGAAGGGCAACCCCTGGCGGATATCCAGGTCCCAGCGCCGCCCGACGATAAGAAATTCCTGTACCTGAGCAGCCACAACACGCGCCGTCTCGAGAAAATCGGGCAACAGCAATATATCGGCATTGACATAAGCCAAAAGGGGCGCATCGCTATGTTGGCGCGCCAATGCAAAAATCGAACTCACCAGCGGCGTGCCAAACTCGTTGCGGGCCACATCCGGCAGATGTTTGACGCTATACTCAGCGGCAACTTCGGCAATGCCAGCTTCTTCGCCAATCAGCAGCACATCTACATCGGGGCCAAGCTGCAACCACGACTGAATGGCGTTGCGCTGGATGATATTGATATGCGGATCGGTGAAAGGTTTGGGGGCGGTGAAAACCGTCAGATACGTCATTGCGTCCGTTCGTCTACATCCAAGTGGGTTTTGTGTTTAATCTGGGCGTTGATTTGCATTAATTGTGGTTCACTCTCGACGAGGGCCAACACATCTTTCCAGGCGAAGCGGTCATTGGGGAAGCGCGCGACAATGCGGCGAATGAGTTCCAAATCTTCGGGGGTGTCCACCGTCCAGCGCTGATGCCCGTAATCGGGCTGATGATGCAAGAGCGCAATCTGCATCCCGTCAGGGGTCATGCCGCTGGAGAAGGGGGCGTTATCCACGCGCGGGCGTAGATATTCAACCGGGGTTTCGTCGTAGAAAAAGGCGGTCACATGCTCACGCTGATGTTTGAGCAGGGCGCGCTTCCAGGCTTTTTCCAAGGCTTCAAAGGTAAAAACTTCCGTATCCAGCCCGATGGGATAGGTGCGCCCCCAGGGTTCGGGCAGGCGATTGGCAACGAAGTCAAAGCGCGGCGTGCTGGTTCTGCCGCCGATGAGCGTATTGACGGCATCATCCACCAGAACGGGGTCAATCAGCGGGCAATCGGCGGTAATGCGGACAACGACATCGGCGCGGGCGGCTTTAGCGGTGTGATAGTAACGGTCTAGCACATCGTGTATGCTGCCGCGCGTGCCGCGGTAGCCCTGCGCCTTACAAAACTCGGCCACCGGGTCGTCGCTGGGATCGGTGGTCGTGGCGACAAAAACATCATCAATGGTAGCGGCGCGGCGGGTGCGCTCAACCACCCAGGCCAGCATCGTGCGCTCACCGATGGGCAGTAGCACTTTTCCCGGCAAGCGGGATGAACTCATGCGGGCTTGAATGATGGCAATAGTTTTCAGCATAAACCTAAAACTCCGGCGCCTCGCCAGGGATGGGCTGCGCTTCGACAAAGCCCTTCGCCCGGAACTTCTCGACATACTCACGCACGACCCAATAATCCAGGCCAACGTCTTCGGCAATTTCAAAGATGCTAAGCTGGCCTTCAAAGCTCATCATAATTTTTTCGATGGCGCGGTTGAGCGCCCAGTTTTCTTGCCAATCTACCCATAACCCATGCCCGGAGAGAAAAACCGGGCCGCGGAAGGTTCGCTTGGGGATGTAGTTGCTGGCAAAAATGCGCACAATTTCTTCGACAACATCGGCAGCGCCCTGGAGCATAGCTTCTTCGATGATATCGGGGTTATCGTCGGTAGTGTGGTATTCATCGTAAGGCCAGCGATTGATGGAAATACACGGCACATTGACGCCCGGCCCGTTAATCACGCGTTCATCATTGGGCGGGAAATCGGCAAAATTGCGCTCGACGTGTTCCGCGTCGCGCAAAACGTGAGCCGTGATGCGGTCAAGCAGATGCGAGTGCTGGCGGGTATGATGCCAGGCAATTGGGCTATCGTTACCAGTCATCTCAATAAATATGCCGCCCTTGAGTTGCGGGATCAAATCTTCGTGGTGCGCCAGATAGACAATCGTACCGATGGTTTCGGGGCCAAACCAAAAACGCACGTCCATCGAACCGGAGGGCAGGGGCTTCTCGGCCAGGCGATGAGCAACTTCAACAGCAGTGACGACTCCAGCGGTATCGTCGTTGGCCTGCATGGGGTGGCACAGGTGCGAGGAGATGAGCATCTCGCCCGCTCCGGGCGTAGAGCCGCCTTCGGGAGTAAGTACCCCCACCGAGACCCGAAAGCCACCTGCTTCGGGAGCTGATAAAAACTCTGAGCGAATCACCACTCGATAACGCGCATCCCGCGGCAAAGCGTCGAAAATATCCTTCGGCAGGCAGAAGCCCCACTTACGCTGATAATATTTGAAAATCCAGGGCGTGGCCCAGGGGCGGGCTTCGTTGTAATGCAAGTGCGGAGCCAGCTCATCCCAGGTGAGGATAGCATCCACGGGCGGCGAGTAGGAGACGATGTGCAGGGGGTTATCAGCAAAATCTACAATGCGGCGACCATCTTCAAAGGCCAGGTAGGCTTCATGCACGCGGTAACGCTCCGGCACATGCCACGTCCAGACTGGCGTATTGGGAACAAAACTCTCGACGGTGTAATTGGCCGCAGCGGG
>JACNJM010000302.1 GCA_014382605.1 Anaerolineae bacterium
GGGTCCTAGCGCTGCCTCTACGACGGCCGGGCAGAGGGACTGCGCGAAAGGGGCGTGGCAGATGGCGACGAGGACCTGCTGCGCGACGTGGCGGGGCGAGTCCTGCGCACCCGCTTCGGCGGAGAGTCCCTCAAATCGCTGGGGGCGATGAGCTTCGATCGCGGCGAGTTCGCCCAGGCCGCGATAGGACTTCAATCCCGTTGGCGGGTGCGGGGGTGGACGGGGAAGATGACCGGCTCTTCGATTTCGGCGAAGGCAGCCAGGATGTCCCGTAAATTCTCGGGGTTATCGGTGTTATAAGGCCGGTGAACGGTGGCCAGGAGGTACTTCTTTGGCTCCAGCCCCAGGTCGTCCAGGATGGTGGAGCGCTGGCGGGCGATTTCGGAGAACTGCAAGACAGCATCATACATGGTATCGCCGACCCAATGCACGCCTATGCGATGCGGAGCTTCGCCGGTGATACCTTCTCTGGCCAGGTTGTCCACGGCGGTTTGGGTGGGGCAGAAGAGCAAGTCGGTGCAGTGGTCGGCCAGGACGCGGTTGTGTTCTTCGGGCATCTGGCGGTTGAAGGAGCGCAGCCCGGCTTCGACGTGCGCCAGGGGGATGTGCAGTTTGACCGCCGCCAGCGCCCCGGCCAGGGTGGAGTTGGTGTCGCCGTAGACCAGCACATAATCGGGCTTTTCAGCCAACAGCGCTTTTTCCGATGCCGGTCAGCATCTGGGCGGTCTGCCAGCCGTGGGGGCCTGAGCCTCCACCCAGGTTTACGTCCGGCTGCGGGATATTCAGTTCATCGAAGAAGACCTGCGACATGCCGTAGTCGTAGTGCTGGCCGGTGTGCAGCAGGAATTCCTGGATGCCGGCGCCACGGAGTGCTTTGCTGACGGGGGCGGCTTTGATGAATTGGGGGCGGGCGCCGAGGATGGTGAGAATTTTTGCAACCACGAATTACACCTATTTCACGAAAATACAACCACGAATATTGTAACCACGAATTGCACAGATTTCACGAAGAATGATATGAATAATTCGCTGAATTCGTGAAATTTGTGGTTGCATTATTTGACGATGCGTTTGAATTCCAGTGAGGGGGATCCAAAGTTGATAATGATAGCTAATTTGAGACCACTTGCTGCCAGGTAATTATGGGCCTGGGCTTCGTGGATCTCGTTGAGTTCTCTTACTGCCTTTAACTCCAGGATAATATTTCCTTCTATGACAAAGTCGGCTTTGAACTCGCCTACTTGTTCGCCTAAATAGAACACTGGTAGGCGTTTTTGACGTTCGAAGGCAATCCCGCGGTGGGCTAGTTCGAGAGCCAGAGCTGATTCATAGACGATTTCTAAAAATGCCGAGCCTAAGGTTTTATGAACTTCCATACAAGCGCCGACTATGGCGTAGGAGAGTTCTTTGAAGATGATTTCTGGCATGTGGTTTTCCTGATCAGGGAACGAAGCGATACGAAGGGTGGCTAGGCGAAGGTTGTGTCTACCAGACGCAAATCCGCAGTGATCGGTAAAGAAATCAATTCTTTTCTCAACAAACGGCTGGTAAAGAATAATACTTCAAGATTTTCAATCCGGCCGGTTTTGGGATTTAGACGCGCGATGATCTCGTCACCCAGTTCATCAGATTCCTGTTCAGCATAAGGGCTAACAGTATTAATATAGAGGATATCTGCTTCACGATCATATTGGAAGGTTAGATTTTCTGCCATTCGATTTCTCCATTGGCTAAACGGTTAGTCAGGTAAGCCGTGATAATCCAATGCCGCACGACAGGTGTACTCTCACTCACCACAACCACAACGATATATTTACCTTTTCGAACATCATCATACCACCGATAGAACATCCGGGCCGAACTCATACGCAGACTTCGGCGAATCTGGTGCGGAGCTGCCAATGTCTGTTCTAATTGCATGGAAAATTCCGGCAACAAATCCGGGTGCTGAAGAGTAATATGGATCTTGCGCTCATCCGTGAGCTCAACATCACCTTTCAGGTATGGACAATCGAAAACTAGCGCATTCACACTGCAACTTCCTTGATCGTTTTTGCCACCATTTCAACCTGCGCCGATGTCATCTCCGGGTAGATGGGGATGGCCAGGGTTTCGCGGCTGGCTTTCTCGGTGATGGGGAAAGCGCCTTCCTGGTAGTCCAGGTCATGGCAGGGCCGGGTCAGGTGCAGGGGCTGGGGGTAATACACGCCAGTGGCGATGCCCGCGGCTTTCAGCGCCCCCTTTAGCTGGTCGCGCTGCGATAACTGCAAAACATACAGATGATAAACGTGCCGGGTGTCGGGGGCTTCGTAAGGCGTAGTCAACCCTGCCAGGCCCGATAAGCGCTCGTGATAGGTTGCGGCCAGTTCCCGGCGGCGGTCGTTCCAGGCATCCAGGTGAGGTAATTTAACCCGCAAAATGGCGCCCTGCAAGGCATCCAGGCGGCTGTTGTAGCCCAGGATTTCGGGGAAGTATTTCCGCTGCCAGCCGTGCGTGCGCAACATGCGCAGCTTATCGGCCAAAGCCGGATCATCCGTCACCAGCATACCGCCGTCACCGTATCCGCCCAGGTTCTTGCTGGGGAAGAAGCTCAGGCAGCCGACATCGCCCAGCGCCCCGGTTTTGCGCCCTTTGTATTCGGCGCCAAAAGCCTGGGCATTGTCTTCGATGACTTTGAGACCATGTTCCTCGGCAATGGCGTTGATGGCGTCCATCTCCGCCGGGTGACCGTAAAGATGCACCGGGATGACCGCTTTGGTGACCGGGCTGATGGCGGCCTGCATCTTCTCGACATCGATACAATAGGTGTGAGGATCAATATCCACCAGAACAGGTCTCGCGCCGACGTGCAGCACGGCGCCCGCTGTGGCGAAGAAGGTATAGGCCGGGATGATGACTTCGTCGCCGGGGCCGATCTCCAATGCGCGTAAGGCCAGGATCAGGGCGTCGGTGCCGGAGGCAACCCCGATCCCGTGGGCTGCGCCCAGGTATTCGGCGACTTCGTTTTCGAGCGAAGCGACCTCATCGCCCAGGATGAAATGCCCCGAATCGAGCACGCGTTGGATGGCAGCATTGATCTCGGGTTGGATGGATTGGTATTGGGCGACCAGGTTGAGCAGGGGGGTTTTGGTTGTTGGCATAGTTTTATGGAACACGGATTGTTTGGGGTGGTTCAAATTTGCAGAAAAATTAGTAGACACTTTTGAGCGAACGCTGGTTGAGTGAATTCGCAACGAAGTGGAGAATTTGTATCGAAACCAAGAGAGCGGCTTTACAGGTATCAGGCCGCTGGGTCTCGATACACGCTTCCACTCCGTTCCAGCGCACTCGACCGGCGCTGATATTCTCGACCGGCGCTATATGATTAGCGAACGCTGGTTGAGTGCTGCGTAGCGTGTTTTGCGGAGTAGTGTACCTCGATAAGTCAGTGAGTTCCCCCCCCAAGATGGGGGGGCAGGGGGGCAGGAAATCATCCTTCCCTCATCACCACATCACCGGTCTTATTGTATCGCGCCCTGCAGCTTTCACAAATGGCATATTCCCCTTCTTCATGATCTGTAAAGTGCAATCGGATCCCGCATTGGCACATCCAGCCCTGGATTTTAGCCGGTGTGCCATATACCAGGGCATAAGGGGGGACATCTCTGGTCACCACCGCACCAGCGCCGATAAAAGCGTACTCCCCTAATGTGATTCCGCAAACTATTGTGGCGTTGGCCCCAATCGTCGACCCGCGTTTGACCAGGGTGGTCTGGTACTCGTCGCGCCTGTTGACGTGGCTGCGCGGGTTGATCACATTGGTGAAGACCATCGAGGGGCCGAGAAAGACATCTTCTTCCAGGATTACTCCCTCATAGATCGACACGTTATTCTGCACCTTGGCCCGATCACCGATGACGGTGTTGGCGGCGATGAACACATTCTGGCCAATCGAACAATTCGCCCCAATGCGCGCTCCTGGCATAATGTGGCTAAAATGCCAGACCTTCGTCCCGGCGCCAATATGGCACGGCTCATCAATGAAAGCGCTTTGGTGGGCATAGAAATTTCGTTTGCCCATGGTTAGCGCCCCTGAAGCAGATCGTGGGCAAGCCCATCCACCGGCAATATCGGCGCATGACGAATTTCCGAAACCAGTGTAATGGAAGGACGCGCATCATCAATACCGAAACCGCGCCCTGCCAACGTTTCTTCATAAACACGCGTGTGGAGATCGGTAAACCCACCCGTAAATTCGATTTCATCCCCATCGACCGTAATAGAACGATGAGTACTGCGTACCCCCGGCTCTACCGGAAAAGAGAGATCGCGGTAATCTGTGGATAGAAACCACTTCACTTTCGCCCGCTCCAATTCCATGTAACCGCTCATGCGATGGGGATCAGAATGATAAACACGATTCACGCCCACCTCACCAAATAACCATAAGAGCAAATCAAAGAAATGAATGCCGATATTGGTTGCCACACCGCCCGACTTTTCGTAATCGCCCTTCCACGAAAAGTCATACCAGATACCACGCGCCGTAATATAAGTAAGCTCGACTTCATATTGGTGATCTCCTGGCCCCTGAAGCAGTTTTTGACGCAATTCTAATAGTTTGGGGTGAGTACGCAATTGAAGTACTGTATAGATACGATTGCCGTACTCGTCCTCTAATTCTTGTAAAGCATCCAGGTTCCAGGGGTTTAAAACCAGCGGTTTTTCGCAAATTACATCTGCGCCCACGCGCAAAGCCAGACGGCAATGTGCATCATGCAAGAAATTCGGCGAACACACACTCAAGTAGTGAATACGCTCTGCCTCTGGGCCACGACGCAATTTTTCCAGATGCCGATCAAAGCGCTCGAATTCTTTAAAAAAACTGGTGTCATAGCTGTAATGATCTAATAATCCAACAGAATCATTTGGGTCAACAGCCGCCACCAATCGATTTCCGGTGTCCCGAATAGCTTTCAGATGGCGAGGCGCAATATAGCCCGCTACGCCTGTAATTGCGAAATTAAGTTGTTCATCAAGCTTCATCAATATATCTCCACCTAATTCATAAGCTTACAATCTTATCGTCTACATCAGCAATCGAGCCCAAGGCGTTGCGCGTATCGACAATCAAGCGCGCCGCACGATAAACCTCCTGATAATCGTAACCGCACTGTATCTCCTTCGAAAACTCCGATAGCCCGATATCCACGGGCTATTCTCACCGCCCATATATTTTCCCCACGATTAATACATGTGTCTTCTCAAAGGTCATTCCCATTTCATCTCATCCTGCATGTATGCAATATGATCCCGTAGATGTTCTACTACTTGATCCTGCACAGGTTCGGGTAAAGACTCCATCATTTTTGTAACTGTAGCAACAGCTCTAGAAGACATAATCACATGCTCCTTTTATTCTCACCAAAGCGTGATTTGAAAAGGGTCTTCGGCCAGTTGGTAAAGGGCGTCTTCTGCTCTCTCTTTCAATCCTGAGGCGCGCTTTGTTGATCGTTTGAAAGCCCGAACGAAGGCAGAGCTCCAAACCAGCGTTTTCACCTGGATAATTCCTTCACCAGGTCATCCACACTTCCACGATACGCATCCCCGGTTTGATACGCCTGACGTGCTTCAGCAACTTCGGCCACCAAATTTCTGCGCCGCACCTCGATCAATCGCTGGCGAATGATGTCAACCAACAGCATTTGGTCGTCCGGCGGTAATTCTTCTACCGATTCGATAACTTCCTGGAAAGATGATGTCTGCGTGTTCATATCTTTATTCTCGATCTTCCGTCTCTTCTCGAATGATGGGGCAAACAACGCGATTATACCGTGCTGAGTGATCTATCAGGCAGGCAGGGCTTCTGCGAGCGAAGGCGCTAATATTACTTCGAACTGGATTTTTTGCCCCAGGATTTCTTCCGCGTCCAGAACCTCGATGCCGATCAAGCGTCCTTTTCGGTCGAAATCTGCATGAACACCCGGCATGATTGTCTCGGTCCGCGCTGATTTCGTCCCCGGTGTACCAAACCACACATACAGCAGGTCTCTCAAGGAGTCGTATTCAATCTTCATCAATGCTTATTTCTCTTCATATCCCCATGACTCGCCCAATTCTACCGCACTTTATCCCAATGCAGGCGACCTGGCCATCATGCAGCCTGGATGGAAGAGGCCGGGCCACCCCGCCGCGAAGCAGCAGGATCGCCCGGCACTGCTATTCAGTTGTATTTGCTCCCTCTCCCTGTGGGAGAGGGCCGGGGTGAGGGAAGCCTTACAGAGCCTTCTCCTCTTCAGCAGTCCCCGTCCCGCCGGGGCGGTCTTCGGCAGTCACCGCGATGCGCACGGTGGTGCCGGTTTCGACCTCGGCGGTTGCGGTGTAAACCCAGCGGCCTGAGTCGGCGGGGGTTTCGACGGCTGCGCCGCTTTCGATAGCGTTGCCATCCCCGTCCGTCAGGGCCACCTGCACGCCGGTGACATCGAAGTCGTCGTGGGCCATGATCACGATCTCATCGCCCGCTGCCCCGCTATACCCCGAAAGATCGACTTCATCCACCGAGGGGGCGTTGAAAAAGTCGGCCACGGTCAGGCTGAAAACCGGCTTCGCCCGCTCATCATACAGCGCCTTCGTCTCCGGGTCGGCCATGACCATTTTGCCGTACAGGGCGGCCTGTTTGAAACGCTCCTGGGCGGCCAGTTGGGCAGCGCTCGGCTCCCGGCCGGTCATATCCGGCTTTTGGGAGATGATCACCCCCTCGCCATAGCGCTTAAAAACCAGGTCACCGACCTTGCCGCGCACCTGCTCCAAAATAGGGTTGAGTTTTACTTTAGCCATGAGAACCTCCTTTGCTCATTTTGGCTGGTATTATTAGCATTGCTCCTGATATTTCAATGCTTTCTCAACCCATAATATATCATATTTGTTGCGCTATTGTGACACATTTTGCGTTTGTTTCCTCCCTTCATCCTACTTATATCTTACTTACATCCTACTTATCTCCTGATGGTGGTGGAGATGGGGGTTATGGGACACAGATATTGCAACCACGGATACTTCGACACTTCGATACACTCAGTGCAGGCGGCGCTCAGTACAAGTTTCACTGATTTTCACAGATTTTATAATCGGTGTCATCCGTGCAATCAGTGGTTCCGCTCCTTCTTTTGGACGCAGGTTGGCATGATCTTCATGATATTTATTGATCTGCGTTAGCCAACGGCACGCCTCGCCAAAGGCGTATTCCGTACGGAGATCAGGCAAACTGCGTACGATTATTTCAGTGGGAGGCTGGGCGGTTTTTCTGGCTCATCCCGCCACCACTCGTAGGCGAAGACGGCGCCCACGGCCAGCATCAATGCGGCAGCCCCGGCCAGGGCGGCATTGGTCAGCGGTTTGGGGCTGAGGGGCGCCCCCGGCGCTTCGGCCCGGGCGGCGACCTCGGCTAATGGCTCTACGCTCTCCATGAACAACTGCGCTTCCACGAATTGAAATTGCAGAGGAAGATAATATTCCAAAGATAAATCCCGCTCCCAGGTCAATGCAGCAATCTCAGCCTGGGCCTGATCCAACTGCGCCCGGTAGGCGAGCATATCGTCTTGGAGGGCTTCGATCTGTTCGTCGAGGGCCTGGTTTTGCTCCTGGAGCGAATCTGCCAAAAGCGTCGCATCCTGGCGCGCCTGGGCGATGGTATAACCTTCCGGGATCAGGGCAGAGGCCAGGAGCAAATCATCTCCCCCGGCGGCGCGCTGCCCCAGGGCCAACAGGCTGAGCGACTGGTTCCAGGTCAGCGGCGCATCGGGGTTCTGGGCGGCCAGTTGAGCCTCCAGCGTTCCGGCAGCCGCGCTGAGCTGCTGGTTTTTCTGGCGACTGGCCAGCAAAGCTTCCCATTCGGCGCGGGCCTGTCCCAGCCGGATTTCCAAGAGGGCGGTCTGGTTCTGCTGATAAGCCTGTTGTATTTTGGCCTCGACATCGTCCAGCGCCTGGCGGGCGGCGTCGAGGCGCATCTCGAATTGGTCGAGCGCTTCATCGAGGGCATATTGGTCGTCGAGGTAAACGGCGAAAGCCCCGGCCCACTCGTCCGCCAGCCCGGCAGCCAGGTCGGCCTGCGGGGCAGTGACTTCCAGGCGGATGCGATTCTCGCCCTCGGCGCGGGCGGCCAGCTCTATGCCGGCGTCGATACCGTCCAGGCCGGCAGTCACCTCGGCGGATTGGGCCAGCGCGGCCAGTTCAGCCGCCTTCAGCTCATCCGGGGAAACCTGCGAAGCGAAGCCGGCCAATTCTGGCCGGTTGAGCGCCACCACCGCTGCGCTCTGGTATTTTTCCGGCAGAAAATAAGCGCTGGTGATATAGGCAGCCGCTGCGGCCAGCAGCGTAACCCCCAGGGT
>JACNJM010000119.1:0-21416 GCA_014382605.1 Anaerolineae bacterium
GGCGCATGGCAATCACCCAGTGTTCAAATAATCGGTTTCTGAGAATTATAAACCAGGATCACATTCTCGCGATGAAAACTACCATGAATTCATTCAAAACCCCAAAAGTGTCTTTACAGACACTTTTTCTCATCCCTTTTCTACTTATTACCACCCTGTCGATTGGGCTGGTTGGGTATTTATCGAATCAGAACGGACGCAGAGCCGTCAATGATGTTGCCAACCAACTCCGCAATGAAATTACCACGCGGATACTGGACCATTTAGAAGTTTTTCTGGAAACGCCTCAGCGAATTATTAAGCGAAATACCAATGTTATTCAGAATGGGGGCATTAATATTAACGACCCGGCTGCACTTGAAAGTATTTTCCTTAATCAAATTCACTACTTTGAAACCGTAACCAGTATTTATTTTGGTTATGCGGAAGGCGGCATGGTGGGTGCGGGGCGAGAGGGTGCGGATGGTTCTTTTTATATCACAACTACCGAAGAATCCTCCGATGGCCCCTGGCGTAAATATGCCACCACTCGCTCAGGTGAACGCGGCGATACGCTGGTAGCTTTAGATTATTTCGATGCGCGCACGCGACCCTGGTTTTTGGGCGCTGTGGATAAAAAAGGTCCGACCTGGAGCGATATGTATATCCTCTTCACCGGTCAAGACCTGGCGATCGCTGCCAGCGCGCCTGTTTATGATAAAAATCAGAATCTATTAGGTGTGACTTCAATTGATATTTTTGCATCGCATATCAGCGCATTCCTGAAAGAATTAAAAATTGGAAAAAGCGGGCAGGGTTTTATCATAGAACGCTCGGGGTTATTAGTGGCATCGTCCGCCGATGAAAAACTGTTTACCAGTCTGGATACTGAAAATCCACAAAGTCGTTTATCGGCAGATGAAAGCCAAATACCGATTATTCGTTCTACGGCAGAATTTCTCAAAGCCCAATACGGGGATTACGAAAATATCCCGCAAGAGGCACATTTGGAATATACGCTGAATGGAAGTCGTTTCTTTGTTCAGGTATCACGTTTGAGCGATGCGTATGGCATCGATTGGTTGATTGTGGTGGTGATCCCCGAGGCCGATTTTATGGGGCAGATCCAGCAAAACAACCTGACCACGCTCATCCTCATCAGTGCCACATTTATTATTACGCTGATAGCTGGAATTCAAACGGCCCGCTGGATAGCCATCCCGATCAAAAATCTCAACAAGTCGGCCCAGTCGCTCGCGCAAGGTAACTGGGAAACCGAGACACCTGGCACGCATATTGCTGAAATTGATAATTTGTCAAAATCTTTCGATATCATGGCGCTGCAACTTCAGCAATCGCTAACTGAATTGCAATCTGAAGTGCGCGCACGAAAAAATACCGAAAATGCTTTACGTATCAGTGACGAACGCTATCGGCTGATTACCGAACGCGCCAAGGATATCGTTTGGCAAATGAATCTCGACACACAATTTACCTACTGCAGCCCGGCCATAGAACGTGTATTTGGCTATACAGTAGAAGAAGCCCTTAACATCAAAGCCAGTGATTTGTTGACGGAAGAAGGCAGAGCACAAATGCGGACCGTAATTCAAAACCGGCTTGCCAACGGCAGCGAACACACCATCCAACCCATGCACTACCAAATGCGGCATAAAGATGGTCACTGGATTGATGCAGAAGTTGTATCGACTCTGGTTGTGGATGCTTCCGGACAGCCAAGCGGATTTATTGGGATTACACGCGATATTTCACAACGCAAACGCGCCGCAGAAGCCTTGCAAGAGAGTGAGCAACGCTATAAGCAACTTGCCAGCGAATTAGAGGAACGCGTTGAAGATCGAACGGGCGAACTGCAAATCCTGGTCAACGCCATGACCGGACGCGAGGTGCGCATGGCAGAACTCAAACAAGTCATCATCAAATTACGCGCCCAACTCAAAGAAGCAGGGATGACACCAGTAGCCGACGATCCCCTGAAGGGGCCATTGGATTTAGACAATCGTTGATTTGTTTAGAATCTATCGGCCTTACTCTGTTCGATTTACGATGCACCAGCATCTCTACTCTACCCCCAAGAAATGCCCATACCAATATTGCAGCACATCCTCAGCCGGTTTGCCATGCACCGAGGTTGATTTATCTTGCAACACGGCGGGGATATAGTAGCCACGCGAAACAACACCGTTAATCCAGTCAAATTGGTTGATCGCTGCCAAGACAGCATCGTAGGCTTTGGCCTGCTCGACAAAGTTGACGATCAGCAAGGGCACGTCGGGGGCGGGATAATTCAATGCTTCGGGGGAGAGGCATTCTACAAAGGGATCAAGCAGGCAGCCGGTAAACGCCCCTTCGACCGAGGGATAGGCCATACTAATGATAATGGGTTTACTACCGATTGATGTTTGCAGGGCTTTGATCTCCGTTGCGATGAGACGCGCAGCCTCGGCTTGCAAAGCTTCGGTCGCAACATCCACCTCATCATCCAGGGGCGCAGACCAGAGTACATAAACCTGATCAACCGCATTCAAAAATTCAGGAGGCGTAATGAGATTTTCATCATACGGCAACGCCCAGGCCAGCGTGCCATCAAAACGCGCCCGAATTTCGCCAATCAGCGCCTGATAACGTTGATTGGCGTCTTGTGGCAAATTCGATGTTGTCCCATCTGCCAGGGTTCCAGCGGGCAACGCCGGGGCCATCCAGTCGCCACCGAGGATGAGCATCTGCGCGCCGCTGCGCTGCGCTAAATCGGCGTGATGCAAGGCGAAGGCGCGATATTGGTCAAAAAATGAAACCCAAAACGGAAAATCGAGCGGCGTGGCGCTCCACCAAACATCTACCGCGGTGGGAAAACGCGGCACAGGGCGTAGAGCCACATTCAGGTCGCGGTCGCCAGCCTGTTCAATCATGGTCATCATCTCAGGCCATAGAATATCTTGCCCGGTGACCAGTTCCAACACCGGTGGATCGGAACGCGTAAACGTCCAACTGGGGGTATAAATCACCTGGTTGGCTCCGCGACGGGCGATCTCATCCAACGCAGTGGGTACATAGGGAATCAACGAAGGTTGGTAAAACGTTTGCATCTCGATTCCAGCGAAGAAGCTTGCGCTACGCGGTGTAACCGAGGTTTCGAGAAGATCGACTTCGGGCAGTTCGGGATATAGCCAGCGCCATTCTTCAACCACATCGGGCAGGCCCTGCGGATCGGGGCTGGTTTCAATAATCTGGCCGGAGGTAAAAACCCCGGGAGTGCGTTCGTCATCGGCATGGCCGCACTGGTCGGCGCGGCAATAACGGTAGCCAAGCTGATCAATCAGGTCGAGCGGGCTGTAGAGAATGTAGGCCCACCGCTGCCCACCCAGATGCCACATGCGCAGCGGCTCAGTCCAACCGTAGGGGTGAAACTGGATCGAAACGCCCTCGTCCATCGGCGTCAATTCGGGGACAATAATATCAAAGGTAATCGGCGCAGCATCTCCGGCTTGCCAGGTTTCAACGCTTTCTTCAATCTCGAGGCCTCCCGGCGGCACCACCAACTGGCGCACTACAAAAGAACCATCGGGGCTGCGTTCGCTGTTCCAAAAGCCATCCCCAAGCGTGTACTTATAGCGCACATCGGCGCCCACCGGCAACGAAAGAATAATGCCATACGTATTTCCAGACAAATATGTAAGCATTGGCATGCGCGAGGCCAGCACACTCATCCCGCCAGACAGATCAGCAAACGTATTACCGAGCTGCAACAAATTCCCTGCAATGCGCAGCGGTACTACGGGCGGTGTATCTTCAGGGACGTGCAGCAAAAAGGTCACATCGGCATACGTAGCCGGAATCAGCGTAATTTCGGCGGGCGTGTTCGATTCCGCGGCCACAAAGGCCCCCTGCTGAAAGGTGCTGTACGCGCCATCCAGTGGATACACCACAAGGTTGTGCGTGCCTGGCAGCAAGCCTTCAAATAAAAAATGGCCTTCACTATTGGTCAACGCGTGCATACCACCAGCCGTCACCAACAACCCGGCCAGGGGCGTATCGGTCTCGGCAGCGCGCACGGTTCCAGTAATCCGCCCGGTTGGCTGATCACTGAAGCGGGTATCATTCCAACGCGCGACCACGTCATTCACATCACCGGGAGCAGCGACAACATATAAACGATAACGCACCGCGCGCCCATCGCTGGTATGCTCTTCACCGAGCACATTCCCCTGCCGGGAATAGCGATACTTTACCACCGTACCCAATGGCAACGGCAACCCCACCACATAATGCGTTTCATCCACGCGCTCCATCGGATAACGCTGCGCGTTCAGCGCCAGGCCGGTGACTTCGTCAAGTACACTCAGCAAAACTGGTGGGTCAGCGGGGGTGTCGGCAGGCACTTCGACAAAAAATGTCACCAACGCCATATCTGCGCCAATTTCAGCTTGCGCGGGCGTTGCGCTCGGCTGTGCGACGGGCGTCGGCAGCACAAGCTGGCAGCCTGTCATCAACACCAGCAAGACAAGTACGACGAACGAACGGGTCGTTCTGAACTTCATGAAATCACCCCTTCTTGGAGCAGTTGGATGAGTAGTTCGATATTCGGGATTTTGTAAACCGGGATTTTAACGCGGCGCATGAGGCCGGATTCTACCACCAGATGCCCGCGGACGACGCTCAGGCGGGATACTTGCGCCCAAGGGATCGACCGCCCCCGGAGGCGAATCCAGCCTTGATGGACAGAAACCACCCCAAATGAGAGCGTCTCGCCCCGCCGGAGGGCGGCCCGCATCTGGGGGAGCCAGCGCGGGTGCAGTTTTGCCTTCACGCGCGCCATTAAATCCGGCAAATTCTGAAGGTGATCGTCAATCTGCAGCGCAGCGCCCGCGCGCGGGAAAAATGTCATTTGATAACGCGTGCCAAGCTGAAATCCAAGAAAGCTATTTTCAATCGCGGAGCAACTCAGACCGGATAATTGTTCCCACAGAAAAACATGCTGCTGACCGCCTGTCCATTCAATCCGGAGACCATTTTTGTGCAACGCCACCCGCCGGTGCGCCCGACGCACGCGGCGCAGCGCCAGGAGCAGCAAAGGAACCGCGGCAATCAGCGCCAGTGCATACCACGGACGGCTCCAGGCGCGCGCCGCCAGCAGGCCGTAATTGGCCCGGGCATACAGGTTGCGCATAAAACCATAGAGCAATGGCAATAAAACTGCCAGCAGCGCGGGCACAAATAGCGCAAAAAGATCGCGCCACAACAACGGGCGATCGCGATATATCGCGACCATCGGGCCTAGATTTTGAGATTTGGCGGGAGCAAGATGAGCAGACACAGTGCTAGACAGGTGCAAGTTGCATTCCCACAAAGAGGATACGCCGCCAAAAAGGGTATGCCTGGGGAGCCGTACCCTTTTTGGCGGCCTGTTTCCTGCGGAGGCGTCAACCTGAGCAGTTTCCCCCCCCTTTATGTTTTACACCGGCACAAAATATACGTCGGTAGGTTTGAGTTTGCTATTGCGCAAGAATTTGGGGGCGACTTGCATACCAATCCAATCCAGCGAGGCTTCCATTGGGTCAATACCCGTAATGCGAGTCAGCAGCAAGGTGTTGACGCCTTCGAATTTGATCAACGCCAGGACAAAAGGCGTATCCGGAAGGAACTCTTCAGAGCCAAAATGGCAAACGGTAAAGGCGTGTATTTCGGCTTTGCGGTCGGTGATGTCAATCCAGTGCGTTTCTGCACCGGTATACATATCATGCCCGCGCGGCGTAGCATAGGTATAACCACTTTCGGCATCCTGATTCGCCAACAATTTCTTGTTGGTCAGGCCTGCAAACCAGGGGCTATCTTGCGCATAGGAGTGTAAGTACGTAATCTGATATGGTTGTTCAATCTGAATTGGCGCCATCTGCTTGAGCCAGGCCAGCGCTTCGGGATTCGTCTCTACCGGGAAGGGAATGTTATGAACGATATACCCGCCCAGGGTTTCTTCGCGTTTTGAGGGGATTGCAGACATCATCATCTCTCCGTTCCTAATTTCCGGCCTCGCGTTCGAGGACACTCACCGTGACATATGTACCGGTTCCAGCATGGCTGTGGATAGCGCCGCGCTGCGGGGCTTCAAGCTGCAAGGTGGCATCGCCAAAATGCTTGTCAACGCTGCCCTGCAATTGCCAGATGGCAAAGACAGCCTGCATGAGTCCCGTAGCGCCCACAGGATGACCGCAAGCGATCAAGCCGCCAGAGGGGTTTACGGGGCAGATGGGATCATCTGGCAAGTCGAGGCCATAATCCACTCCAGACATAAAGGCTTTACCCGAGGCCGCAAATGCGCCGCCTTCGCCATAACGGCACAACCCCAGGTCTTCGTAGGTTTGAATTTCGCTGGATGTGTAGGCATCGTGCAATTCAACAAAATCCAATTCCCTGAGCGGATCGGCAATTCCGGCGTGCTTGTAGGCCATATTTCCTGCTGTGCGTCCGGCGCGGAAGGAATGAACGCCTGGATAACGCGTACCATGCCTCCAAAGCTCCTTGTAATAAGCCAGAGTTTCATCCGAATCTTTTTCTTGTGGGGTGGCATAGTTGGCAATGAAATCATCAAAATCGACATGGGGGCGGTCCGCCATACGCATCGCATCGGTGCCACGGCCAATGCCGGTAACTTTGACCAACGGGCGGGCGATCTGTGCTCCGGCATCTTCGAGTTTTTTCAGGCCTTCTTCAGAAACCAGGATGGTCGCGGCTGCGCCATCGGACATCACGCAAATATCCAGGCGGGTGAGCGGCCAGGCCACCATCGGCGCATTGCGAACATCTTCGATGGTATAGCGATTGCGCTTCTGGGCATAAGGGTTGTGATAGGCGTTGATATGGTTCTTCACACTGACATGCGCCATTTGTTCCACGGTAGTGCCAAATTCTTTCATATGGCGCGTGACCATCATGGCGTAGTACCCTGAGTAGAACCCACCCACAGGATAATCAAACGAAACATCGGAGGCCAGGGCAATAAACTCATTACCCTTCCAGGTTTCCACATGGCTCATAGTTTCAAAGCCGTAGGCCACACAAATATCCATGTGTCCGCTGGCAATTGATTTCCAGGCTTCCTGAAAACATAATCCGCCAGTTGCTCCGCCGCCTTCCACACGATGGCTGGGTTTGGGAAGCAACCCCAGATAATCTTGGGTCATGATGGCGGCCATCAATTGGCGTGTAAAGTGATCGGAGAAATATGAAGCTACCGAACCATCCACCAGACGCGTGAATGTTGGAAAATCCAGGTCGATATCGTTGATGGCATAATCATAGGCTTCTTTGACAATCGCTGCGAAAGTTTTGTCAGGACGCGACTTGGCAAACTTGGATACTCCCCCCGAAATAGCATACACAGGTCTCATAATGCAGCTTCCTCCTAGAGATTAGTTTGATCCGCCCCTTGAGGCGGTTGACCATATTATCCAAAAAAATGACCCAAGTGAATACCAGGTCATCTAATTCATTTAGTTTTCTTCTTTCGCACGGCGTCCCTGCGCTAAATAAGCCAACCCGATACTCAGGAAATAGAGCAAGATCATTGGCCCCATTACCAACCCCATATTGACCGGGTCAATTGTAGGCGTGATCGCGGCAGACAGCACGGCGATCAATATCACTGCGATGCGCCAGTGAACCGCCAGGGCGCGGGCGCGAACCAGCCCCATACTGGCGAGTGCAAAAATAACCAATGGAAATTGGAAGGCCATCCCAATCCAGAACATCAACCCCGTTGAAAAGCGGATATATGAAGCCGGGCGCACTGCCGCAGGAATACCTAAAAAATTCAACAAAAAAGGCAACGCGGCTGGCAACATAATATAATAAGCAAAAGCCATCCCCGCCAAAAAGAAAATGACCACCATAGGGATCGCCAAAAGGCCGCGCAAACGGGCGCTGCGTTTCAAGCCCGGCCCGGCAAAAACCCATAATTCAAAAACAATATATGGCATGGCAACAACGAAACCAGATAGCAAGGCCACGCGCATGGCAACCCCTAACGGCTCTGTGACTTCAATGGCCTGAAGTGCATCCAACCCCCCAATCGGCTTTGTCAGCCAGGCTAATAAATCTTGAATGAATACAAAAGAAACCGCGGTAGTAAGCGCCAGCACAATGATGGCGCGAAAAAGATGTTTGCGCAAAGCATCAAGATGTTCCAGTACGCCTCCAGGATGTTCAACAACTTTTGCAAACGTATCAGGCAAAGGGGAATCTTCCGGTTCAGCAATGAAGAAAGCACGGAAATCTTTAAAGAAACGGGACATAGGTTCAGCTTTCAGATTGAGAAGCAGATTTGTCAACAGAGGGAGACATAACTTCAGGAATCGATGGCGTTTCTGCCACCGCAACGGCTTCAGCCGATTTTGTGGGAGGTTGCGTTACCCAGGCAGAAATTTCTTTGTCGATGGCGCTTTTTGAGAAATTTACATTCGGGGGTTTGATACTACCAATTTCATTCTCAAGCTCATCCATCCCCGCCTCGCGCATTAAGCGGTTCGGCAAATTGCGAACTTCTTTGGATGCTTTTCGCAGAGTACTCCACTCAGGAGATTTTACAATTTTGCGCAAAAATGTCCCGGCGCTTTTGCCCGCCTCGATCAGATCACTGGGACCAAAGATAACCAATGCGATGATTAGAATGAAAATAATTTCTAATGGGCCAATGCCAAGAATATCCATATTTTTCGTTTCACTACTGCTCTTGCGGTTTTTTTTCTATAATGGCCGCAGCCAGAGACTGGCGCAATTCATTCTGACGCGCCGCCAAACTTCCCAACACCCCATTGACAAAACGCGGGCTGCTTTCGGAGCCATACATTTTCGCCAATTCAACAGCCTCATTAATGGCTACTTTTACGGGGGTTTCACTACTAACGGCAAGTTCCCAAAGCGCGATGCGCAGAATATTGCGGTCAATAATCGCAACCTGCTCCAGCGGCCACTCTGGAGCATGCTCGGCAATAAAAGCATCTAACTGGTCTTTGATCGGCCATACGCTTCGAGCAATATTGGCCGAAAACTCAGCCAGCCTTTCGTCGAGACTGGCATCTTCCAGGCGATATTTAATGGCTGTGCCCAGAGGATGACTAACTAAATCAACTTCAAAAAGAACCTGTAACGCAATGCCTCGGGCGCGGGTACGCGGCTTCATGCGATATCCGATTTCTCAGCAATACCTTCTTCAAGAAACGGATAATCAATATTCTCAATATGAACATTGATGCGACCAACTTCCATGCCAACCATTTCGGAGAAGGCACGCTGTACCGCCTGTTGAATATTGCGACTCATGTCGCGAATATTCACGTCATGCTGCAACACCACATACAGGTCTGCAAACACGCGGTCATCTTCAATTTTGATATGGACACCATCCCGGTAATCACCCTTTTGAAACAGGCGATTCACACCAACGGGGAGATGGCACATGCGGCTGACTCCTTCAACCTTTAAAGTCGTTAAACCAGCAATCGTTAACAAGACAC
The DNA here is from genome assembly GCA_014382605.1 of Anaerolineae bacterium. Classification (GTDB taxonomy): domain Bacteria; phylum Chloroflexota; class Anaerolineae; order Anaerolineales; family UBA11858; genus NIOZ-UU35. The sequence continues at coordinate 9,510 of JACNJM010000119.1, forward strand.
TGGTGGCAACCGTTGTTTTTCCAGGGGGACGAGTTGAGGTAGTAGACATATTATTTTTCTCTCTTTTACATCATTACCATGCCACCGTCTACACCGATCACCTGACCAGTAATATACGAGGCCTGTTGTGAAGCCAAAAATACAGCAGCAAAAGCAACTTCTTCGGGCGTCCCCATGCGCCCCATCGGAGTAACACCTAAAATATGCTCGGTTAATTCTGCGGGCAAATCTTCGGTCAGATTAGTTGGGATAAATCCCGGTGCCACCGCATTGACAGTAATATTACGCGAAGCCACTTCACGCGCCAACGCTTTTGTCAGACCAATCATTCCGGCTTTAGCAGCCGAATAATTCGTCTGCCCAACCTGCCCGGCCTGCCCCGATACAGAAGTAATATTGATAATACGGCCATAACGCTGTTTCATCATTGTGCGAATAACGGCCTTCGAGCAATTAAACGTACCCTTTAGGTTAATATCGAGCACTTCATCCCAGTCGGATTCATCCAGGCGCATGATGATATTATCGCGTGTAATGCCAGCATTATTGACCAAAATATCAATCCGACCAAAATCTACCTTAATTTGCTTTGCCATTTCCTGAGCCTGTTCAAAATCCGCCACATCCAGTGCATATGCAAGTGCTTTTTGCCCACTGTTAGCCGCGATCTCATCAGCCGTGGCCTGCGCCTGCTCGCGGCCGCGGCCAACAATTACCACATCCGCACCGCTCGCGGCTAACAGGCTGGCAATCGCTTTCCCAATGCCACGCGACCCGCCTGTAATAATAGCAACCTGGCTTTCAAATGATTGTGCAAAAATCGACATAATACTCCTCAGGACTTACGCACTTTCGCAAAAGAAAGCCCGAGAATAGGGGTGTGTTTTTCATCGTTTTGCGTAAGTCCTATCCTTATAAGCTTGGTTTATTATACCGCAGTAACTGCATAGACTTGCGGCTTACTCTATTTTCTCAAAATCTTCCGGCACACCCAGAGCTATGCGCGTGGCCTTGCGGTCAATGCGCTTTACCAGGCCCGACAACACATCGCCGCTGCCCAGTTCAATAAACGTATCTACACCCTGGACGCGCAAATATTGAATGCTCTCCGTCCAACGCACCCGCGCCGTAAGCTGTGCCTGCAAATCAGCGCGCACCTGCTCGGGAGAAATCAACGGTGCAGCGCTAACATTGCCTATAATCGGAATATGCGGCGTCTCAATAGGGGCTGCACCCACAGCGGCATTAAATTTTAATTGAACTTGTGTCATCAGGGGGGAATGTGCAGCAATACTGACAGCTAGCTTAACCACGCGCTTGGCGCCTGCTTCCGATGCGGCAGAAATGGCGCGCTCAAGAGCTGATTCTGCCCCCGAAAGCACCACCTGTCCCGGGCAATTGTCATTGGCAACCTGGACAACCTCGGTGGGGGTACTGGCCTGGGAACAAATCACATCCAACAAGGCAATATCCAACCCCAACACGGCTGCCATGCCCCCCGGCGAATGCTCCCCGGCTTCCTTCATCAATTCACCACGCTGGCGAACCAATCGCAGCGCCGCCGAAAAAGACAAGGCTCCCGCCGCAACCATTGCGCTCAACTCTCCCATCGAGTGACCGGCCACATAAGCTGGTATGAAATCCGGCTGCAGATCGCGCAAAACCCGCCAGGCTGCGACGGAATGCACCATCAGGGCGGGCTGGGTATTTACCGTGTCATTGAGTTCATCTTCCGGCCCAAACCAGGAGAGTTTCGAAATTGGCATATCAAGGATATTTTCGGCCTCGGCATAGGTATCCCGCGCAACGCTAAAGCCCTGTGCTAATGCATGGCCCATCCCGACAAACTGCGAGCCTTGCCCTGGAAATAGAAAAGCGGTATTTTTTGCTGGCATATACGCTCCTTATACGCAAAAACCGGGCATCAGCCCGGTCAGCGATGATTCTCTCTTAATTAACGCCAAAGAGCCGTGAAAGTCACGGCTCTTTTAACAATTTACTCAGCAATAACGACGACTTCGCGTCCTTTGTAATGCCCACAACTCGGGCAAACATTATGCGGAAGCCGCTTCTCGCCACAATTGCTGCACTGCACCAGGTTTTTGGCCTTGAGTGCATGATGCGAACGACGGCGGTCACGCCGTGATTTGGCAGTACGTTGCTTGGGAAGAGCCATGATCTTACTCCTACTTATACTTAGTATTGGCACACTAGAATAGCCCGTGGATTATACGGAGTGCCTGAGTGTCTGTCAAGGGGAAAACAGATTATTTTATGCCTGATCGCCAACATTAGCCCGTAAATAGGCTTCGATCAAACTATCCAGATCGCCATCAAGTACGCCTTCGGCATTGCCAACTTCATGATTGGTGCGGTGATCTTTTACCATTTTGTACGGGTGCAGCACATACGATCGAATCTGACTGCCCCATTCGGCTTTGGTATATTCGCCGCGCAACTCGTCGATTTTCTCGGCTTTTTCTTTCTCTTTGATTTCCAGCAAACGAGCGCGCAATACTTTCATTGCCATTTCACGATTCTGACCTTGCGAGCGTTCATTCTGGCAGCTTGCCACAATTCCCGTGGGAATATGGGTGATACGCACGGCAGTATCATTCTTCTGCACGCTCTGACCACCCGCGCCACCGGACTTAAAGGTGTCGATCTTTAGGTCGCTCGGATTGATGGCAATATCGGCATCATCATCTACCTGGGGCAACACTTCAACCAGCGCAAAGGAAGTATGCCTGCGGCTGTTGGCGTCGAAGGGCGAAATGCGCACCAGGCGGTGCACGCCTTTCTCGGAGCGCAAATAGCCATAGGCATAGCGCCCATCTACCGAGATAGTAACACTTTTGATGCCTGCCTCTTCCCCTGCAGTGGCATCCACAATCTCGGTTTTATAACCGCTGCGTTCCATCCAGCGCAAGTACATTCGCTGTAACATCTCGGCCCAATCTTGCGAATCGGTACCACCCGCTCCCGCATGAATCGCCAACAGCGCATTGCCTTTATCGTATTCCCCGGAAAGCATCGCCCGAAATTCGCGCCGCTCAACTTCTTTTTCAATAGCTTCGGATTCTACGGCTAAATCGTCATAAAGTGAATCATCGCCCATATTCCCTAATTCAAGCGCGTCCGAAAGGCGGTTTTGCAATTTATGCCAGCCATTTACACTCTCTTGCAAACGCGAGAGTTCTTTCATTATTTTTTGCGCTTTTTGGGGATTATCCCAGAGATCAGGGGCTTCAGACTCTTTTTGCAGCTCTTTTAGTTTTTCTTCTCTGCCAGCTACGTCAAAGACGCACCAGAAGGTTTTGGATTTTTGTCTCACTTTCGCGAAGACGGGCGAGCAGTTCTTCCATTGTGTGATTACCTCAATTATTGTAGTTTTTTTAGCGCCGACGGCAGACCGTAGTATTGCATCTGTCAGCGGTCATCTGCTGTCAATTATATGCAAAACGTCAATCTTGTGCCAGTGATGCCTGATATAACGTCACCCCCACGGCGATGCTTAAATTGAGCGAGTCAATCGCCCCGCTCTGCGGAATGCGCAAACTTGTGCCAATTGCGTGAAACTCCGGGGGAAGTCCGCTGCTTTCATTGCCAAAAACCAACCCGAAAGGAGTCTGAAATTCCACCATATTGAGCGGCTTGGCCCCATCGGTCATCAGCGCGTAAATATTCTGGCTATACGCATTTTTGTAGGCATCAAAATCCGCAAAATGCTCGAAACGCATTTGAAAGATCGCCCCCATAGCCGCGCGCAGCACATCGGGATGAAAAATATCCGCCGCAGGCTCGATCACCGACAAATCATGAAAACCAAATCCCAGCATCGCGCGGATAATCGTGCCTAAATTGCCACGGCTGCCAGGATTCACCAAAACAAGATGATTCGCTGCCGCATCGAGTGGAGCAGAAAATTTACGCAGCACACCGATCGCATAATCATTCTCGCGCGCGCCCAGCCGGTTAAAAATTTTCTCATGGATCTCAATCGGGATGGAATTCTGCTGACAAATTTGCTCAATTTTTAGCACACCGCTGTTCTGACTCGCACGGGGGTGCAGCCAAATTCCGAGCACATCCTGCATCCGGTACGTTAACAGCTCAAGCGTGGGAAAAACCCCAAAGGTATAACTATGGGCAAAGTTTTTTTTGTAGCGTTTAGGGATCATTGAAAATCGGCCAGAATTCCTTCAATGAAGGCTTCTGGAGCAAAGGGGGCCAGGTCTTCGGCCTTTTCACCCAACCCGGCAAAAAGAATCGGCAACCCCAATTCGCGCTGAATGGCAAAAGCCATACCGCCACGCGCCGACGAATCCAGCTTGGCTAAAATCACGCCCGTTACGCCGACCGCGTCTTTGAACGCACGCGCCTGATGCAGGGCATTTTGACCGGTGGTGGCATCCATCACCAGCCAGACAGCGTGCGGCGCGCCAGGCAGCGCCTTGCCACAAACGCGCTGCACTTTCTTAAGTTCTTCCATCAGATTGAAACGCGTGTGCAAGCGCCCAGCAGTATCAATGAACGCGATGTCGGCTTTACGGGCTATTGCGGCCTGCACAGTGTCATAAGCTACAGCGCCGGGGTCGCCTTCCGGCTGACCAGCAATCACCGGGATATTTAGCCGCTCACCCCAAATTTGCAGTTGCTCAATCGCCGCCGCGCGGAAGGTATCGGCTGCGCCAAAAACAATTTTCTTGCCCTGCTGCTGAAATCGCTGCCCCAATTTCGCCAAATTGGTGGTTTTGCCAGAGCCGTTGACCCCTACAACCAGAATCACACTAGGTCGAGCATCCATATTGAGGTTTGGCGGCGCGTCCAGGCGGGCGACCAGTTCGCTTTTGATAGTTTCACGTAATTCATCGGTGCGCGTCAGACCGTCTTTTTGTTGGGCGGCCTTCAAGGCTTCGATCAGCTCTTCGGTTGTTTCCAACCCCATATCGGCCTGAATAAAGAGGGCTTCCAGATCATCCCAGGTATCGGCATCGATTTCGCTGGCGCCGAGCATATTGGCAATTCGCCCAAAAGTAGTCTTGCGCGTGCGCGCCAGCCCGGTTTTCCATTTATTGAAGACGTTTTCACTCATCGCCATCTCCAGATAAATTCAGAATTTTTGTCAATTGCTGAAACGCATAATAAACAGTTCCCAGCGCCGTCAGCGCCCCAAAGCCGCCAAATAGACAACGTCCCACCACATCATTACCTTGCCCCGAAACGCTGAGCGGCCCAACCGATGTCGTTGTCTGAAATTCGCGTTCTCCGGGGCCAAATCCAACCCAGAGGAACACCGATGAAAAAGCTAGCATGGCACCGAGTACAAGAACATACTGCACCCACTGCACCAGCACATCATGCTCTCCGTCGGGGCCTGCAATCCCCTGGAGAAAAACTAAAGCCCCGGATAGAAAGAACAACGCCCCAGCCGCGCCCAATACCCAACGCGGCGCGTGCAGGCTAGCCGGATCCAGGGGAAGTATATCCACAGCCATCAGGATAATCAAACCACCAACCACCATGAAAATTAGGCCCATTATCAGAACCATTCCCCCTTGAGGTTGAGAATTAAGTCGTCGATTGCTCATTCTGCATCAAAAAAGCAATATCGCCCCAGTGCTGGGGCGATATTGCAACACATATATCCAATCACGTACTAAACCGCAGTTTCATCCGCGGGTGCATCTTTTTTGGCAATCTTCTTTTTGCCGGTCTCGATTACTTCCTCGATTTTTGATTTCTGATCTTCGAGAACAACCTGACCTTGCTGGCGTAATTCGCCGGCTTTGGTCTTCGCATCTTGGGCTAATTTTTCTGCCTGCTGACGCGCCTCAGCCATTTTGACTTCAGCCTGGGTACGCGCTTCACCCAGCTTTGCTTCGGTCTGTATGCGAACTTCACCAGCTTTTTCTTCAGCCAAATCTTTTAACTCAATGCTCTTATCGCGGATAAAGGTACGGGTTTCTTCGCCCGATTGAGGCGCCAACAACAAAGCCGCAGCCGCCCCAACCAAACCACCGAGCACTAACCCTGATAGGAAAGCGCCAAATTCATTACTGTCATTTGCCATTTTTTACTCCTTTTTTGAACTGCTTAAGGTAATTATTTTTTTGGTCGCACAAACCGGATCAAGTGACCGAACCCGGCCAGATATTCATTTAATTTCATCACTGGCTCAACCAGATTATCACTCAAAAACTGTGTCGTACCACGCAATGTGCTCACTGTTTCATTGGTTGAGTCCATAATTGGCTTGATTTCATTTTGCAGCAAATTGATCAGGCGCGCGAGTTGAACGAGCAAAATCACCAGCGCCAGGCCGATGACAATCGATTCCAGCGCCATAAAGATGATAAAAACATCTCGCACGCGCGCTGTATCTGTTGATGGACGCAGCAACAAAAAAACAGCGCCCACAATCACAGCCAATAGCGCGATCCCGCCGATTACCAAACCAACAACCAGACCGCGCTGATTGCGAGTATCTTCGGGGGCAGGTAATTCTTCCGTTAAATCTTGGGTGGGAATTATTTCTGTATCCATTGCTTTAATTATAGCACAAGGCTTATTCCAGGTTTATCGGACTTAAGTGATTCGTGTTCTTAAAATTGCGCAAAATGACAAAAGTTTGTGTGTGTGTCACTCCCTCAACCGAACGCAGTTTTTGGCTAAGGAAATCACTCAAATGCTCACCATCTTTACAATAAACAGAGATCATCAAGTCAAATTCACCTGAGACCATCACCACATCACTAACCTCGCCAAAAACGGCCGCTTTTCTGGCAACCTGTTCGATATTGCCTCCGCTTATCGAAACCCCGATCAGGGCAGATACTTGATAGCCCATTTTGGCCGGGTCTACAACGCCAACGATTTGCAGCGCATTTTCATCCATCAAACGCGTCACGCGGTTGCGCACCGTGCCTTCGGAAACATTCAATTGGTTGGCGATTTCGGTAAACGGCTTGCGTCCATCCGATTGCAAGAATTCAAGAATTGCGAGATCAAGTTCATCCATTAGTAGGTTTTTCCCTAAAATATAACGAAAATCGTAATTACAGCTATTCTACTTCGACAACGGGCCGCGCACAAGACCAGCCATCAGCGCTTCTGACAAACTGGAGAAAACTTCAGCCCCCACTGAACGCAAAGCAGTTTGTTTTGCCTCCACCGCCGATATTCCCAAGAAATGCCAAAAACTATTCAGACCCAGCTCCTGCAAAATACCTTGCGCGGCTTGCGCGCTCTTCAAGCCCGCGCTGGTATCTTCAAAAACATACACCTCAACGCCCTGAAATTGATGCCAGTCGGACATATTTTTCCCATCCAGCGCCAGATCCGCTGCAAGGTGAAGTGCGGTTTTCGCATCCATACCCCGGGCGCGCTGCAAAGCCGCCAGTGTATGTGCCGGGGATGGTTTTCGCAGCGCGCCTACCTCAACGCCGCGCTGCTGACTGAGCCAGAGCATATCGCCATAACCCACGATCGGCAGCGCAGCCAGGCCAACACGCCGAGCGCCAATCTCGGCTTCGGGCGTACTCAAACCTCCATACCCTGAAGGCCGATTGGTAAAAATTGCCGCCCGATGCCCATCTTCAGCAAGCCAGTTCAACAACTTGGCGCTTTCATCCGGAATCAGATTTGGGCGATCAAATTGCGACAAGAAGCTTTCGGCCTCAAACCAGGGCAACAGGGAATATGTTTCGGCGAAAAATAAGCTACCCAGCACCAACTCCTGAAAGATGCGATAGGTGAGCGATTTTTCAATAGAATATGCCTCGTAAAAAATTTGGCGAATATTCTGCTCACGCGGGTGACCGGACGCCAGTATCTGCTCTGCCCGAAAGACAGGGTTGCCAGACTCGCTCAGAGGTTGATTCAACTTATCGAAGAGCGCCTCCCACTTCGGAGCGAGTCCGTACTCCCTGGGGAACAGGCCCTCGGTGAGGGTGGCTGGTATCCCCAGGGACGGGAATCGCTCCCACAGCGGCAGCATCAACCAAATAAAACAAATCACCGACGAATCCCACTCGCTGGTAATTCCGGCAGCTTCAAAGGCGGCAATATCAGCAGGGGTGAGTTCTACGTTTTTATAGCCCAGCGCTTCACCGATCAAACGCACAGTTTCGGTCAGCGCCTTGTGATAACCAGCAGATTCAAGCAGTACGCCATCCATGTCGAAAAGCAGAATTTTCTGGCTCATTTGTGGCGCTGGCGAAGTTCAGCTTCGATGTCGTTGAGGGTGATGCCTTTAGCGGCGAGCATCACCAGGGTGTGATAGAACAGGTCGGCGGCTTCTTCGATGATGCGCTGCCTGCCCTGTCCTTTGGCTGCCAGAATCACCTCCACAGCCTCCTCGCCGATTTTTTGCAGAATTTTGTCTTCGCCTTCGGCAAACAGCCGCGCCGTGTAAGAGGCTTCCGTAGGGTTGACCTTGCGGTCTGTGATGATTTCAAATAATTGATGCAACATACGATCTCCATTTACTATTGCGCTCGCAGCAGTCGCCGAAAATCAATCTCTGCGCTCTCCGCGAACTCCGCGGTAAAAATTCATTCAAGTACACGAAAAAAACAACTCCGCTCCCCGGTGTGGCAGGCTGGCCCAACAGGATCAACTTTGAGCAGCAGGGTGTCGGCATCACAATCGACGCGAATTTCGCGCACGTTGAGGAAATTTCCCGATGTGGCGCCTTTATGCCAGAGTTTCCCGCGACTACGACTCCAGAAATGGGCCTGTTCCGACTCCAGTGTCAGACGCAGGGCTTCGGCGTTCATCCAGGCGACCATGAGAACGTCATTCGTCATTGCGTCTTGCACAACGGTTGTGATCAAACCTTTTTCGTCAAACGTCAAACGTCCGACACCTATTTCATCTTGCCATTCATTATTCATCATTCCCAATTCACCATTCCTAATGTCGAAAGTGTCTCACGCCGGTGAAGATCATCGCCAGACCAAGTTCGTCTGCCGCGGCGATAACCTGCTCGTCGCGCACCGAGCCGCCCGGCTGGATAATGGCCGTCACGCCCAATTCAGCAGCGGCCTGTACGCCATCCGGAAAGGGGAAGAAAGCATCCGAGGCCAGCACCGATCCGGCGGCGCGCTCCCCGGCGCGCTCCCCGGCGATACGCACGCAATCGACGCGGTTAGGCTGCCCGCCGCCAATGCCCACGGTGAAGTTGATCTCACCGTCGCTATGCGCCAGCAAAATGGCGTTGGATTTGACCGGCTGAACGGCTTTCCAGGCGAATTTCAGAGCGTTCATTTCTTCGGGCGTTGGCTGTCGCTTTGTGACCACGCGCCAGGCCGGGGCTTCGGCAAGGTTTTCCCCGTCAATTTGCTGGCGTAAGAATCCGCCAAATACTGAGCGAAGTTCGTATTCAAAAGGCAGTACGTTCAAGGGTATTTGAAGCAGGCGCAAATTCTTCCTGGCGGAAAGCAATTTTAAAGCATTCTCGGTGATATAAGGCGCAGCGATGCACTCCACAAAAAGATCGCCCAGCCCCATAACAAATTCTACGTCTATCGTCTGGTTGCTGGCGATCACGCTGCCGAAAGCCGAAACCGGGTCAGAAGCGATAGCCGGAGCGATGGCCTGCCCGACATATGGGGCGCTGGCAATGCCGCACGGGCTGGCGTGCTTGACGACCACAACAGCCGTCCCCTCGAAATTATAGACAGCGTTCCAGGCGCAATCCAGATCGAGCAGGTTATTGTACGAGAGCGGCTTACCTTGCAACAGTTTGCCCCCCATCGGGCCGCCGCCGGGCTGGAGGGTGTAATAGGCCGCGCTCTGGTGCGGATTTTCGCCATAGCGTAAGGTCTGCGCCGGATAGAGTGTTAATTGTAAGGTTTCAGGTTCGCCTTCTAGCGCGGTGAAATAATCCTGAATGGCGGCATCGTAACGGGCGGTGGTGATGAAAGCCTTGCGCGCCATGCGCTGGCGGTACGCTTCATCTTCGAGCGTAAACAAATCTTCGGGATAGTCTCCGGGATCGCTCAACACGGTTACACGGACGAAATTCTTGGCCGCAGCGCGCAGCAGGGCGACCCCGCCGATGTCGATATTTTCGATGGCTTCGGCCAGGGTGGTTTCGGGGTTGGCAACGACCTGCTCAAAGGGATACAGGTTGACAACAACCAGATCAATCGCCTCCCAGCCGCGCGCCGCAAGATCGGCGCGATCGGCCTCGGTATCGCGCGCCAGCAGCCCAGCGTGGATGGCCGGATGCAACGTCTTGACGCGCCCGTCGAACATCTCCGGTTCGCCAGTGATCTGTCTGACTTCGGTCACATCCAGCCCGGCAGCGCGCAAGGTTCGTGCTGTGCCCCCGCTGGCAACCAGACGCCAATCGGCATCGGCCAGTTTTTGCGCCAACTCGATCACGCCTGTTTTATCCCAAACAGAAAGTAGTGCTGTTTTCATCTTCTAACTCCTTTATTGTATCTGCTCAGCCTCGATCCAAAACGACCGAAAAATTCACCACAAAGACACGAAGGCGCAAAGAAAAACAAAAGACTCTTTGCTCTTCCTTCGTGACTTTGTGTCTTTGTGGTTGAAAAGTGACATCTCGCGAGGTATAACACCAATAATGACTTTTTAATAAAAAACCAGGAATACCTAAAGGGTACAGGTCCGAGAAAGGATTCCTGGTTTCCTAATTGCCTGTTTCCACCAGGCGAACAGGGATTCCGCGTTCCATCAAATAGACCTTGATCTCGCCTACGGTGTACTCGTCGTAATGCAGCATCGAGGCGATCAACGCGGCATCGGCGCGGCCTGCGGTGAGCACTTCGTAAAGATGTTCCGGCGTGCCGCCGCCGCCCGAAGCGATTACCGGAATGCGTACAGCCTCGGCGATCATGCGCGTGAGCGTAATCTCGTAGCCATCTTTGGTGCCGTCGGCATCGATCGAGTTGACCACCAGCTCACCCGCGCCCAGTCCTTCGCCGCGCTTGGCCCACTCGATGGCATCCACGCCCATTGGCCTGCGCCCGCCGTTGATGACGATCTCATAGCCCGAGGGAATTTCCAGGGTCGGCGGCACACGTAACACATCCATCGAAAGCACAACCGCCTGGGCGCCAAAAGCCCGCGAGGCTCCGGCAATTAGCCCCGGATTTTGCACCGCGGCGCTGTTGACGTTAACTTTCTCGGCACCGGCCAGCAGCACTTTGGCGCAGTCATCCACCGTGCGCAGGCCGCCCCCCACGGAAAAGGGGATAAAGACCTGCTCGGCCACCCGGCTGACCACATCGAGCATGATATTGCGTTTGTCACTCGATGCGGTGATGTCGTAAAAGACCAGTTCATCCAGGCCGTCTTCGTAGTATTTGCGGGCGCGTTCTACGGGATCACCAATGTCTTTGGTATCTACAAATTTCACGCTTTTGGCGAGTTTGCCATCGCGCACATCCAAACAAGAGATCACTCGTTTGCTTAACATAGATTTTCTCCGGCTAGCTTTTAACGCCAAGACGCGAAGAACGCAAAGTTATTTTATAAATACTCTTGGCGACCTTTGCATCTTGGCGGTAAATTTTTTGGGTTACGACAAAAATCCGCGTTATGGTTTCCATTGAGCGAAATTTTCCAGTAACTTTAAGCCAATTGCACCACTTTTTTCTGGGTGGAACTGCGTGGCGAATAAATTATCCCGCCCGATGGCGGCGGCGAAATTATGCTCGTAATGGGCTGTGGCGAATACGTCAGTTTCTTCATCCGGTTGGGGATAGTAGGAGTGGACAAAATAAAATTGATCGCCGGGTTGGATGTCTTTCAGGATGAAATGCGGGCGAACGACCTCAACGGTGTTCCAGCCCATATGCGGAACCGTCAGCCGGGGATCATCCAGTTCGAAGCGCGGGCACACCCCGGGCAGAATCCCCAAACAGGGGGTAT
>JACNJM010000119.1:21881-38332 GCA_014382605.1 Anaerolineae bacterium
CACCTGCCAGTCCAGCATCACGAACACGGCGCACATCGTCCAACGTGGCAACACCACCCGAAGCGACCACGTTCAGCCCCGAGGCCTGCGCCAGCGCTGAAGTTGCTTCAATATTGACGCCGCTTTGCAAACCGTCACAGGCCACATCGGTGAAGTTGCACCATTGTAAGTCGCGCTTACGCAGATCACGCGCCAGATCAACGGCCTGCACCCCGGCAGATTCACCCCAACCGCGTGTGCGCACAACCCCGTCGCGCGCGTCAATGCCCACCACGACGCGCTCCGGGCCGTAGGTCGCCAACGCCCAATCGACCAGCGCCGGGTTTTCGATGGCCGCCGTGCCGATCACGGCGCGGCGAATGCCGGCATCGAAGGCGGCCCGCAGGCTGGCTTCATCGCGCAAGCCGCCGCCAAACTGCACTGGCACATTTACACGCAAAATCTCGCGCAAAGCGGCCAGATTCGCCGCCGCGGACTCGCCAAACGCGCCATCCAGATTGACAACATGCAGCCATGCCGCACCTTCGGATTGCCAGCGTTCGGCCCAGGTGCGCGGCTCATCGCCGTAAACCGTTTGCCGCCCCGGATCACCCTGCGAGAGCCGCACGACTTTGCCGTTGCGTAAATCAATTGCAGGGAAAAGAATAAACTCACTCATATTTTTCAACGCAAAGGCGCGAAGCTGCAGAGACGCGAAGGAAAAAACTCTGCGGCTTTGCCACTTAGCGACTTTGCGTTATATCACTCCTTTTGTACTTGGTATCACGCCGCCGCGCCGCTCGTCAATTCGCGTGGCCGCATCGAGGGCGCGAGCCAGGGCTTTGAAGAGCGCTTCGGCTTTGTGATGGTCGTCACGGCCATACAACACACGAGCGTGCAAATTGCAACCGGCTTGCACGGCGAATGATTCTATAAAATGTCCAAACAACGTCGTAGCAATACCGCCCACGGAGGGCGTGACCCACTCAGCCTGCACCACGGCGTATGGCCGTCCGGAGAAATCAATCGCCACAAAGGCCAGCACTTCATCCATAGGCACATAGGCTGAGGCCGTGCGCACAATGCCTTTTTTATCGCCCAAAGCCTGCTCAAAGGCCATCCCCAACGCCAGAGCGCAATCTTCTACGGTGTGATGCTCGTCAATGTGCAAATCGCCCGCGGCGCGCACAGTCAAATCAAACAGCCCGTGTACGGCAATATGATGCAGCATGTGGTCGAGAAAACCGATGCCGGTGTTGATTTCGGCCTGTCCGCTGCCGTCGATGTTCAACTCCACAAAAATATCGGTTTCATTCGTTTTTCGTTCAATTTTCGCAGTTCGCATAAGTACCTCGTTTACAGGTTGGCAAGTTGGAATGTTCAAACGTTTAAACCTGCCAACTTGCTAACAATTAAATCAGTTTGTTCCGGCTTACCAATGCTAATCCGAATATGATCGTCCAGGCCCGGTTTGTTGAAATAGCGGATCAGGATGCCCTGTTGGGCGAGATCGGCTTTGAGTTGGGCGGCATCGCGGCCGATGACCTGGCATAAAATGAAATTCGAGTGGGAAGGATAAGGGTGCAGCCAGGGGATGTCCTGCAACGCGGTGAAGAGATGCTCCCGCTCGGCAATGATGCTCTCAGCGCGGCTTTCAAGCTGGTGCGCGTGTTCAAGGGATACCACCCCCGCGCGCTCGGCAGCTACGGATACATTGTAAGGCTGCTTGATCTTCCACAGGTGGGGCATCATCCAATTTGGGAAAACGCCATAGCCCAAACGCAGACCAGCCAGGCCCGCCCATTTACTGAAGGTGCGTAAGACGATCAGGTTTTCACGCTGACTGACTTCCGCAATGCAACTGCTGCCCGGCGGGGCAAATTCGATATAGGCTTCATCGAGGATGACGAGTACAGGCAGTTCCAGCAGGGCAACGAGAATTTCCGGGGCAAGCAGCCCCCCATCGGGGTTGTTCGGCGAGGCCAGGAAAATTGCTTTGGGGCTAGATTCCGCCACCACCGCGGCAATCCGCTCAAAATTCAGGTTGAAGTTCCTGTCTCTCGGCACGGGAATCGTGCGGGCGTTGTTAACTGCCGCGTCGAAGCTGTACATCCCAAAAGTCGGCGGACAATTCACAATACAATCGCCCGGCTCCAGAATCAGGCGCATGACCAAATCAATTAACTCATCAGCCCCAGCCCCGGCCAGAATATTCTCGGCGGGGATGCCGTGATACTCGCTCAGTGCGGCGCGCAGATGACGACTCTCCGGGTCGGGGTAGATGTGGGCGTAGGGCAGATCAGCCAGTGCGGCGCGCACTTCGGGCAACGGACCGTAGGGGTTCTCGTTGGCATCGAGCTTGGTGATCTGCGCCGCTGGAATGCCCATTTGCTCGGAAAGCACTTCGAAGGGCAGGATAGGGGTGTAGGGTTCCATCGAGCGAATGTGAGGGCGTAGGAATTCATTCATGGTTTAAATTCTACAATCGGCGGAGGCCGCGTGCGCCGTAAGACCCTCGGCGCGGGCAAATTCGGCGGCCAATGGACTGAGTTGGGCGGCAGTGTCGGGGTCAAGGGCCACAATACTGTTGATTTTGACGAAGTCCATCACGTTGAGCGGCGAAGCAAAGCGCGCCGAGCCGCCGGTGGGCATGACATGGCTCGGCCCGGCAACGTAATCGCCCAAAACTTCAAAAGAGTGATCGCCCAGGAAGAAACCCCCGGCATTGTTGATGCTATCGGCAAGAGCCTGAGGGTCTTTGACCGCCAGACAAAGATGTTCGGCGGCGTAATCGTCGGCGAGTTGGGCGGCGGTGTCAAGATCGGGCGTGATGACGATGCCGCCGCGGTTTTCGATGGATTGGGCAATAATCTCGGCGCGGGAGAGATTCTCCATTTGGCGGGCGGCAGCGACTTGCACGGCTTCGGCCAAGGGTTGGGAGGTGGTCAACAAGATGGCGCTGGCGAGAGGGTCGTGCTCGGCCTGGGCAAGCAGATCGGCGGCCACCCATTCGGCGTTGGCGCTCTCGTCGGCGATGACCATCGTCTCGGTCGGCCCGGCCAACCCATCGAGGCCGACGATGCCGTAGACCTGCTGCTTGGCGAGCGTGACGAAGAGATTCCCGGCCCCGACGATTTTGTCCACTTTGGGGATGTTCTCGGTGCCAAAAGCCATTGCCGCGATAGCCTGCGCCCCGCCGAGCTGGTAAATCTCGTCAATGCCGCAGATGTGCGCCGCGGCGAGAATGGCAGGGTGCGGGTTGGGCGGCGTGCAGACGATGATGCGTTCCACGCCAGCGACCTGGGCGGGGATGACCGACATCAGCAGCGAGGAGGGCAGCGGAGCCGAGCCGCCCGGCACATACACCCCGGCGCGCCCCACGGCGCTGGTGCGCTGACCGAGGATGCCGCCCATCTCGGTAGTTGTCCAGTTGGGGAGCGGCTGACGTTGGTGAAAATCGCGAATGCGCCCCGCGGCAACGGTCATGGCTTCAACCAGCGCGGGCGGCAAATCGGCGTAGGCGGCGGCGAAACGCTCCGGCGGGATGCGGAACTCTTCAAGGTCGGTTTTGTCGAGGGTCTGCGACCAGCGCCGCAGGGCGGCGTCCCCTTCTTCTCGCACAGATTTCAGGATGCGCGCCACGGCTTCGTAGGGACCAACCCCTTTACCAAAAATCCGCTCCACGCCAGCGATCAACGCCGGGGGGTAGTTCGTCGTGTTGATGGGTTTGCGGCGCAGAATAGTCTTTCGGGCGGTGGAAATATCGTAGATTTTGAACATAATTTCTCCAAAAATATCACCGCTAAGGCGCAAAGAACGCGAAGGCTTCATTTTTTTAAGTTTTCCTTCGCGACCTTCGCGTCTTGGCGGTTAGCTCATTTCTAACGCAGACAACATATCTTTATAAGCTTGCGGTTCTTCTTCAAAAATATAGGTCACGGGCGTCACGACCACGCCGCTGCCACCGATGGCGCGCAACTCGCTGATGGCCTTGGCGAGCTGGTCTTTACGCACCACAATGTGCACGGCATACCAGTCTCCGGCGCGGCTGTTGACCACGGTCGAGATGGTGGGGCCTTGCAAACCGCCGATTACAGCTTGCGTGTACATGCGCCCGGCAATCGCCTGGGGAGATTCGCCGCGTATATTGGCGAACACGGCCAAGTTATCTTTGGCACGCAGATAAGCCACAATAAATTCGATCAACTGGCGGGCCGCGGTCAGCACTTCGGGGCGCGCTTGCAGGGCGGCGCGGTTAGCCACCAGGCAAGCCTGTGAAGCCAGAATTTCGCCGTCATCAAGCGGGCGCAGGCGGTTGGCCTGCAAGGTGGTGCCGCTGGAAACCAGATCAACGATGAGATCGGAGTAGCCAATGGTGGGGGCAATTTCGAGCGTGCCTTCGGCAGAGATGAGATGTGCTTCGGAAAAATTGTTTTCAACGAAAAATTGCCTGGTCAGGGCTGGAAATTTTGTAGCAACTCGGAGCGGACGGTTGAGCTGGTTCTGTTTCTCGCGCAAATCTCCCACCCGATGAACATTCTCCCAACTTTCCGGCACAATCACATTCAACGTACAAAATCCGAAGCCCAGTTCTTTGAGTAACGGCAGCACTTCGCCATTGGCGCTCTTCTCGGCGACCACATCCCACCCGGTGATGCCAAAATCAACCGTGCCATCATGCACACTGACAGCAATATCGCCAGCGCGTTGGAAAAGCACCGACACGCCGGGCAACATGGGAATACTGGCCTGATACTGACGCGGATTAGGTTTATACACATTCAGCCCGGCGTTGGAGAGCAAGTCCAGGGCTTCTTCAGCCAAACGGCCCTTGCTGGGCAAAGCGAAACGAATTTCTTTACGTGGTGTCACGGGTGGCTCCTTGCCCTAACCCTCCCCCCGCCCTTCGTTCTACTCAGGGCGGGGGTGGGCGAGGGAACAAAAAAGCACCCTCCGAGTGGAGGGCGCTTTATTCATGGCGAATTTGTAAATCTAACGTTCTTAAAGCAGACCTGCCCGGGCGGAGTTGCCGGTTGAAGCATGATGATGGTGATGATGCTTGCAGATCAGAATGGTCGTATTCATATTGGGCGGGATTTTAGCACAAGGCCAGGTATCCGTAAAGGCGAACTTATAAAAAATTCATAATTGCATCCCAACAACAGCCATATCTGACATATGTTGATGAATCGGCACGGGCAAAGAGCTGGCAACGGTTTTGGCATAATCGATATGAGAAAGCACATTGATATTTCCGTTCGCGACATCAAGCAGATAATCAACGATCAGATTCGGCAAATCAACTCCCGTTAATGGGACGGTAGTGTGGAATTCCATCGTGTGATTGATCTCGTTGACCAGCAAACCTTTTTCGGGATGCTCGATCAAATCCACAGCCAGCACGCCGCCGCCAACGGCCTGAGCAGCACGCACGCACAGATCGTTGATCTCTGGGGTCACGGGGCAAATATCGCCAGAGCCGCCGCGGGCAGTGTTGGTAATCCAGTGCGGGGAGTGACGATAAATAGCGGTAACCGTTTCGTCACCAAAGACAAAAGCGCGAATATCACGACCGGGTTTTTCAATATATTCCTGCACGTAGAACACTGAATGCTGGTAGGAACCCAGGGTAGCTTTGTGCTCCAAAATCGACTCGGCGGCATCACGATCATTGATTTTCGAAAGTAAGCGTCCCCACGAGCCAACAACCGGTTTGAGCACCACGGGGTAGCCAATCGCTTCGATAATTTCCAACGCGGATTCGGGCGTAAAAGCCATAGCCGCTTTGGGTTGCGGAATTCCGGCTGCCGAAAAGGCCGCGGTGGTACTCATTTTGTCACCACACACTTCGGCCACACGCGCCGAGTTGACCGTTGGGATGCACCACGAGTTCAGCATCCGGGTAGCGTACAGGCCGCGCATGTGGCTGAGACTGCGCTCCAAAACTACATCATATTGCTGCCAGGGCACCGCGTCATCAATATCAAAACTAATTTTGCTGTCGTTGATGCGGTCATGGTTGATGCCGCGTGCTTCCAGGGCAGCGAAAAGCCATTTTTCTTCAACACGCACACGTGAATACAAGACACCAATACGGGGATTTGAATTCGTCATAAGATTAGCTCCTTTTTATGAACGCGAAGATCTCGAATGTGGCGAATGATGCGAATGATGCGAATTTTTTTGCCTTTATTCACAGTTTCGCGTTTGGATGGTCTCCCGCTTAAGTGTTGCTATGGAAAATCGTCTCACAAATTTACCGCAGAGTGCGCCGAGAACGCTGAGAAAAGCATTTTATGTGACAAAACTCTGCGACCTTTGCGCTCTCCGCGGTTATTTTTGCCAGCAACACTCTCTGGGGGGACCACTCGCGTTTGACATTGAACAAAAAAACATTTCAACATCTTGTTGACCAATACGAAGACACACATTTTGTTTCTCCTTCGTGCATCTTCGTATTTCTTTGTGGATGACTTAAACAAAAAACCGCCCTCCGGCGGCTTTCAATCCAGAGGGCGGTTACGAGACCGTATCTGTTCGATCAGTGAAGCGTTGTCAGTTTTGCAACCTCAAAAGACCGAAAGCCAGGGAGTTCAGCGGCTTGCGGCTCTGCTTAACCTTATTGTTGGATAAAACGACAAATCTGCACATATTGGAGAGTAGTTTAGGCGCAAAGCAGGGGTTTGTCAAGGAATCACTCCGGCCAAACGGTACCGGCGCGCACCACACCATTGGCGGGCACATCGCTCTTGATCGTGGCCCCATTGCCAATCTTCGCCCCGACACCAATTTTAGCCCCCAGGTTGACCGTTACGCCCATGCCAATCAGCGCCCCATCCCCCACGCGCACATCCCCGGCCAGAATTGCTCCTGGAGAAATGTTGACATAATTCCCTAACGTGCAATCGTGCGAAACAATCGCCCCGGTGTTAACGATGCTGCCAAAGCCCACATTCACATCGCTGCCAACATAGGCGTGCGGAAAAATTTGCACACCCGGGGCCAACACTGAACTGGCTTCGAAAAACGCAGTCGGATGCACCACCGCCGGGCAGGTAAACCCGGCTTCAGCAATACGCCGAAAAACCTTCATACGCACACTGACCGCGCCAATCCCCCCCACGGCATTGATCGCCAAACGCACGCCCAGCTTGTGGAGTTCACCCAATTTTTCGCCACCGCCCAAGATCGGCACGCCCAAAATCTCTCCACCCGCAGGTACACCATCGTCGACAAATCCCGCCACACGATACACACCCAACGCGCGCACCAATTCCAGCAGCGATTTGCCATGCCCACCGCCGCCATAAATAATCAAGGCTATGGGGTCAAAATCCGACTTCGGAGCAGCAAATTTCTCAGCCGAAGATACTAACCGCGCCTGCACCATTTTTTCGGTGACAAAACTATCCGCAGGGAATTGGCTGAGGTCAAGATGATGCTGCTGTGCCAAAGCGAATGCCGGTTTGGAGATTCGCAACCCCGCGGGGGGAGTTTCGGACTCGCTCTGGAAAGGGGCGCTGGCATCCGCGAAGGGGATTTCTGCCTCCGGCGATTCCGCCAGATAGGCCAAGACATCCCCGGCGCGCACGGTATCGCCCTCTGCAAAGCGCAGCCCGATGAAATAGCCTTCCCCTTCAGATTCCACATCCGCTGTGGACTTGGTGGTTTCGAGCGTGCAAAGCAAATCACCTGCAGCAACTTTTTGGCCTTCAGTCACATGCAGGGCAGCCAACATAGCTTCGGGTTCATTGGGATTCAATAAAGGAATAGTGATAGGATTCATAATTCAATTTCCGGTATTCAGTAGCCAATCATCTGCTGTGTCGCAGAGAGAATATCATCCACATCGGGGAGAACGTTCAATTCCAGCGCGCCGGAAGCGGGAATGGGCAGATCACGGGCGGCAACGCGGCGTGCGGCACGCAGACTGCTTCCGAGAGCTTCGCTGACGCGGGCAAGGATTTCTGCGCCCCAACCCAGAGTGAAGGTGCCTTCCTCAACCACAAGCAAACGCCCGGTGCGCCGCGCAGATAAGATGATCGGCTCAAGCTCAAAGGGCGCAAGCTGCGTGGGAATAATCAGCTCGGCGAAAATTTCGTGCTCGTAGGCCAATTGGCGCATGGCTTCACGCGCCAACTCGGCCATGTAGCCGTAGGCGGTGAGGGTCACTTCAGCAGGGGGCGCGCCGGAGATGGAAAGAAGGTAATTCGGCGCATAGGAATCGGCGGTTGGATGTTGGGCTACGGTGAAATCGGGGAGAGACGTTTCATTTTGCATTTTTGCTAAGTAAAGCAATTTATTCTCCACGAACAGCACAGGATCATCGTCAGCAATCGCATCGGCAAGAAGTTGGCCGGGGTTGCCCAACGCGGTTGGGGCCAAAACGCGCAAGCCGGGGATACCCAGGAAAAGTTTTTCAAGAGTTTGGCTATGAGTGGGACCGTAGCCGCGCCGACCGCCCATCGGGGCGCGGATGACGAGCGGGACGCGCACCTGCTCGTTGTACATCCAGCGGAATTTGGCAATGTGGTTGATGATCTGGTCGGCGGCCAGGGTGACGAAATCGCCAAACATGATCTCAACCACCGGGCGCAGGCCGCGCAAGGCCATCCCCGCCGCCAGGCCAACAAACCCGGCCTCCGAGATGGGCGTATTGATAACGCGCTCAGGGAAAGCATCGGAAAGCCCTTGCGTAACTTTGAAAGCCCCGCCATAGGGATCAAGCACATCTTCACCAAGCAGCAGGACGCGCTCGTTGGCGGCGAAGGTTTGGTGCAGGACGGCGTTGAGGGAGGCGAGGACGGAGGCAGCAGAGAGCGGAGGGCGAGAAGCGGGAAGCGATTGGGGGTTGCTAACCACTAACGGCTGACCGCGGATCGCAGACTCATCGGCAAGTGCGTGTTGAAAAGCAACTGTCACTTCGGCGTCCACTTCGGCTTCAATCGCAGCGCACATCTCTGGGGCGAGGCGGGGGGCATGAATACTCAGGGGATCGCGCGTCTCTCTTAAAGCGGCAACCCACTCCGGGTCACGCGTGTCATCCCCTTTGGAATGAGGCCCAAACCTGACCGTAGACAATATCAGGGCACGCGGCCCACTTCGGGCGCGCACATCTTCCAAACAATTCTCTGCTACAGCAAAAATCTCCAAAACATCGCTGGAATCTAACTCGTCAACAGGAATGCCAAAAGCGGCAAAACGAGCTGCTATCGTTCCGGCAAGTGTCGATTCGGCAGGGGTGGTCTGGGCAATGTGGTTGTTTTCAACAACATAGAGAATAGGCGCATCCCACAGAGCAGCCATGTTGATGCTCTCGTAAACTACGCCCTGACCCAGGGTACCATCGCCCAGGAAGGCCACAGCCAGCGCATTTGTGCCTTTGCGCTTCTCAGCCAGCGCCATACCCGTAGCAACGGGCACAATGCCGCCCTGCACGCCATTGGAATAGAAATTTTTCCATTGAAGATGCTGAGAACCGCCGCGTCCGCCACACACACCGGTGGATTTACCCATCATTTCGGCAAAGAGGGCGCGCATCTCGCCGCCATACGCCAGAAAATGACCATGACCGCGATGATTGCTAAAAACAATATCGCCATCTTGTAGGTGCGTGAGCACGCCCACTGCATTGGCTTCTTGCCCCAGGTAGGTATGCGTTGTGCCGAAGAAAACGCCCTTGGGGAAATTTTCTAGCACGGTTTCCTCAAATCGACGGATACGATAGAGTTTGCGGTAGAGCGCAGTATGATCCATAGCGAGGGAATTATACTTGAAAATGATCCGTGTCCGATGGTCCCCCAAACTGGTTCTTTGGGAACTGCTGTGAGAAGCCCTTCATTTAGAGGGTAAAGTCAACTTCATCCCCTAAATATGGCATCAAAAACCATCGGTCGAACAAAAAGATCAGTTATCCGTGTCAATCGCGACGAGTACAAAGGTACCCGTGAAGTTTGATTGCCCGGCTAGTACTGCAGCAGGCTGAATGGTTTCATCTGCAGCGACCGATGATTCAAACCATCCACCCAAAGTATCACTAAACAACGCATCCCAGAATTTCCCTGAGGCGGTTATGGTCAACCACTCACCCAACCCTACATTCGCTGAGGCATCCCAATAGCGATAGTAGGTCACGATCTCCGTGAGATTCTCATTGCTTGCTGCATCACCGAATAAAATCTGTATAGGCAGTTCAACCCAAGCACCCATGCCGTCATTCAGAGTTTCATCCCAATACAACAGCATAAAGGTTTGGCTGGCGTAGTTATCAGGTAAGACAAAGGACAGGTTCATCCAGCTTCCTGGCGGCAGCTTCTTCAGCGTGGCGCCATTCTCATCGAAGATTGCCACGTTCAACGAAGCCACAAACTGATAGCCGGAAGGCAGCGCAAACGGCAAACTCGCCACCGTTCCCGTAATGATATCGGCGACCGCGCCGCTCCCCGCGGATAGCATGACCTGCGCCGATGGATTGACAACCAGGATATTGATAAACTGTGGATGGAGCCAGACCGGCTCACCGGAGCGCAATACTGTAACCAGAGTGTATACTCGCACAACGAGCAGGGACAGGCCGGGCACGCTCTGAGTTGATTCCGTACCCGAAGCAGAAACCTGAACAACGATGATGGGCGGAACAACGGGCAGCGGAAACACCGTCAACGTGAAGTTTTCAATACTAAAGATACCACCGCGTACGCCCGTGGCTGTCCCCATTCCGGCGTTGTGCGACGGCAGAATCGTCAGGCCATACTCCAGGGTGTCATTACCACCCTGCCCATTGATGCTACCCAGTACTTCTGCGCCCGCGGGCAGAATAAAGGTATCATTGCCCGCTCCGCCAATCAGGGTCAGGTCGCGCACACCGTTGATCGTGAAGGTGTCATTGGCATCGCCGCCCGCCAAAGTCTCAAAGCCGGTGAAGGTCAAGATCGGGTTGGCCGTGTAGGTACACACCGTGCCACACACCCACTCGCCAGGGACGTTCAACCCAATCAAAATATCGCCGCCCGCTGGATCCGAACTCCCCTTGAGCGTGTTGAAGTTATCGAAGCCGCCCGTGAGCGCCCGCAGCGGTGTGTAATCGCCACCCGCAAAACCATTTGTGCTACCCAGCCCCGTTAACACAATGCGCCGGGCTGTGGTAAAGGCCGTGAAGTCCAGCGTGTCGCTGCCCGTCTGCCCGTTGATGCGGCCCAGCAAACGGCCGTTGTCGGCGAAGACAAAGGTGTCTTCGCCCGCGCCGCCCAAGAGATCAAAGGTCTGCGTGCCGCCGATGTTGAAGGTATCGCTCCCGCTGCCGCCTTGCATGGTTTCCACACCGGAGAAAGCCAACGTATTGGTGCTTATATATTGCGTGTTGGCAGGTTGAAGGTTGAAGGTTGAAGCCGCATTCAATCCGGTCAAGGTGTCGGTTGTTGAAGCAGCACTGCCCACCAGGGTATTGATATTGGTAAAGGAGCCGGTAATCCCCGTGGCAGTGCCGTTGAATCCGCCAGACGCACCCAGACC
Source organism: Anaerolineae bacterium (assembly GCA_014382605.1). Lineage (GTDB taxonomy): Bacteria > Chloroflexota > Anaerolineae > Anaerolineales > UBA11858 > NIOZ-UU35. The sequence continues at coordinate 33,372 of JACNJM010000119.1, forward strand.
GGTGAGTACAAAATCGCGCCCGGTGGCATAGGATGCAAAATTCAGCGTATCGCTTCCGGCTGCCCCGCTCAGGGTTCCGGTCAGTCTGGCGTCATCATTGAAGATGAATGTATCATCCCCAGGACCGCCATCCAAATCCACAGACTGATTTCCCGTCGCCGTAAAGAGATCATTCCCCGAACCACCGATGACCTTCTCAATAAAGGTGCCGCTATGGGTGGCCGTGTTGGCCCCATTGGTCACCGTGACGCTGCCCAGAACGATGTTCAGGTTGTCGCTCAGTGCTGAGAAGTCCATCGCGTCATACCCTTCAGCGCCAAGTTCAATGATCCCATCTACGCCAAAGGCGTTGAGTTCAAAGCGGAAAGTGTCGTTGCCCGCGCCGCCAATCAGGGTATCATTATCCGCTCCACCAACGAGAATATCGTTCCCGCCCAGGCCGCTAAGCAGATCGTTGCCCGGACCGCCGCGCAGCACGTTGGGGCCTGCATCGCCGGTGAGAACGTCGTTGACGCTGCCGCCGGTGACGTTTTCGATACTGCTCAGCGCGCCGATGTGCTGGGCTACGCGGCTCGAAAGGTCCACCGTGATCGCCGTCGTGTAGGCGCTGTAATCAAGCGTATCCGTACCCGCGCCGCCGTTGATGGTACCTGCAAACGTGACCGTGTTCGCCAGAGCAAAGGTATCGCTATTCGTGCCACCGGTGAGGGTTTCGAAGTTGGCGGCGATGAGGGTATTGGTACTCACATATTCAACGGTTGCAGGTTGAATGGTGAAGGTTGCGGACGCGTTCATGCCAGTCAGTGAGTCCGACGCCGAGCCGCCAGTGAGGGCGTTGATATTGTCAAAAGCCATACCGTTGAGCGTACCGGCAAAGCCATCGGCGCTGCCCAGGCGGGTGAGGATGGCGTTGACAGCCGTGGTGTAGGCGCTGAAATCGAGCGTATCCCCGCCCGAGCCGCCGGTAGCGCCGCCCGCAATCGTCACGCCTGCGCCAAAGACAAAGTTGTTGCTGAAGTCGCCGCCGACAAAATTCTCCACGTTGCCGCCAGTATGCGTCAGCGCGTTGCCGCCGCCGGTAATCGTCAGCGTGCCTGCACCGAAGTTGAAGGTCAGTTGTCCGGTGGCCCCGGTAATGCCCGAAAGATCAACCGTATCGTCGCCTTCGCCGGGCAATTCAACAATCTCGTCCGTACCCCAGCCGTCATACAGCACATAGGTATCGTTGCCCTTGCCACCCACCAACCGGTCATTGCTGGGACCGCCATACAGCGTGTTGTCGCCGTCATCGCCGGTGATGGTGTTGATCCCCGTGCCGCCCTTGATGATTTCGATGTTACTTATGCCGCTGGTTCCAGTGGCCTGCCCGGTCGCCAGATTAACGGTCACATTGCCGGTGTAGGCGCTGTAATCGAGCGTGTCGCCCAACCCGTGCGCACTACCATTGAGCGTGCCCGCAAAGCTGACCGCGCCAATCATAGCGAAGGCATCATCATTCGTGCCGCCGATGAGGTTTTCAAAATTCGCAAAGGTGAGGGTATTGGTACTCACGTATTGCAGGCTGGCAGGTTGAAGGTTGAAGGTTGAAGGTGCGTTGAGGCCTGTCAGGGCGTCGGTTGCACCGCTGCCGGTCAGGGTGTTGATGTTAGCAAAACCGCCTGTGATGCCGTTGGCCGTGCCGGTGAAACCAATACTTGTGCCGACTGAAGTCAGCACTACGAACCGGGCGGTAGTGAAGGCAGAGAAGTCGAGCGTGTTGGCGCCGCCCTGCCCGTCCACGCTGCCCGTAACGATCAGGCCATCCGTCAGGGTAAAGGCGTCCGCCTGCGAGCCGCCGATCAGGTTTTCGATGCCGGTCAGGGTGAGAGTGTTGGTGCTGGTGTATTGCACGTTGGCAGGTTGCAGGTTGAAGGTTGAAATCGCGTTGAGGCCAGTGAGTGAATCCGTGCCGTTGCCACCGATGAGCGTGTTGACGTTGTCGAGGGTACCCGATGCGGCGGAACCGGCAAAGCCGTCGGTGGTGCCGAGGGCGGTGAGAACGATGCTACGCCCGGTGGTGTTCCCGCTAAAGGAAAGGGAGTCAGCCCCAGAGCCGCCGTCGAAATGACCATTGAGCGTAGAACCATCTCTAAAGTAAACGGTATCCGCCCCGGCCCCCGCGTTGAGCGTCCTGTTTTCGGCGCCGACCAACTCAAAGGTGTCCACTCCCGTGCCACCGTTGAGAATCTTGACCGTAGCGTCAAATCCAAATACGCGCCCGCCGCTCATATATTGGCTATCCGCGCTATCCAGCGTCCAGGTGCTGGCGGCGTTCAGGCCATTGAGCGTATCGCTGCCACTGCCGCCCTCGAAAGCGTTCATGTTATCGAAGGTTCCGGGCAGGCTGCTAGCCGTGCCCGCAAAGCCCGTGCTGCTGCCCGCGCCGATGAGCGTGACGGTGTGCGCCGCGCCATTGCCAGCGTAGCTGAGGGTATTGACGCCGCTGCCGCCGATCAGATTTTCAACTTCGGCATTGTAGGTGACGTGGAGCGCGGTATCGGTCACGGTGAAGGCGGCGGGTGAGAAGGTCAGCGGGGTGGTGACGGCGGTGAAGTCGAGCGTGTCGCTGCCGCCAGCGGCGTTCTCATTGACGGTATCCGTACCGGAGCCGTTCTCGAAGAGGTAAATATCATCGCCCGCGCCGCCGTTGAGCGTATCGTCGCCGGGGCCACCGCGCAGGGTGTTTGCGCCTGTGTCACCAGTTAGGATGTCGCTGCCCTGCCCGCCAATTACATTGGTGATATTGGTAATGCCAGCTATGCCGGTGGCGGTGCCAGCGCCCAGACCAACGTTCACGCCGGAGGTATAAGCCGAGTAGTCGAGGGTGTTCACACCGCCTGCGCCATCAATCGTGCCAAGCCCGCCCGCCAGGGTCGCGGCGTCGGCGAATTTGAAGGTGTCGGCCTGTGAACCGCCGGTAATATCTTCAATGTCGGAAATCGTAAGTATATTCGTAGAAACGTATTGAACGATTGAAAGTTGAATATTGAATGTTGAAAGCGTATCAAGCGTCGTCAGAGCGTCGGACGTCGAGTCGCCGCCGGTGAGGGTATCCACGTTGTTGAAGATGCCGCTCGCCGCGGTCCCGGTGAAGCCGTCTGTGGAGCCGAGGCCGGTAAGGACGATGGCGCGTGCGCTGGTGTTCCCGCTGAAGCTGAGCGTGTCGTCACCTGAGCCGCCATCGAAAGCACTGCCTAGTGTTGCACCTTCGGCGAAGTACAGACCATCGTTACCGGCGTTGCCGTTCAATGTGTAGGCCGCGGCACCCGTGATCTCGAAGGTATCGGCCTGTGAGCCGCCGTTCAGGGTTTCGAAAGCTGTGAAAATGAGGGTGTTCGTCGAGATATATTCGCCGTTGGCAGGTTGAAGGTTGAAGGTTGCGACAGCGTCGAGGCCCGTCAGTGCGTCGGACGTCGAGGTGCCGCCGATGAGAGCATTCACATTGTTGAAGGTTCCGGCCTGGCCGCTGGAGGTTCCGGAGAAGCCATCGGCGTTACCGAGACCGCTCAGTGTGACCCATTGGGCTGTGCCTTCTGCCGAGAAATCGAAGGTGTCCAGGCCCTGACCACCGATATATTTTTCCACCATACCGCCGGAAGTCACGTCAATATTCGTTCCGGCCACATGCAGGCTTCCTGCAGTCACATTCAAGGCCACCGTAGCCGCGGAGAAGTCCAGCGTGTCACTACCACCCGCGGCGGTCTCTGTAATCGTATCCATCCCGGCGTTGTTGCCGAACTTGTAAATATCATCACCACCCAGACCGATCAGGGTATCATCGCCTGCGCCACCGGTGAGGATATTCTTCCCGCCGTCACCGGTAATCGTATCCGCATAGCTGCTGCCAATCACGTTTTCGATGCTCACCAGCGTATCCGTGCCGCTGGAAGTGCCCGCGCCCTGATCCTGCGCTGTGCCTGCGCCGAGATCAACGATCACACCGTTGGCGCTGCCGCTATATACCGCCGTGTCCAGGCCCGCGCCACCATCCAGATAGTCGTCGCCGCCGTTGCCGATCAGGATGTCGTTGCCGCCGTGACCGCGCAGATTGTCATCACCCAGACCACCAATGAGGGTATTGTCATTCTCATCGCCATCCAGCGTGACACCGATGCCGTTGGAGATGACCACTTCGATCCCGCTGACTGTGCCGCCGATGCCCGTCGCTGTGCCCGCCGGGAAGTTGACCGCGGCTGCAGCCGTGTAGGCGCTGTAATCAAGAGTGTCGCCACTCGCTCCGCTCGCCGCGCCGCCCGCCACATTTCCGGCAACCGAGGCCGTGCCGATCAGGCGGAAGATGTCGGTGCCGCTGCCGCCGCTGAGATTCTCCACACCGGAGAAATCCATACCGAAGCCGCCAGCGGTGTAGCTGTTGGTCGTGTCCATCGTCCAGGTGGCATCAACATTGGCGCCAAACAGGGTGTCATTACCGCTGCCCGCCGTCAGGGCGGTGATATTGTCAAAACTGCCGAGAACATTGTCAATACGGCCCGCCATGCCGTCCACGCTGCCTGTGCCGGAGATGCGGATGTTCAGTGCGGAAGTGTAGGCGCTCAGATCGAGGATGTCATTTCCGGCCTGACCGTCAATCTTTCCGCCCAAAGTCACGTTGTTCGCGAAGCGGAAGGTATCTCCGGCAGTACCGCCGGTCAGATTTTCGATCTGCGCACCGCTGTGGGTGGCGATGCTGACGCCGTCCGTACCGATAAGCGTATTCGCTATGATGACCGTCACGGAAACTGCCAGCGCCGAGAAATCGAAGGTGTCGTTGCCTTCATTGGCATATTCAATAATCGGATTGTCCACGCCCCAACCGGCGGCGAAGCGGTAGGTATCATCGCCGAGACCGCCTGCCAGGGTATCCACGCCGGGGCCGCCAGTGAGGATGTTGTTCCCGGCGTCGCCGGTCAGGGTGTCGTCGC
>JACNJM010000304.1:0-4314 GCA_014382605.1 Anaerolineae bacterium
TGTTTTTGGGCAATTGATCTTTCATTATTTCAAAACTCTGCTCTCTCAATTAGGAAAACGGCCAGTGGCAGAATTTAACCTTATATTCTTTTCCCTCAAAAATTCCCGCGGCCAATAAAAAAAAATTGCCAGTTCAAAGCTGAATTGGCAATTTTTTAATATACTCACGACTTACGCACTTTCGCTACTATGCCATGGCGGAATATGCGGGTCTTTCGCCGTACGACTGGCGATATAATGCCGTTAAATTGCGTTGGTGTAGTTCTTCTGCCAGGCCGCCCAATAAAACCCGGCTCTTTCCGCATGTTTCAATATCGACTTCTAACAATAAATCGCCCGGATATTTTCGGCGAGATGCTTTGCGTACAGCTTTGCGAATTTCGGAAAGATAGGCCAGATGACTATTGATGGTTTCATCAACTTCGCCCCGCAGTACCACTTCGCCGTGTCCCTGGATAACATTCTCCAGCCCCATCTCGCGGATTTTCAGCAAGGAGGTAATCATCGCTTCAATATCGCCATCAACTAAATAGGGCAGTGGCATAAACACATCCCCGGCAAACAGAATGCGGTCTTCTTCGTTGAATACGCCAATCCCATCGGCGCTATGTCCCGGAAGTTGGATCATTGTCAGAGTTTTCTTGTCTACTTTCAGACTTGATTCGCCTTCGCTAAACGTCATCTGTGGCAAAATTATCTTCGATTTCTCAAAGCTGTTATTCGATTTGCGCGCTTCTTCCAGCGAAGGAATGCCCCGTTCTTCAAGAAATGTGCGGCATAGCGCATGCGAAATTACGATTGCGCCCGGAAAATAACAATTGCCCCAACTATGATCGGCGTGATAGTGCGTGTTGATCACATAGCGCACAGGCACTTTTAGCTCTTGCTCAATGAAATCGCGAATTTCCAGGGTTTCTTCCGGAAATGATAATGTATCTATGGCTACCGCCCAGTCGGAACCGACGACCACCCCGGCAGTCACTTGCGCGTATAATTCGCTTTGAAAAACAAATACATTATCAGAAACGCGTTCTCTTTGGATCATAACTACCTCAAAAATGCCGATCCTACTATTACCCGAAGAACCGGCTAAAAGAATACCGAAGGATAGCACAAAGTAGTACCTAGCGTCAAGAATTGTGGAAAATTTCACAAATAAGACGCTTGACTCCGACATTCCATGTGTGTATAATGCCAGCCAATTGAATACACCACATCCGGGAGGAGTAGGTGACCAGGAACTGCCAGAGAAGGAAGGCCACAGGTTGCAAGCCGTCCTCAGAAACCAGTCATCGAAGGTCGCTCGGAGAGAATGCCGTAGAAATCCATTGGAGAGTAGACCGGCACGGGCAAGCCCGTTATAGCGAAGTTCTAATGCGCCCTGGCAAGTTGGAACATGAGCGCACCAGCGCAGCGTGCTGCGCGGTGAAGTGAGGTGGTACCGCGGAAGTTTGATCCTTTCGTCCTCGATGGATGAAAGGATTTTTTGTTTTTTGGAGTAAGCCATGAAACGAGTTCGGATATTACTCTACATCGTTCTGATTCTGGCTCTGGGAGGTTGCAACCTTCCCGGCGGGAGTGCCGCCGCGCTGCCCGAAGTGGATCGTAGCGCAAAGCTGAATACATCTACCGCCGCGCAATTTTCAGCGCAGGTGACAGCCACCCGGCAGCCAACTCAAACCCCGAGCGCAGAATCCAACCCCGAGGGGAGCAACCAACCTGCGGCCGAGTCCGCGCCAGCCATGCATCCCTTCCTCGTACAAAGCGAAGTCACTATCCAGGAAATCCATATGCTCGATGCACTTAATGGCTGGGGTGTTGGCACACAAACCGATAGCAGCGATCATATCCTTTTCACCGAAGATGGCGGCCAAACCTGGGCTGAACGCACACCGCCCGAACCTGCAAGCGTCGAAACGTTGAGGGCTACCACCCATTTTGCCAATGCGCGTCTGGCCTGGGTGCTTTATGCGCCTGAAAATGATCCACCGCCGATGCACGATCCAATCATCTGGTACACGCGTGACGGCGGGCATTCGTGGCAGGCCAGCCAACCCTTGCCGCTGACCGGGCAAGAGGGTTGGTTTGACCCCGAGGATTTTGTTTTTATCGACGAGCGCAGCGGCTGGTTGCTGGTGCATATTGACGCCGGGATGAGCCATGATTACAGCCATCTTTTTGCCACGTACGATGGCGGCCAAACCTGGGAGCGGATCGCTGATCCCTATGGCGTCGGGCTGCAAAGCTTGCAAAACACAGGCATGGCTTTTGCTGATGATCAATTTGGCTGGGTGAGTAAAGATAATCTGGGCGTGATGCAGGGCGCTTTTTACGAAGCGACTTTTGATGGCGGCCTGACCTGGGAAACCCAGTTTTTGCCCGCACCTGACGGTCTGGATTGGTTCACGGAAATCAGCCAATGTGCTACTTCTTCGCCGCTCTTTTTACAGCCCGAAGAAATTGGTTTGCTGATTGTGCGCTGCTATACGCTCTCGCAGAATGACACCACCTTTGGTGAAGCCAGCCTGACGTATATTTACGCCACGCCTGATCGCGGCGAAAATTGGCACTACAGCCAGTTAGCCTCTCCGGTCGAGAGTCTCGTATTCGTCACGCCGGAACTGGGCTGGGCCTTCGGGCGTGATTATTTCACGACTACTGATGGCGGCCTGACCTGGAAGGCGCTCAAATCGCTCAATTGGGACGGGCAGTTTAGCTTTGTGGACGCGGAATTAGGCTGGGCGGTTGCCCGGAATGAAGACAGAATTGCCCTGGTTTCTACGTCCAATGGCGCTCTGACATGGCAAATTATCGAGCCAGTGATGAAATGAAAAAAAGCTACGAACTCTTGCAAGTCGACGCCTTTACGGATACACCTCTGGGCGGCAACCCCTGCGCCGTGGTTTTCGATACCGATGAACTGGACTCAGCCACCATGCTGGCGATTGCGCGTGAGATGAATCTCTCTGAGACGGCTTTTGTACGCCGCTCGGAAATTGCCGACTTTGGCGTGCGCTATTTCACCCCGGCGGAGGAAATTCCGCTGGCCGGGCATCCCACCCTGGCGACGGCACGCGCACTGGTCGATACGGGGCGGCTGGCATTGCGAGAACCAGTCACCCACCTGACCCTTGAATTGAATGTCGGCCCCATCGATGTGGCGATTCATGCCCGGGACGGCGAGATTCACAATATCGTCATGTCCCAGAAAAAACCGCAATTTTTAGCCATTCACGATCCCGTCGAGGTGATGCCCATCTTCGGGCTTTCGCCAAAAGATGCCCTGCCGGGCGTGCCGATTCAAACCGTTAGCACGGGTACGCCCCAATTGATGATCGCTGTGCGCGATCTGGAAGTGCTGCGCCGAATCCGGCTGGATGTGGCCGCGTATAGCGATTATCGGGCGCGCGCCGATTTTTTTAGCCCGCACCTGTTCTGTCTGGAGGGGATTACCCCCGCCGGACAGACTTTTGCCCGCCATTTCGGCGTGCCGCCCGACACCCCTGAAGACCCTTTCACCGGATCGGCGACCGGGGGCATGGCTGCATATTTGTGGCGCTACGGACTGCTTATGGTGCCGGTTTTTGTGGCCGAACAAGGCCACTGGATGCAACGCCCCGGGCAGGCCAGCGTGGAAGTGATCGGCCCCCCGGAGAATATTGAAATTGTAAAAGTTGGCGGAAACGCCGTGACTGTGATGCACGCAAAATTGGTAATTTAGGAGACGAAGTATGACCACGCTACCCAAAACTTATGATTTTAAAAATACTGAAGAACACATTTACAAAATGTGGGAAGACGGCGGCTATTTCAAGCCTAGTAATGATCCAAATGGGGCCGGACATGATAGTACCAAAAAACCGTATGTGATCTCGATCCCGCCGCCTAATGTGACTGGCAAATTACACCTGGGTCACGCCATGTTTGTCAGCATGGAAGATTTGATGATCCGTTACCATCGCATGAAAGGCATCCCCACCCTGTGGCTGCCCGGCTCCGATCACGCCGGGATTGCCACCCAGCTTCAGGTTGAGAAATTGCTGCGCAGCGAAGGCACCAGCCGAGAAGAAGTTGGGCGTGAGGAATTTTTGAAACGCACCTGGGACTGGAAACACGAATACGGTGGGCATATCAGCAATCAGATTCGGCGACTGGGAGCTTCGTGCGATTGGGAGCGTGAGCGTTTCACGCTGGATGATGATTTGCAGGTTGCTGTGCGCGAGGCCTTTGTGCGCCTGTACGAAAAAGGGTTGATCTATCGCGGCCCGCGGCTGATCAACTGGTCTCCGGGGTTAAAAACTGCTGTTTCAGATT
>JACNJM010000304.1:5277-8235 GCA_014382605.1 Anaerolineae bacterium
TGGGTAGCGCGCATGATTATGATGGGTCTGGAATTTACCGGCGAGATTCCATTCAGCGAGATCTATCTGCATGGCCTGATTCGCGATGAGCACGGCAAAAAGATGTCCAAATCTTACGGTAATGTGATTGACCCCCTGATCGTCATGGATGATCTTGGCACGGACGCCTTGCGCTTCACCCTGCTGGTTGGCTCCACACCGGGCAATGATACGAATCTCAGTCTGAAGAAGGTAGAGGCCAACCGTAACTTTGCCAACAAGATCTGGAACGCGACGCGCTTTGTAATTGGGATGCTGGAAGGACTCCCTCACCCTAGCCCTCTCCCAGGGGGAGAGGGGACATCCCCAAATGTCAAAAAGCCCCTTTCGCAAGTGTTGCTCCAACGTGCACGAGATTTAAGACAAACTGCTACGGATGCCGAAAAGTTACTGTGGAGTTTGTTACGTGATCGACAACTTGATGAACATAAATTCCGTCGCCAGCACCCGCTTGGCAGCTATATACTTGATTTTTACTGCCACGAAGCAAAACTTGCCATTGAGTTAGATGGCGGTCAACACGCCGAAGCAAAACAGGTTCAGCATGACGCAGAACGTACCTCAAATCTGGAAGGCGAAGGTATTCGAGTTTTACGATTCTGGAATCGCGAGGTGTTAGCTCAAACTGAAGCTGTTTTGGAAACAATATTAGATACATTGCTCTCCTCTCCCACCGGGAGAGGGGCCGGGGGTGAGGGTTGGTCCCTGGCCGACTCCTGGATTTGGGGGCGCCTGCAGGAGGTCATCCACACGGTGGAGCGGTTGTTTGGCAATCACCAATACGGCGAAGCCGGACGTCAGATTTATGATTTCTTCTGGAGCGATTTTGCTGACTGGTATCTGGAAATTGCAAAGTTGCAAATGGCTCAGAGTGAAGAGCGGGCTGCTAATACCGCAGCAACATTAACGCGCGTTCTGGATATGAGCCTGCGCATGTTGCATCCTTTCATCCCCTTTGTGACCGAGGAACTCTGGGGGCATCTCAAGGCTGCCGCGCAGGAAACCGGGATCGACTCCGAAGCCTGGGCTGATGCCCTGATTGTGGCGCCCTGGCCGGCGCCGCGCCCCGAAGAGAGTTGGGAATCCGAGAAGATCGCCGAGTTTGAAATCGTGCAGGAGATTGTGCGTGCGATCCGAAATCTGCGCGCCGAGAAGAATGTCAAGCCCGGGCAGCGCATCCCCGCCATTTTTGCCGCGGGCAGCAGCACAGCATTGATCAAAAATCAGGCTGCTGTGATCGCTGCTTTGGCCCGTCTGGATGAGGACCAAATTCAAATTCATGCCGCGCTGGCTGAAAAACCCGCTGATCATATTGCCCTGGTCGCCGGAACAGTGGAAATTTATTTGCCGTTGGCCGGTTTGGTGGATATGGCGGAAGAGAGTGCCCGCCTGAAGAAAGAATTGGCCGAGGTCGAGAGTCAGATTCAACGCCTGGAGAAGCTGCTCAGCAGCCCCTTTGCTGGGAAAGCTCCTGAGAAAGTAGTGCAAAACGAGCGCGAGAAACTGGCCGTTTATTTAGACACCGCCGAAAAACTTCGTGCTCAGCTGGCGAATCAGGCGTAGCGGAAACAAAACGCAAAGACGCCTCGCAAGGACAGCTAAAATCAGCATACTGACAACACAGGAGACAGCCATGTTAAAAGTTCTCTTCATCGGTGGAACCGGCATTATCAGTTCGGCTTGCTCGCGGCTGGCGATTGAAAAAGGGATGCAGCTCTACCATCTCAATCGCGGGCAGACTTCACGTCCGATCCCTGAATCGGTGATCCAACTTAAAGGTGATGCGCGCGATCGTGCATCTTATAAAGCCGCTTTGGGCGACCACAGCTTTGACGTGGTTGTGCAATGGATTGGTTTTACACCGGAGCATATCGAACAAGACCTGGAAGTGTTGCGCGGGCGCGTTGGACAGTACATCTTCATCAGTTCGGCTTCGGCCTATCAAACGCCCCCCGCCAATTTGCCGGTGACAGAATCGACTGTGCTGGACAATTCAGTCTGGGAATATTCACGCAATAAAATCGCTTGCGAAGAACGTCTGATGCGCGCTTACCGGGATGAGAAATTCCCGGTGACGATTGTGCGCCCCTCGCATACGTATGATGCCACCTTATTCCCCACGCATGGCGGCTACACCGTGCTGCGTCGCATGCGTCATGGCAAGCCGGTGGTGGTGCATGGGGATGGCACATCCTTATGGACATTGACTCACAATCAGGATTTTGCCGTAGGAATGGTCGGCTTGTTCGGCAACCCGCGCGCCATCGGGGATAGTTTCCATATCACCTCCGATGAGTGGCTATCCTGGAATCAAATCTATCAATTCATCGCTAAGGCGGCTGGCGTGGATGCCATACTGGTACACGTCCCATCTGAGCTGATTGCTGCCTATGACCCAGGTTGGGGAGATAGCCTGTTGGGTGACAAAGCTCACTCGATGATTTTTGATAACACGAAGATCAAACGTTTGGTGCCAGAATTCAAGCCCACGATTTCCTTTGCCGAAGGCGCCCGCCAAATTGTGGCCTGGTATGACGCCGACCCTGCCCGTCAGGTGGTTGATGAAGCGTTTGATGCTTTAAATGACCGCATCATCGCGGCATTTACAAAAGCCTGGCCTGAACCGTTGTAAGGCTTCTTTTGCCCACGGCGTCTACGCTGCATGAACACAATCGACCCACAACTCAAACTTGGTGCGGTTTCACTCAGCGTGGCTGATCTGGAGCGCTCATTGGATTATTATCAAAGCCAGATTGGCTTGCAGATTTTGGCGCAAGAGCTGGATGTAGTTTCGCTGGGCGTTGGAGCAACCACCTTGTTACACTTGCATTACCAGCCCGGCGCACAGATTGCCCGCCGCAGGACCGGCCACTTCAGATAATCCCTCGATTCGAGCACCGCTGCATGGCTCACCCCCGA
>JACNJM010000305.1:0-3369 GCA_014382605.1 Anaerolineae bacterium
AAAAAAAACTGAACAAAATCAGAATAAATATCAAATTTATTTGTTATAATGCATAAAGTACAAACGATATTCTGTTTGTGCTTCAAAAGACCAAATGTATTATGGCTAAAAATATCTCGTTTCGAAAAAAGAATATTGTTGTCTTACTTGTCATTGTTTTTTCAATGATTGGTACTGTTGTTGCATACGCGCAAACTACTGATTCGAGCCGTTATTTTTCTGAAACCGGGCATTGGGTCAGCGGGGATTTTCTGATCAAATACGAAAGTGTTGCCAACAGCACAGAAATTTATGGAAATCCAATCACCCGCGCATTTACCGATATGGATAGCAATCGACTCGTGCAATACTTTGAGAACGTGCGCTTTGAACTTCACCCCGAAGCCGTAAGTGATTTGCGCGTAGAAATAACACCCCTGGGCAGCTTCTTATACATATCTGGCGAGGGGGAAGAAGTTACTATTCCTGAAAATTCATCATCCTGCCAGTTTTATCCTGAAACCGAATTTTCAGTTTGTCACGCATTTCTTGAATATTTTCAGGAAAATGGCGGGGTTAGTCAATTCGGATATCCAATTTCGGGGATCGAAATCCATGATGGCTGGACCACACAGTATTTCCAGCGCGCCCGCTTCGAGCTACATCCCGAACTTCCTGCCGATGAGCGAGTTGTACTCACCAATTTGGGCACGCAGTATTTCTACTCCCACGGTGAAAATCCAGTCTATTTGCAACCACAATTAGTTGATGATCCGATTCATCAGCAACCTGCTACAGCACTACGAGTACATGCCTTTGTTAGCCGCCCTATTTTGCCGCAATATGAAACTGAACAAAAATTGTACGTGGTCGTCTACGATCAAAACTTCAAACCCGTTGAGGGTGTTTTTGTCTCATTCACCGTTCTTCAGCCCGGACAAAATGATGAAGATATTTCTGGCACAATGCAAAACACCAATCAGGATGGCGTGAGCGTGGGGATAATGGATTTGCCACTACTAGCGCCGGGAACCATTGAAGTAAAAATCTACGCCGTACTCAACACAATTGGTCAACAAACGATCACATCGTTCCAGGTGTGGTAGTGAATAAATAAGGAATTCGCCGCGCCATATGAAACTACCCAGATAAGTTCATCGGTCTTTAAAAAAAGAAAGCCACAGCAAAATTGCTGTGGCTTTCTTTTTGCATTTACAACGCGGCCAGTAATTTTTGATATTTCCCCTTTTCCGGAGGGTCTAGTGCAATCAATTTGCTGATCATTTCAGCCGCCCCGGCTTTATCACCGGCATCTATAAGCAGTTCGCCAGCCATATCGTAGTGCTGAATGGACAATTCGGTTTGATGCGTTATTTGGTATTGCGCCGCCAAACGGTAATGTAACATGGCATGGGCAGGTTGTTCTTCCAAAACATGATTCAGGAAAGTAATCACTTCATCAGCGTGTTCAGTGTTCGACATCGTTTCAATATATCGATCAATAAACACCAGCGCCTGTTCCGATTCTTGAAGTTTGAACAATAAGCTTACCAGGCCATAATACGCTTTACCGTCATCTGGATGCAATTCACAGATTTGCTTGTACAGTTGAACAGCCTGACGCCAATTTAAACTCTGGGTTTCAAGATCGGCAATGCGATGCCAGATACGCACCCGCCACTGATCTGGATTGGAAGATTGTGTTGCGAGATGTAAGGCTTCGGCGTAAGCTTTGCGGGTCTCATTGATTTCGGCCAAACTATAACGTACATCGGCCAGATTCAAGTACTCGATAATCGCATCATCATGTTGCCCCCAGGCAACGAGATGCTCGATCAATTGCACCCGCGAACCCGCATCCATCGGCAACATCTCGACAACTCGCCGCAGCATGGCAATCGTACGCTGTGATTCGCCACGCACACTATATGCACGCGCAACCACCATAAATTTTTGCGCCGCTTCGGCTAATAAATCTCTCGAAAGCAGTAAGTCGCCCAATACAATGTGTAACGGTAAATAGGTTGGCGCTTGCTCAAGCGCAAATAAAACTTCTTCCAACGCCGCGCCAATATGCCCGGCGCGGGCCATACTGCGCACAGTGCTCATAGCAACCACTACATTACTGGAACTCGACTCCAGCAACATTTCTGCCAGGGGAATAGGCGGAGCGCTGCTATCCTGTTCACCGATTTGGCGGCGTGCGCTATTCAAATGCTCACGCCAATTTGGACGCACCAATAGTTCAGCGATATTTTCACATAGCTTTTTCTGGCGTTGTTCGTCCTTCTCGCTGGCAAAAATCTCAACAATGGGTTCATAAAGCTCGTGGAGTTCATCGGCTTGCGCCGGAACAACAACTTCCGCATCTGCATAACGCAAGGCTTCCAGGTAGCGCATAGCGGCCTGTTTATATTTTTCGCGCTCATACCAGATTCCACCCAAAATCAGGCGCGCCCCCAACGAATAATCAATATTCGATACGGTTCTTTCCAAATAGCGCACGGCGCTCTCATGACGCCCCGTCTTGGCTAGCATACTCCCCAAGCTGAAATAAGCTGCCGGTGCATCCAGCCCCGCTGAAATCGCCCCCTTCAACTCTTCAATTGCCTGTTCCATATCGCCCTGGGATTGTAAATTAACCACCTGACCCAGATGCAGCATAATTTTGGACTGATCGGCATTCTTCATGAAAAGTGGCCCGGTACCCTTCATGATTGCTTGCAATCCTTGCCGTTCAGCAGGAGGAGGGCCATCCTTTTTAGCCTGCTCAAAGAATAAACGCGCCAAATTGCTTAGCGCCACCTGGCGGGCTTCTTCGATGGGATCATCACTTTTTCGAATTGGATCAACATGCTGTTCAGGCACTTCAGCCTTAATCGGGGTGGGGAGTTTCCCAAAGAGGCCTGTTCCCCCCTTAGGGCGCGCCGGTTTAGGCAGCAGCGTACCAGCCCGTAATAATTCCAATGCCTGCTGTACCTCTTTACTCAATGGGTCCAGCTTCAGGGCACGATTTGCCGCGTTAAAGGCTTTTTCCCGTTGACCGGCATGTTGCAATAAACTGGCAACATGCAAAAATTCGCGGATGGCTTGCGGTTTTCGCCCTAATCGCTCATAAACCAACGCCAGGCGGGAGTGAGCCTGCAAATTTTGGGGGAATAATGCCACCGCACGCGACCAGTTCTCGATGGCTTTTTCAGGGTTTTTCTCTTTCAGATATAACTCGGCCCCTCTCTCTGACAGCCGAGAAGCCTTTTCCAATTGCCCCAGGCTTTCATATAGTGTCGCTGCTTTCTCCAAGGGCACTGGATCATCCTGCGCAATTTCGGCCGCCCGCAAGTAATATTTTAGCGCTTTGTCGTATTCCGACATATTTAGAAAGGCCAGGGC
>JACNJM010000305.1:3664-8151 GCA_014382605.1 Anaerolineae bacterium
CCCACGCGTGCATCTGTTTTTAATGGAATATCGAGAGCGTACGCGGCTTCCATGGCTTCGCGCGCCATCGCGAAAACAGCTTCAACATCATCTTGCGAACATTCTAACACTAATTCATCATGCACCTGAAGCAACATGCGTGCTGAAAGATTTGCTAGTTTCAATACCATTGCCATCCTCAGCATGGCAATTTTCATAATATCGGCAGCAGTACCCTGAATGGGTGCATTAATGGCTTCACGCTCCTCGCGGTTGCGCGTCTGTTGATTGCGTACATTTTGCAAGCCCGGAAAATAACGCCGCCGCCCCAGCAGGGTTTCAACATAACCCATTTGCGCAGCAGATGTGCGAATTGTATCCAGATAGGTCTTCACTCCCGGGAATTTCTCAAAATAGGCGCTAACAAAATTTTCAGCTTCCGCCAGCGTCAAATCTGTGGTGCGCGTCAATCCAAAGGGACTCATCCCGTAGATCAGGCCAAAGTTTATCGCCTTGGCGTGGCGGCGCTGCGTCGAAGAGACTTGATCAAGGGGAACATCGTAGATCGCGGCAGCTGTAATGGCATGAATATCCTGCCCGTTGCGGAATGCGTCCAACATGGCTTCATCCTGGGCCATGTGTGCCGCAATACGCAATTCCACTTGTGAATAATCAATCGCCAGCAGCACATTCCCCGGAGCTGCAATAAAAGCCTCACGCACACGGCGGCCTAACTCGGTACGAATGGGGATATTCTGCAAATTGGGGTCGGATGAGGCAATGCGCCCGGTGCGCGCGCCAGTCTGATTATAAGATGTATGCACGCGCCCGGTTTGCGGATTCACCTGCTGGGGCAGGGCCTCCAAATAGGTTGAGCGCAGCTTCGACAATTCGCGATACTCCAGGATCAACCCCATCACCGGATGCCGATCGCGCAGGTATTCAAGCACCCCCGCCGCGGTGGAATAGTATCCGCTGGCAATGCGCCGCGCGCCTTCGGGGGGCGCAATCCCCAATTGATCAAACAAAGCCTCCGAAAGTTGCTTAGGAGAATTCAAGTTGAAAGGTTGTCCCACCATCTGATAAACCTGTTCCGAAATTGTGCTCAGACGATTGTGCAACTCGCCAGACATAGCTTCTAAAAACGGAACATCCAACCCGATACCCGTCATCTCCATGCCTGCCAATACTTCTACCAGCGGCATTTCAATTTCTGCAAATAAGTTTTCGGCCTGCGCGGCTTGGAGTTCTTCCTGAAGTTGAGGCATCAAGCGCAACACAACCACTGCATCATCGGCGGCATATTGGGCGGCATCTGCAATCGGTACTTCGGCCATACTAATCTGCTTTTTCCCCTTGCCAATCAGGGTTTCAATCTCGGTCATCTGGTGACCGAGACGCACCCAGGCAAGCCGTTTCAAACCCAAATTGCGCGAATCCGGATTGATCAGCCATTCGGCGATCATGCTATCAAAACTGAGCGGCGTTACGCGCAGACCATAGCGGGCCAACATGACATAATCGTATTTGATATTGTGTCCAATTTTCGCAATCTGTGGATTCGTCAACGCGGGCGTTAGCGCCGCAATCACATCGCTCAGCGCGAGCTGCCGCCCCCGGAGATGACCTACCGGAATATAGTAGCCATGATTTTCATCTACCGCTAAAGAGATGCCCACCAAATCGGCCTGCATCTGATCGGTGGAAGTCGTCTCCGTATCAAAAGCAATCATGGCAGCTTTTTCAAGCGCGGCCGCCAGCGATTGTAATAATTCGGGCGTATCTACTATTGCCATTTGCGAGAGCGCAGGCCCGCTCTGCTGTGCGGTTGTCGGATGAACAGCATCGCCAAACAACGTCATTTGCTGTCCGGCGACTGGTAGCGCATCGCCATAGCGCGCTTGCAACGCATCAACACGGTTGAGCAGTGAACGAAACTCTAACTCGCGAAAAGCGGCGTGTACGGCTTGCGGGTTAAAATTCGCCGGGCGCGCTTTCTCCAGATTCAGGGCAATATCCAAATCCAATACAATCGCGGCCAGTTTCTGGCTAAGATAGGCGTTTTCACGATCCTGCTCGAGCTTGCTACGCACCCCGGGTTTAAGTTCGTCGAGATGCGCGTAAACAGTGTCGAGCGTATCATACTCGCTCAAGAGAGCCGCGGCCGTTTTGGCGCCAATCCCTTTAACGCCAGGGATATTATCCGAAGAGTCGCCCATCAGGGCTTTCAGATCCACCACCTGGTCGGGGCGCACGCCCAATTTTTCAACCACATCCGCGGCGAGATAATCTTTCGCGTCCGACAAAGAGCGCCCCGGCAAGTTGACAATAATGCGCTCATCCACCAGTTGCAACAGATCGCGGTCGCCGGTGAAAATCTTCACCCCTAAACCTTGCGCGACGGCAATTTGGGCGACGCTGCCCAACACATCATCGGCTTCGTAGCCGGGCATTTCCAGACGCGGAATATTGAAAGCATCGACCAGTTGGCGAATGCGCTCGATCTGAGTTCGCAGATCATCAGGCATTTTCTCGCGCGTGGCTTTATAGTCGGGGTACAGTTCATCACGGAAAGTCTTGCCGGTATCGAAAACCACAGCCAAATAATCGGGGTCTTCCTGTTCCAGAATGCGCAACAGCACGCTGGTAAACCCGTAAACGCCAGCCGTCGGTTCGCCAGAACTGGTTATCCAACGGCTGTCGGCCTGCCCGCGCGTCAACGCAAAATAGGCCCGATACGCCAGGGCGTGACCATCAATAAGATATAAAATAGGGGGCATGGGGATTGTATAAAAACTATTGCGCGCCCTGACGGGTACGCACATTATTAATAAACTCTTGAACCATCTGGCGAGAAAATGGATCACGGCCATTGACGATTAAATAATCGGCCACCCAAAATTCGCCCGAGGGATTATCGCGTTCCAGACGCGGAATTTCTTTAAAAATACGTTGCGATGTTTCCACGCGCATATCATGCACCATCATCCCTGGGGATGCATCCGGGGGCACAACCGCAATCCAGTGCAAATAATCGGGGCGCACCGACAAATGCGCCAGTCGCCAACCAAAGGCCATGCTCAATTGCCGCGTCCACTGGTTCAGATACTCGGCCAAATCGCCCACCAAATGATGATGCGGTAAACGCGGCACCAACACACAGGCATAGGTGAGATTATGCAGCGTGGCCGTTGGCGATTCAGGCGTAAATATTCCACGGGCTGCATCTCTTTCCATCACATCCACGCCAACAGGGGCTTCAGCTTCTGTTTTTGTGGGACGTGTATCTGCCAAAGATAGCGGTGGAGGCGACTCCGGTGAGACTTCCAGTCCCGAGGCCGACACATCAGCCCCAGGGGGTAGCACAACGGACTCGCCCGGAGGTTGCTGAGGCGAACTCGGGAGATCGGCTTCGTTACCAGGGGTCCACTCATACGCCGCGCCGCTCGGGGGCGTAGCGCTCAGATGTTGCGATGAAATCCCCACGGGAGTTGCGCCATCGGCAATGGGAATATCCATGCTCTTGAGCAGGTCTTCAAAGAAATTGTGCCGCCCCTCGGCAATGCGACTCTCATCGGGCCGCCAGTCGGAGGGGATGCGCGGGAATTCTTCGGTAGAATCAACTCCCGTGGCAAACGCATCTTCGAGGGCTGTATCCACTCCGGGCGCGTTCGATTCGTCCTGCGGGGGCTTGGATAACTGCCGGGCCAGGCTTCCCGCCTGGGTACGCATTTCCGTAAACGGCGTTTCAGCCTCGAAAACCAGCGCCAAAACATAATCATCCCCCAGGCTGGTGGCATAGATCATATATTCGCTGTTGGTGGCTTCGAGGCGCGTAAAACGAGCCAGATCGCTGCCGCCATCGTGCGCCCAATAATGACCCACAAGGCGAGCCAGTTCTTCGGCTGCCGGTTGCGGCAACTGACCGGCATACGCCCACAATTGGTTGCCACGCGTAATGAGCGCGGCCTGTGCTGCCGATTGCAACGACAGGCGGGTGAGGTGCTGAGCTACCCGGTTAACATCTTGCAGCCACTCGGGGGCCGGGGCAGGATTTTTCTCACGATGGATGATTGCCGAAGTAAAAATGGCTTGGGGTTTGCCCTGATAAGGCACATCGGCTGGGGTACTATTCTCAACCAGACTGGCCAATGTGTCGAGCAAATTGGGCAAATAGAATGGCATCGCCAACCAGGCATCCACAACCGATTCGTGGAGATCGTTCTGCGGGTCATTCGGCCCGGCGGGCATTCCCAAAATGCGAATATCGCTGCTCTCGCCGCGCATATTGGCAATAAAGTCTACTGGGTCGGGCATCGCGCCAAAATCGACAATCGCCAGAAGGTATTTTTCGCCGCGCGCCCGCTCCAGGCCTGCTTTGGCGCTCTCCACTAAATCAGCGCGATAGAGGCCTGTTTCACCCAGCGCCCGTTGCATTAACTCTCCGAGACTACGGATGGAGGTGACGATGAGAACTCGAACAGCCATGGTTAGAGTGTATCATAAAG
>JACNJM010000306.1 GCA_014382605.1 Anaerolineae bacterium
ATTTTTCTTATTCTAAAGTTTGTCTATCAGAGGGCTCGTCCCCCGTCGGGACCGCAGTTACAACCCAGAACTTCCGGGTTCAGCAAAGGCACGAATGCAAACGTAGGTTGTAGAGCCACAATTGCTTCGCCTTGCACATAGGCTCTTTCGAGTACCAGTCGAAAGAGCCTTCTCTTTTTAATGTCCTTAAGCGCATTCCACCCGTCAAACTGTTGACAGGCTTCTTCTATTGATGCGATTATAGCACTGGGGTTTTGAATGGGCAAGGATTTTCGTGATAATTCGCAGCGCTCTTTTTCGGCATCATAGACCTCTTTGATGATATCACCGGCCAGATAGAGCATTTTTGCCCGTTCGAGACGATCTTCGGCGCCCTGCAGCAGGCTTTCAACCGAGAGCAGCTTTTCTGCAAGCTGGGGTGAAGACATGATGCCAAGCAGAAAATCGACCAACTGTCTCTCGACAGCGTGCGCCTTCAACAAGGGCTGTTTACAGTCTATCACATGTTCGGTTTGGTTGGCATCACGATAGTAGCGCCCTCCCCTGAAGGTGCTGCCGCGAAACCGTCCGCCGCAATAGCCACAATGCAAAACGCCAGTCAGGGGATAGATACGTGCCGGGGTGCCCTGGCGATGCCGCGGAAAGGGGGCCAGGATATTTCTCAATTCCTGTACTTGTTGGAAGGTTTCTTCGGCGATAATGGCGGGGTGTTTGCCATCGAAGAGTTGGGGAACTTTGCGCTTGCGAGATTTTCCGTTACTGTCGACGCTGTAATAGGGCACTTTCCCGGTATAGAAGACGCGCCCCAGGATACCGCGCACATAGCTGGCGCTGAAGTTGCCAGGCTCCTTTCTTCCTGGCGTACCCCGAGGGCGCAGTGGGAAATGTGTGCTATCCGGCAACATGTGATGGGATGAATTGAGCTTCACAGCGATTTTGCTGTCGGAATAATCGCCCTGGAGATACCATTCGAAGACCCATTGGACCACACGACTCTCTATCGGGTGCGGGATCAGAATTTTGTCCTTGCTTTTATCGGGCTTACCAAACTCCGGGCAGTAACCCTCGCCATTGGGGTTTTTGCACGCCGAACACAACCCGCGGCAGTAGCCAAAGGGTGGATTGCCGTTCCAATAGCCATCCCTGGCGCGCTGCAGCTTGCCTTTTGTAGTTTCCCGGCGCAAATTATCGATGTAGATTTCGGCCAACATCCCCAGCACCGTCAACATCAACTTGCCCCAGGGTGTCGTGAAATCCAGCTTTTCATGCACCGAGACGAAGCTGACGTTCCACTGATTGAGTCTGTCCAGGGCGGTCAGCAGCCCGTTGAGATAGCGATAGAAGCGGTCGATCTTGTCCACGATGACCACATCGAACTCTCCGGCTTGTGCACCCTGCATCAGTGTTTCCAATGCCGGTCGATAACTGCCCTTCTTGGCAGAGATACCGGCATCGGTGTAGATATTCACCAGCTTCCAGCCCTGCCCTTCGGCATAGGCCTTGATATTGTTGGATTGAGCCGCCAGGCTGTGCCCATCGACCTGTTCTCGCATCGAGACGCGTCGATAACCAACAGCTCGCAAAGTACTCCCTTTCATCCTTTCCTCCGTTTCGTTTATAATCCTGATCAGTATCCAAAAAGCAAAAACTGGAAATCATTATAACGGAGGCAAGCATGAACAGCGATTCGACGGTGGAGAAGCGCCAAAAGGCAAGACAGGAAAACTACGACACCCAACCCCTGATTGATCGCATCCTGGAGTTATGTGAGCAGCGCAATGAGTCCTATCGCGAAGCTTCATTGGCCTCGAATCTAGATCACCAAGCCATCAACCGCATCCGTGGCGGGCAGCGGCCTTTGATCCAAAACTGCATTCAGTTGGCAGATCACTTCGAAATCAACCCCAATGAACTGCTGATCCTGGCCAAATGGCCACCGTTGAAAGCCTTCGATATCCACGCCGAAAGTGTGGAAAATCTGCCCCCGGAAGCGGTCGAAGTTGCCAAAGACATTGCCAGGATCGCCAATCCAGGAATGCGCAGAGAAGTTGCCAGAGCTATTCAAACGTTATTGTCGAAGTACCTTGATGAAGACTAAACCACAGAAGGGATTGAACATATTGAAACAGATGTCCTTTGAAACCGAAAAGGCTCGAATATATTGAGCCTGCGCAACACGCTCATCAAAAAGCTGATTGCATTCCTGATGTCAGGCTGGGCGGAAGGCACCATCACGGAGCAACGCGCCAGGCAAGAGAAGCTGAGTAAATATACCCGGCTTCCTGTCGACGTCCAATACCATCCTGTCGACGCGGGTGGTGTGGAAGCCGAATGGATCGAACGGTCCGAATCAAATTTGGGGGTGATTCTATATTTGCATGGCGGCGCCTACGCTCTGGGTTCGATCACGGGTCATCGGGAATGGATTGCCCGCCTGGCGCAAGCTACCCGAATGCGCTGCCTGGCGCTCAATTACCGCCTGGCACCAGAGCATCCCTTTCCAGCTGCATTGGATGATGTTGCTGCAAGCTACCATTGGCTGCTATCCCAGGGCGTTGATCCATCCCACATCATCCTTGCGGGGGATTCTGCCGGTGGTGGATTGGCGCTCTCGACCCTGGTCAGGCTTCGCGATGCCGGAGAGCAGCTTCCCGCCGGAGCCGTCTGCCTTTCCCCGTGGACAGACTTGGCCCTCACCGGTGCTTCGAATCACAGAAAAGCGAAAGTAGATTTTATCCTAAACCGTGACACCCTTCAAAAGTACGCCAGCTACTATGTTGTCCAGCATAACGTAGCCAACCCCTGGATATCGCCACTCTATGCAGACCTTACAGGATTGCCGCCATTGTTGATCCAGGCAGGTAGCGATGAAATCTTGCTGGACGACGCCACCCGGTTTGCGGAAAAAGCGCGCGCAGCTGGGGTAAATATCAGCCTGGAGATTTGGGATGAGATGTTCCATGTGTTTCAACTTTTCTCATTTTTGCCAGAAACAAAGCAGGCCATCAGCCAGATTGCAGCGTTTGCGTCTCAGCATTGCCGAAATAGCTGACAAAAGGAGTTCAAGAAATGGAAAAGCATCAAGACCTGGTGCCGCTTGGAAAAACCGATATTATGATTACTACCGTTGGCGTGGGTGCCTGGGCGTGGGGTGATCGGATGGTGTGGGGTTATGGGGGCAGCAGCTATAGCGACGCTGACATCCGGGAAGCCTTTGATGTCAGCCTTGCAAACGGCACAAACTGGTTTGACACTGCCGAAATTTACGGGATGGGCCGGTCCGAGCGGTTTTTGGGGGAATTTTTGCCGACTACAACGAAAGAAGTACTGGTAGCAACCAAATTTTTCCCGTTTCCGTGGTGGGTGCGCAAAGAAGCACTGCTGCGCAGGCTCAAAAAAAGCCTGGCGCGCCTGCAACTCAACCAGGTTGATCTATACCAAATTCATATGCCCTTTGTGCAGTGGAGCAAACCGGCGTATGTGTCGGTCCTCGCCGACGCGGTACATACTGGTCTGGCCCGCGCGGTGGGCGTTTCCAACTTCAATACAGAAAAAACTAAGCTGGCCAATCAAACCCTGCAAGCCGCGGGCGTACCGTTGGCTTCCAATCAGGTCGAGTACAGCCTGTTTGACCGGCGCATTGAGAAAAATGGCCTGCTCGATTACTGCCTGAAAAATGACATTACGGTAATCGCCTACAGTCCCCTTGCGAAAGGAATGGTGACTGGCAAATATGGCCCTGACAATCCACCCCCCGGCCCTCGTAAACGGATGTATCCTCCCGAAAAATTGAGCAGCGCCCAACCATTGCTCACCCTTCTGAAGGAAATCGGCACAACCCACGAAAAAACGCCCGCACAAGTTGCGCTTAACTGGACGATTTGTAAGGGTACCGTTCCCATCCCCGGAGCGAAAAATGCCAGACAAGCCGCTGACAACCTCGGTGCGATGGGCTGGCGGCTCACACCGGAAGAAGTGACCGCTCTCGATGAAGCTAGCAAGGTGCTTGCATGATGAAATTACGATGAAGTTCGAATTCATTAAAACCAATGGCGTTCGCCTGCACACGGCGCTGGCTGGGCCGAAAAATGGGGAACCTGTAATCCTGCTACACGGATTCCCGGATGCCTGGTTTGGCTGGGAACATCAAATCGGGTCTTTGGCAGAGCACGGCTTCCGGGTGATTGTGCCTGACCAAAGGGGGTACAACTTAAGCGACAAACCCGAAGGGGTTTCCAGTTATCAGATGGAAACCCTGGTCGATGATATTCTCGGCTTGGCAGACATATTGGGTTATGAACGCTTTCAACTCGCCGGACACGATTTTGGCGCCATGGTCAGTTGGAATCTGGCGATGCGCCACCCGGAGCGGATCAAGCGACTGGTGATTGCGAACGTGCCCCATCCAGCCGTGATGGGCAATTATTTGCGCACGCATCCAGCGCAGATGATGAAAAGCTGGTATGTTTTTTTCTTCCAACTGCCTGGATTACCCGAAAGGTTCAGCAGAATCAACAACTGGCAAAGCCTGATTTCGGCAATGCCGGATGATTTTACTGAAGCCGAACGGAACCGTTATCGAGAAGCTTGGAACCAACCAGGCGCTATGACAGGCATGATTAACTGGTACCGGGCTTCACTTCGCCAACTGCGACACTCCCCTGATGCGCCCAAAATCCAGGTCCCAACGCTGATCATTTGGGGTAAGCAAGACCCGCATCTCAGCTATGAAATGGCCTTGCTCAGCGTTGAGCACTGCTCAAAATGCCATTTGATCACCTTTGAAAATGCGACACACTGGGTGCTACACGATGAACCGCACAAAACCAGCCAATACCTGATCGAACATTTCTCCGGATCGGATTCAGATGATTGAACCCACCACTGAATAACGCATACAGATAGAAGGACTAAAGCCTGGTAGGCTTGCTCTGGTACAATTTCTGGTGATCCAGTCCCCAGATGTGCTCAAAGAATATCTGCTTGCTTCCGAGCGCGCCTTGCTTGAAGCCCAGTGAGCGCGTACCCACAGTGTCTATGTTGACCAGGTATTGGCAGGCGGAAAGATGCCCTACCAGGCGATCACAGTGGATACTTTTCCGTCCAAAAAGTCCGCCATCGACGCATTTGACGCGGTTCGCCAGGGGCGCGCACAGACGCTTTCACAAATCTGCGCACTCGCCGTGCGGCCTCTGAGCGGATTGCCAAAAATTATCAAAGCCCTGGGATTTCTCTCGCCCGTTATGTGTCGGAATCTTGGAACATCCCATGAAAAAGAACTAATTCCGCTGCATCCACATCCATTATCATACCACCTTCGGGTAGCCCTAAAAGCCGGTCAAAGGGCGAGTGCGCCAATATCCAGCGCAGGCGTCCCTGCCCATCAAAAAACAAGCCGCCAAACATAAGATTGAGCAGGTTGTTGATTTCATACGGTTCCAAGCGCTGCCACAAAATCTGAAAATCTATCAGCCATTCTTCGTAGGGCCTGGTTTCAATCAGTGTCGTTTGCCAAAAACCGTCGATGCGCCCCTGCAGCCTGGCGCCTTCGATTTGCAGTTGGGCAAGATCAATTTCTCCCATCTGATAGAGACGTTTGAGATCGCTTTGCTGCTTTTTGAAGGCTCGCACCTTTGCTTCGAAGTGCAAAATGCCATCAGGGTGCTGGATATTGGTCAGGATACCCCGATGCCAGTCTGGCGGAATCACTATTTGGGCGATCAGGGCCTCCACTTTGGGCATGAGTACATCTTCTTGCAGGTTATGATGGCAAGCTGCCCAGGCCTGCAAATCGAGACTCTGGTGGATATGAAGCCCAGCTCGATCCAGAGCAGCCTGGGCGGCAGAAACGGTCTTCCGCTTACGATTCATGCTGCGATCATGATAGGCGCCGCAGCGATAAAAAGCGTAATGATTACGCCCGCCAGTAGAACCGCGCAATCCCACGATTTCCGTCAAACTTTCCCAGCACTCCCAGCACTTGGCAACCCCTTTCAAGGGGTAGATACGACGTTTGCGCGTGGCGGTTCCAGGATTGGAACGCCGCGCCTTTCTGCGTTCCTGGTTCTCCAGGAAAAGCTCGTCGGAGATAATGGCAGTATGCTGACCATCATGAAGGGCAAGCGGGATACGCTTGTTGATGGATTGACTCATATAGACTCCTTGGATGCACAGCAATTCCCCGCTACACGCTCATATCCAATGGCGGGCGTTTATACTGGGCGGAAAGTCCGACATAACTGGGATTGGTGATGATGCGCCGGATGCTGTCGCGACTGAACGACCCAGGCGGCTTGTGTCCTGGCGTACCCTGCGTACGAAATTGGACGATTTCTCCATTCGGCAGGTCAAACCTATTTGCGTTGATATAGTCTGCAATTTCCTTGAAGCCCATATCCTCGGCATAGAGATGGTGGATCAACTGAATGACATATTGATCAATGGGATGTCGGACCGGAACTCTGCCATCGCCAAGATCGGTTGTACCAAAGCTGGGGCAGTAACCTTCGCCATTTGGGTGGGTACACGCCGAGCAATTTCCTTTGCAATATCCGAGTGGCAGCCGTCCGTTGAGTAATCCCTTCTCAGCGCGTGCCGTTTTCATCCTGCGGACGCGGTCGCTGGTTTGGCGAACGAGCATTTCGGCCAGCGCACCCAGGACTTGCAGCACCAGCATCCCCCAGGGTGTACTGGTGTCAATTTGCTCCGTAACGGACACCAGGCGGACGTCGTGCTCGATCAGCAGTTGAATGAATCCGAGCAGACCGGTCAGATTGCGATATAAGCGGTCAATCCGGTGGATCACAACGACATCAATATGCCCGGCAATGATCTCTTGCTTTAGACGGCGAAGTTCTTTGCGTTTGCTGTTGCGCCCAGTTTTGTGGGGGTCAGCGAAAACATCATGAATGATCCAGTTCTGACGCTCGGTATAGGCTTCAGCGTCATCGGCCTGGAATTCCATGGAATAATCCTGCTGCCCTGGCATGATGCGCGATTTGCGGGTATAGATGGCGGCTTTGACGGGATGCCGGAACGCCCGCTCAGGATGCGATTCAGCTTCTGTTTGCAAGGCCAGCACCAATTTACGAATATCTTCGGGCGTGCGCGGCTGCCAGGGAAAGTCATCTGTGCGGTTTGTCATGGGGTGTATTTTTCCTTTGGTCTAAAATCGAATTTGCCTGGATCGAGCCAGGCCGTTGGACATCTTCTAGAATGGGTTCTTCACGGAAGATGCGTTTCAGTGCCAGGGCCAGTTCACGATTGAAATCATCGATGCGCTGGCGCTCAATGGCTGAGATTTCTGTGTTCTTGTCTTTGGTGGTCATTCCATTCTCCCAGTATATGTGGTGTCTCCAAAGAGTTCGTCGGTGAGGGAGTCGTCATCGTCTGCTTCCCCTACACATGTTTCCGGCCAGAGCGCAAGCTGGCGCCCGCCGCCAATTACCAGGCTGGTGAGATCGTTTTCGTTCATCCCCAACGGCTGCAGCACCTGGAAAACCGAACGCACCAGCAAATCCCGATAGCGGGCCTTGTCGATCAGGTTCCATTTCGGTTCATCGGGCAATCCCCAGGCTGAAACACCGGGCTTCTTTCCTTTAATGTAGAGCATTGGGACGCGCTGCCCGACGCGCACTTCGATCCCGGCGGCGCGCAGCTGCAGGGCGGCTTTCGCGGGCTCGGATTGGCCTGAATAATCCTGCGGTTCCCGCGCAAGCCGTTTGCGCGTGACCAGCTCTTCCAGCGGAACCCGCTCTGCATACAATTCGGCCACCGCCTGGTAGATGATCCCCAGGGCGTCAGGAAGATGCTCACTCAGGCGCTCCGTATCCGCTTCACTGGCCAGTTCGGACATGATCTCCCGCTCAATAGTTGTGATCCAGGCCGGGGTATCGGCCCGGCGCTGGGCCATGCCGCGCACTTTGAGGGCGCCATCATAGAACTTGCCGAAATAGCGATTGGAAGCACCGATGCGCGGGTTGATCTTCGATGGCAGAAAGGCCAGCCACTCGAAGATGCCTTCCAGCTCGATGCTCAACCCGGTGCGCTGATTGATGGCTTCCATCAGAGCCTGGAAATCTTCGGGCTGCGTGGCGCCCGATTTACGGACGAAGATCGAATCGGTATTGCCCGCCAGCAC
>JACNJM010000095.1 GCA_014382605.1 Anaerolineae bacterium
GGAGGAACCCGCCGCCGAAGAGCCAATGGCCGATGATGGCACTTACTACGGACGGGCGATGGCTGGCGAATTTGCTGGCACGGTTGTGACCATGACGGGCCCCTTCACCGATGAAGATGCGGTCAAGTTTGACAATTCAGTAGCGGCCTTCGAAGAAGCCACCGGCATCGACATCCAATACGAAGGTTCGAAAGAATTCGAAGCCTCGATAGGTATCCGCGTCGAAGCAGGCGATCCCCCGGATATTGTGGACTTCCCGCAGCCGGGTTTGCTGGCGACCTTCGTGGCTCAGGGTGAAGTTGTGGACGTGAGCAGCTACTTGCCCCAGAGCAGCATCGATAACTACAACCCCTCCTGGTGGCAGATGGCGACCATGGCAGGCCCCGATGGCCCGATTGTGGCCGGTGTCTGGCATCGCTTCAACGCCAAGAGCCAGGTGTGGTATCCGAAAGCTGCCTTTGATGCGGCTGGTTATGCGATTCCGACCACCTGGGACGAAATGCTGGCGCTGTCTGACCAGATCGTTGCCGATGGCGACACCCCCTGGTGTGTAGGCATCGAGTCGGGTGCGGCCACTGGCTGGCCCGCCACGGACTGGATGGAAGAAGTCATGCTGCGCACGACCTCGCTGGAGAACTATGACAAATGGGTCACCGGCGAACTGCCCTTCAGCTCACCCGAGGTCAAGAATGCCCTGACCGTGCTGACGGAGCTGTGGAGCGATGCGTATGTCTACGGTGGGCAAGAAGCCATCGTGACGACCTTCTTTGGGGATGCCCCCACCCCGATGTTTGAAGAACCGCCCAAGTGCTGGCTGCACAAACAGGGCAACTTCATCACCAGCTTCTTCCCCGAAGGGGTTGTGGCCGGTGAAGACTACGGTTTCTTCTACCTGCCGGGTCTGGATGAAGCCTACGGCAGCCCCTACCTGGTGGCTGGCGACATCATGGCGCAATTCAATGACCGCGACGAAGTGCGTGCGGTGATGGAATTCTTCACCAAAGGTGAAGCGCTCAAAGAATGGTTGGCCGCTGGCGGCGCATTGGCTCCCCAGATGGACACCGACCTGAACTGGTACGGCGACGAGATCGAGAAGGGCATTGCGGCGTTGGTAGCCGATGCCACCAGCGTGCGCTTTGACGGTTCGGACCTGATGCCCGGTGAAGTTGGGGCGGGTTCGTTCTGGAAAGGCATGACCGACTACTTCTCTGGCACCGCCGATATGGACACCGTCATGGCCGAGATCGACGCTTCCTGGCCCGGACACGAAGGCATGATGGAAGAAGAACCTGCAGCTGAAGAACCCGCAATGGAAGAAATGGCTGTTGCCTGTGATGAACCCATCAAAGTTGGTCTAATCACCGATGCATCTGGCCCGCTGGCAATCTACGGCGCGCATATCATCCGCAGTTTTATGCTCGGTATGGAATATGCCACCGGTGCGGCTGGCTCTGTAGGCGAAGTTTTCACCGCCGAAGATGGCAGCAACACCTTTATGCTGGGCGACTGCGAAATTGAAGTTTTGCTCGGCGATGACCAGACCAACCCTGATCTGACCACATCTGTAGCACGCGAATTCATCGAGGTGGATGGCGTGGACGTATTGGTCGGCACGGTTAGCTCCGGCAATACTGCTACACTGCAAGAGATTGCCGCCGAAAATGGTGTTCCGTTGATCGTTGCTCCGGCAGCAGCCAACGACATCACCGGTGTGGGCTTCAACGAGTACACTTTCCGCACCAGCCGCGAGAATTACCAGGATGCCATCGCACTCTGCGAATATGTCACCCAGGAATACGACACCTTCGTACAGATCGCTCCAGACTACAGCTTCGGCTGGGGTGGCGCGGCTGCCTACCGGGATGCCTGCACGCTCTATGGCGGCACCTTCCCTGTAGATGACATCTTCGCTCCCTTCGACACCACCGACTTCACGCCCTACATGGAACAACTTCTGGACTCCGGTGCGGAAGCCTGGATTCCCACCTGGGCAGGTGGCGGTTTCATCGCCATCATGCAAGCGGCTGTAGACCTGGGCGTAGTTGATGAGATGACCATGGCTTCATCCTTCGTGGATAACGTGGCGTTGCCCGCTTTCTTTGGCAATTCCATTGGAGCCACCGGTTCGATTCTGTATCACTACTCAGCTCCGGACAACCCTGTTAACGACTGGCTGATTGACGTTACCCAGTCGCGCTACGGGGTTTACCCCGATCTCTTCGACGGCGATGGCGCTAATGCGGCCATTATGCTGGTTGAAGGTTTGAAAGCCACCGGCGGCGATGCCAGCGCTGAAGCGTTGATTGCAGCCTGGGAAGGCTTGGAATTTGAAGGTCCAAAGGGCACAATCTACATCCGCCCCGAGGATCATGTCGCCATCCAGGATATGTACGTCATGAAACTGCTCAATGTTGACGATCCTGAGGCTATGTACTTCGAATATATCACTACCACCCGCCCCGAACCGCCCTGCTTGCTGCCCGAAGAAATGGCAGACCGCTGCGGCGATCTGCCTTATGGCAGTCTGAGCGGCGAGTAAATTCGTTATGATGTGTGGGGGCGTATGCCCCCACACATTGTTTTTAAACTACCCTAGAGAGTCTGCATGGAAGATAACTTCATCCTCGAAACCCAAAACTTGCGTAAGGAATTCGGCGCACTGATCGCGGTAGATGATGTCAGCATCCGGGTGCGCCCCAACACCACACACTCCATTATCGGACCCAATGGCGCAGGAAAAACCACTTTTTTTAATCTACTGAGCGGGAATTTAACCCCCACATCGGGAAAAGTGTTTTTCAAGGGCAATGAGATCACCCACCAGCCGCTGCACCGCACCGCCCACCTCGGGATCGGGCGATCCTTCCAGATCACGAATCTCTTCCCTAATTTGACCATTCTGGAAAATATCCGACTGGCCTGTCAGGCTTTGGGGCATGACAATTTCCGTATGCTGCGATCACACAAGCACTTCCCTAAATACGAGCAGCGCGCCCGCGAAGTCGCCGCACTGGTAGGCCTGGAGTCAGACATGGCTACCCTGGCACGCGCCCTCCCGCATGGCGGACAGCGCAAGCTCGAACTGGGCATTATTCTGGCTGCCGATCCCGAAGTACTGCTGCTTGACGAGCCTACGGCAGGCATGGCCGCCGAACAAGTCCCGGAACTGATCCAACTAATTCGGGATATTCAAACTTCTGGCAAGAAAACCGTGATGCTGGTTGAACATAATATGAATGTTGTGATGAGCATTTCCGACACCATCACCGTAATGCACATGGGACAAATTTTGGCCGATGGCACACCCGCCGAGATCGCGGCCAATGAAGTTGTACAGAGCGCCTATCTGGGCCAACTCTATGGCAATATGCAGGCTGACGGAGAGGGCACGGCACATGGAAACTAATTTTCTTCTCCACGTAAACGACATCCATACCTTTATCGGTCAGTTTCACATTTTAGAGGGCGTGAGCATCCATGTTCCAAAAGGGACAATCGTCGCGCTGCTTGGGCGCAACGGAGCCGGGAAAACTACCACGCTCAAATCGATTTTGGGGCTAACGCCCCCGCGTCAGGGAAAAATTATTTTTGACGACCAGGAACTTCAGGGGCAACGCAGTTTTGAAATCGCAGCCCTGGGAATTGGCTACGTCCCTGAACATCGCGCCATTTTTCGCGACCTGAGCGTGGGTGAAAATCTAAAAATCGCCGAGCGTCAAAAAGGCGATCTGGCAAGAAAAGAAGCTTTTATTTTTGACTTATTCCCCGATCTCAAACGCCTGATTCATTTACAAGGCGATCACCTTTCGGGTGGGCAGCAGCAAATGCTGGCGATCGCCCGTGCGTTGGTTCCTGATAATAAATTACTCCTGATCGATGAGCCAACCGAGGGACTGGCTCCTGTACTGATTGAGCAGATGATGGATGCTATCCGGCAGCTCTCGGCAGAAACAACCATCTTATTGGTGGAGCAAAATTTCATTGTTGCCAGCCAGCTTGCCGAAGATTACATCATCATTGAAGAAGGCCAGTCGGTCAAATCGGGAAAAATGGCCGATCTGGTAAACGACCCCGCAACCATCCGCCGCTACCTTGAGGCCGCATAAAGGAGAAGGATCACCATGCCAAAAATACTGCAATCCTTCCGTAAAAACCGTACGCTCTGGATCACGCTGCTCGCGCTCAGCGTTATTTTTATTCTGGGGGTGCGCGGCTTAGTCGACCCCGATGCTGAAGACGGCGAACGCTACAAAAATGTTGTCATTACGATCTTGCGCGGTTTTTCCACTGGCTCCATTATTTTCCTGGTCGCGTCAGGTTTTTCAATCATCTTCGGTTTGATGAACGTGCTCAATATGGCCCACGGCGCATTATTTATGATAGGCGCCTATGTGGGTTGGACAATGGCTGTGCGCCCCGATACAGTTGTGGATGCGTTCACGCCATTGGTTTTGATCGCAGCCGGATTTACGCTGCTGCCCGTTTGGGATTGGCTGCTGAAGAAGGTCAAACTCCCCAAAATAATCAGGAGCATCTGGCCGTGGGTGGGGCTGATTCTGGCAGTCGTCGTGCTGGGGTTTGCCATCCCGAAATACCCCATCACCAGTTGGGATGTCGGCTCCTACGAAATCAGCCCGACGAATTTCGCATTTGCTGCCAGCCAGGGCCAACTTATTCTTCCCGAAGCCGAACAATTCATTAAGATTTCGCCAAGCATTGGGCTGGGCGCTCTCATCCTGGGCGGCATTTTGGCGGGCGTCACGGTTGCCGGTTTTGCC
This sequence comes from Anaerolineae bacterium, assembly GCA_014382605.1. Classification (GTDB taxonomy): domain Bacteria; phylum Chloroflexota; class Anaerolineae; order Anaerolineales; family UBA11858; genus NIOZ-UU35. The sequence goes on from JACNJM010000095.1 coordinate 4,779, forward strand.
ATCAACCGCCGCCCGGCTACAGCAGGGCCATCCAGGAAAGAGAACTCGCTGCCCATAAAAGGTTTGTTATTCTTCGGCGGGCTGGTTTTGCTGGGGTCGCTCGTTCACTTTTATAATACGCCAATCTCGGCATTCTTGCTTGCTATCGACTCGACCTGGCTCTTTATTTTGGCTGTGTTGGTTGCTGTAACCACAGGCGCGCTGCTGGGAGCATTAATCGAATCGACGCTGGTGAGACCACTCTATGAAACGCATATTTATGTGCTCATGCTGACCCTGGGAGTGAGTTCAATCATCATCGAGGCAGTACGCACGATCTGGGGAGCGCCCGAATTCACCATGCCGCGCCCTTCTATTTTCAACGGCACAGGCGATGGCTGCCCGGCTGAAAGTATCGGCGCGATATTCCAAAATAAGTGCTCCACCATTTTTGTGCTGGGTGGGCGCGTACGCACTTATAATGAACTTTTCATCCCCATTCTTGGGATCGTTGTGCTGATTGTGGTGTGGATTTTATTACAGCGAACTCGCCTGGGCATGATTGTTCGAGCGGGCGTGCAAGACAGCGAAATGGTGCGGGCGCTGGGCATCAATGTGCAACGCATCTTCACGGTTGTATTCGCCCTCGGGGTTGGGCTGGCAGCCCTGGGCGGAGTCGTCGGCGCGCCATCTACGGGGCTGACGACCACCCTCGGGGACAGCTTGTTAATCAACTTATTGGTCGCGCTCGCCATCGGCGGTCTGACCAGCTATCCGGGGGCAGCCGCCGGAGCGTTGATCGTCGGTTTGCTGCAACAATTTATCATCAAATACGGCCAAATTGGCATCAATATCCCCTTTATGGACGAACCTTTCAAGCCCACTCCGCCTCTTGTACCAGCAATGACCGTACTCCTGATGGTCGTAATTCTATTAGTTTTGCCCAATGGGCTGTTTGGACGCAAGGAGTAAGCCATGACATCGACAACTTCTCCCCAACCCAATGGCCTGACACAATTTATCAAGAGCAACCGCGGCATCCTGATGAGCATTGTCGGCCTGATATTGCTGCCCTTTTTACTGACCCTGGTTGACGGACAATCAATCAGCAGTATGCTGGCGAACGAATCCGGGCAATCCAAGTTTTATCAGGGTTTGGCAATCGAAATTTTTATTCTCGCAATTTACGCCCTGAGCTACGATCTACTCTTCGGGATTACCGGCTTGCTCTCGTTTGGGCACGCCATGTTTTATGGTGTTGGCGCCTACCTGACAGGCATCATGCTGAAAAGTTTTGGCTGGGGCTTGCTGCCGATTATCGGTCTTGTGGCTGTCGCCGGGGTAGTGATGGCGCTAATTTTCAGCATTGTGCTGCCACGCGTCAAAGGGATTACCTTTGCTCTGGTGACATTAGGAATTGCCCAAGTATTCTATATTGTGATCCAGTCGCGCGAGATGGTCGATTATGCCGGAGCAGAAATAGGTTTACAGGGGGTTACACCTCCCGAATTTTTGAATCCAGTGGACCAGCGCCTGCGTTTTTACTTCGTCGGGCTGGTAATACTTTTCGTGGTGTATTTTGTTTATAAACGCTTCGTCGACTCGCCTACCGGGCGCGTGTGTATTGCCATTCGAGAAAATGAAGACCGCGCCACCATGCTGGGCTTCAATACCTTCTATTTCAAGCTGGCTGCGCTAACGCTTTCATCGGTGACGGCCGCGCTTGCTGGGGCAATGCACGGTTTATTCCATCCCATCATCCGTCCGGGGATTGCCAGTTCACATTATACGATTGCAGCATTGCTGATGATTTTGATCGGCGGTATCGGCACTTTAAACGGCGCTATTCTCGGCGCGGCAACCTTCCGGTTATTGTCGTTTTACCTCGAAAAATTATTTGGCGGCACATCGCAGGTTATCATCGGGATCGTGTATATTCTGCTGGTACTCTTCCTCCCTTATGGGATAGTGGGCACCTGGAAATTGCGCGGTTACAAAGTAAAACAGGGCTGGAAAGATTTAGTCAACCGCTTTACCAAATCAGAATAGATTCGCCCAAAATTTTTAAACCTCCATCCTGTATTCACTAAACGCAAAAAAGAAGAATTAGGTACGAAATACCCAACTCTTCTTTTTTGCGTTTCTCATTTGTACCATCAAAGGTGATGGCACTTTACTCTTTGGCAATTTCCAAAACCTCACGAACGGTATTCTGGCTCGTTAAGGTTTGCCCATTATCCACAAGTTGGCCACTACCCGAAGGGGGGCTGATCGCCAGTTGATAATCTTCAACTTCACCATCTGGCGCTGCGCCAGTAGGAGCTAACCCACCTGCCGTGCTCAAACGGAAGCGGCCGTAGACATTGCCATCTATGGCTTCCGCAGGCACATTGAAAGTGATTGTGTTGTCACCTGCACTAACAGTGAGGCTATCGGCAATTTGTTCTCCAACACTATACCAAGAGCCATCTCCATTGAAATCAATCCAGGCATCCAACTTGCCAGTTCCACCCTGCACATTGACGGTGATGCTAGCGCCAATTTGTCCAACCGATATTGTGCCAAATGTGACCCCGTCTTCGTCATCCGGAGTACCTGTAGTATCGTCTCCACTAGCTGTGGCAGAGTGCGTTCCGTCAGCTTCCGAATCGCGATTAAGACCTAATGTTGGCCCAGCAGATGTATCATGCCGCGCACCATCTTCGGCTAATGTTGTAGGATACGGCGAAGGAGCATCACCAAAATCCAATGCATCTACTAAAATAACATCATTGCTATCGACCCCGCCAAAATAGGTAATAGAAAATTTAGTACCATCCACATAAAATTCAGCCCCTTCAGGCAAATCTGAAAAAGTGCCTGAAACTGGAGCATCCTGGTTATCTATGATCACAAAAGTGTCGCCTGTAGTTGGCTTATAACCTAAGTTAAGGCTCAATGTTGCGTTATTCAAGTCTACGGCACCGATCACACTGACATGATCGTACAATGCCAAAGCAGGCCCGTTAAGGTCAACCTTGAAGTCGCTGCTATCGTCTAATATGAATTCCCCTGTCATCGTGGTTTGATCGGCTCCCAAACCGCCATCAACCAGCGTTTTTTCAACATCGGACAGGACTACCATCTGCACAGCATTGATGGTCACCCTGTCCGGTTCCTGGATGATCTGGTCATCGCCGTCGGTAGCATTCACGGCAAGCTCGTCTTCCCCTCGCCGCCATCCACAACCACACTGCTGCTATCCGCATTTTGGTTGACGGTAATCGTGTCATCCCCCGCGGCACCATCTACGCTCAAGTTTTCGACCACACCCTCAACCGCGACTTCGATTTCATCGTCGCCATCCGTACCAACAATGCTCACCTCATCAGCATCTGCAATC
>JACNJM010000237.1 GCA_014382605.1 Anaerolineae bacterium
GCCGGAATCCTCCGCGGTGGCGCGGCAGAAATCGATGACTTTCCAATGCTCGGGGGTCAGCTTCGCAATGCCTTCACCCTTGGCGATTTCTGTAGCAATTTCCTTGCTCCACTGACCTGGATCGGTCATAAAACCTTCTTCATTGATATTAACATTATCTAAGACGGACATAATTTTCTCCTTTAGTTTTGTGTATTGGATTGAGCATCTAGTGCTTTGAGTAAATTGATAAGCCGTGCCATGCCGCGGCGGACTTTGGGGTTGCTAAGCTCACGCAGCAATGCCCAGGTGGAAACCTGACCTTGATCGGGAATATCTTCCTGGATGGCGCCCACTGCATTATTTGCCAGAGCCATAATCTCAGGTTGGGTCATGTTCCGAACAGTGTTTAGGATAATCACTATATTGTCGCCCAACGCCTGTACATCTTCCTGGCTGAAATCGGTGACGATGCGCTCGACAATTCGCCAGCCTTCGCGGGCAAACTCAAAATAGCCGTTGCGTTCAAATTGATCGAGTTGTTCGACGGCCACATTGAAGACTTGCTTGCCGAGTAATTCGGCTTCATCCGTCACGCCCATCAGGGCTTCGATGCGGTCCAACATGCCCAGCCAAAGATGCGTGTTGCGGATGATTCTTTTGAGCAAGAAGAATAGGTCTTCTACCGCGAATTCAGTGCCAATCTCAGCCAATTCATCGATGGTCAGCTTAATCATGTGATTGACCATCGGAATGACATCGTTCTTCAGCTCTTCAAATTCCTGCAGCCGTTTCTGTTGAATTACAGCATACGAAGTGAGCGCAGCGACCTGTTCGGTCAGCGCGTCAACTTTTTGGTGAAGTAGGGCCAGATCATCAGCCATATTGTGCTCCTTTTAGGCCCACTTACCGGCCATCGTCATCTGGGATTCAAAGGGCATTTCGCCGCCTTTGAGCAAGATATTCCAGTAAATCCAGCGGAAGGCCATCTTGCCCCAGTGATTAGCAGCCGATTCCTTGAGCAACGAGAATGGCCCAAATCCGGGCAGGGGGAACTTGCCGGGCAGCGGTTCGACATCGTAATTGAAATCAATCAAGATGCCTTTTTCAAACCCCGATTCAATATAGCAGTTCGCGTGTCCATCAAATTTTGGCAGCGGTTGCAACCCTTCCATGTGACGGAGTATATTGTCGATGAGTACGTCGAGCATAAAGTGCGCCACCGATCCAGCTTTGGAGGTGGGAGCGTTTCCGGCATCGCCAATTACCCAGATATTTTCCCATTTGTCCGATTGCAGTGTGTGCTTGTCAATCGGAATGTAGTTAAGTTCGTCGCCCATGCCAGAGCGTTCGATGACCTCGGACCCCATATTGGTTGGGATCGTGACCAGCAGGTCGTAATTGATCTCGCGCTCATCCCATGAACGGATAACTTTTTTCTCGTTATCCACGGCTCCGATATTGAAATCCGGCTCCAGGATAATACCTTTTTGCTCCAGCATATCGCCTAGGACGGATGATGCCCGTGGTTTGGTGAAAGCGCCGTCGAGTGGGGTAGCAAATATGATTTCAACATCGTCGCGAATGCCGCGTTCGTGGAAAAACCAATCGGCAAGGAATAAAAACTCAAGTGGAGCGACCGGGCATTTGATTGGCATCTCGGTGATATTCAACACCATACGCCCGCCCTTCCAGAATTTCAGGAAGCGGCTCAATGCAGTAGCGCCCTCGATTGTGTAAAAATCGAATTTATCTTCGTACCAGCCATCTTCAGTCATGCCCTCGGTTTCTTCGGGATGAGTCTGCGTGCCGGTGGAGACAACCAAATAATCGTAATTGATGACTCGATTTTCTTTGGTCAGTTTGACGCGCTTTTGGTCGGGTTCAATAATTTCGATATCCGATAGAATGAACTCGACATTATGGGGGATGAAATCCCGTTTGGGTTTGACAACATCGCTGGGGCTGTAAATGCCGAAAGGGATAAACAAGAACCCTGGCTGATAGTAGTGGGTTTCATATTTGTCGACAATGATGATGCGCCATTCGGCAGGGTCAAGCTCGTGGGCCATTTTGTTGGCGACCATTGTGCCACCGGTGCCAGCCCCGAGAATTAAGAAAGTCTTCATATGGAAACTCCTGTATGGATATTTATAAAACTGTTGCTAAACGGATTCTGCAAGTTCGCTCTGGTCTTGTAGGCGGCTGGCGAGTACAGCGCGTAGTAAGTCCAGGGCTTCGATAATTCGTTGGTCGCTAAGCGAATAATAAACGGCCTGTCCTTCACGCTGTGCTAATACCATTTGACGCTCGCGTAACACCTTTAGATGGCGCGACACTGTGGGTTGGGGGATATTGAGTACCTCGCCAAGCTCGCCAACATTGTGCGGTTTTTCGTGAAGGGTATATAAAATCAGAATTCGGTTCGGGTCTGCAAGTCCGTTGCAGATTTGGGCATGTAAACGATTGATTTCTGCTCGTAAAGATGACATATATTTCTACCTGTTTCAACTTATGAAGCTATGCGCTTATTTGAATAAGGTAAGCATACTTTAACAGAGCCTGCACAGTTGACTAAGTGATGTAAATCACAATACATAGAGATGAATGTAATTTAGACAGATTATATCGAATTACAGCGTTGCTAATTTTGTAAGTAAAATGCCACTGATGGGGCATGATATTCGTGTTTGGCGTATAATAGCTTGGGCAACTTGTGCTAGAAAAAAACGAGAAATGAGATATGTACATATGATTGAGCTTTCACGTCTTGAAACATTTATCTATGCGGCCGATGAACTCAGTTTCTCTGAGGCCGCGCGCCACCTGCATATAACTCAGCCCACGGTCAGCCACCATATTAAGGCGCTGGAAAAAGAATTAAATGTTCAATTGTTTGATCGTACAGGAGCAGGATTGCGCTTGACCGAGGCTGGGCGCTTGCTTTTACCCTGGGCAAGAAAGGTGCTACGTGATTCGATTGAATTAAAAGGGATGATGAACGCACTTCAAGATGGTGTCGTTGGTGATTTGCGAATTGCATGTAGCACAACCGCTGGCAAATACATTCTGCCTCAATTAGCAGCGCGTTTTTCGCAGCGCTATCCGGGTATTCAGGTAAGTATTTTACGTTGTACGCCTGAACATATTGTTCCCCGTTTGCTGGATGGCGAAGCCAACTTGGGTGTTGTCAGTTACGAAATGTATTCTGAAGAGATGGAATTGCAAGAGTTCTTTGAAGATGCTATAACAATGGTAGTAGCTTCAAATCACCCCTGGGCTTTGCGTTCATCAATCCAGCCTTCAGAAGTGATTGGCGAACCGATACTTATGCGTGAAGAAACGGCAGGAACACGGCGGGTGGTGCTATCGGAATTGGCGAAGCATGATATTAGCCTGGAAGATTTAAATATTTTCATGCAGTTAGGTAATGCAGAAGCAATTGTGCGCACCGTGGCGGCTGGATATGGAATTTCATTTGTCTCATCATTAGCGACTGAGTGCCTCTTAGAGAGTGGTAAGGTAGTAGGTGTCCATGTGGAGGGATTAGAACTTAGCCGCAAAATTTATATGGCGCGCAAGCGTTTAGCGCCCCCACATCGACCGCAGGAGGCTTTCTGGGGATTTGTACATGATCCTGCAAATTTAGATTTGCTTCGGTTAGCCGATGCCCGTTAAAAAAAGCGAGGCTCCTTTCCAGGCCTGGAGAGGAGCCTCGCTTATATGGAATTAATTGCCGCCTTAGGCGATAGGTGTGTCTTTATCCTTGTTGCAGCAATACATCCAGATAGCAGTAAAACCAACGACAAAACCGATGGCCACGCCTGCTATCAATGCGGTGATGATAAATAAACTCATTGCCTCCTCCTTCCTCAGAATGTAAATGTCTGTGCGGCGCCTTCGATATCCATCAGATAAGGCGGAGCCTTTTTTATCAAGATGCGCTCGTCGCGCAAATCTTTCGGATCAATGCCCTTGTTTTCGAGCGCTAACTCACAGAGAACGATTTCGCCGCCCAGATCGAGAATGTCGTTGAATAGCCCGATGGGGTTGGGTAAACCCTTGGGGGTGCCGAGTTTTTCCAATTCTCCTTTGAGCGCCCATTTTGCACCGGCGGGGCAGATGAAGACATGTACTTCGTAATCCAGACTTAATCCTGAAGTTGAGAAAATCAACGTGGGCATGATGCTAGCAGGGGTATCGCCATTGCAAATAACTGCCATTTTTTCAGTCATGAGATTCTCCTTTTTGTGGATGCCATTAGGCCGATTGCGGCCTCACAAAGATTAGATATGCGGTCAGCCATGCGCCCAGAACAATGGCGATTGCGCCAACCAGTGAGCCGATTCCCAGTTGGGGCAACCCGCTCAAGATATGAGTCACGTTACAGCCACCCGATGTGACGGCGCCAAAGCCCATCAGCAAGCCGCCTACGAAGGTCTGACCGATCATGCCCCAGCCCGGCCAGCGAATTTTGAACTCACCGGCAATCAAGGCCGCAATTAGAGCGCCGATGATAATGCCAATGACCAACCATGCGTCCCACCCCAGCTTGGCTTCCGGCACGCTCATGCCAACTTTAACAATCCCAATCCAGCCCGAGGTGATCGCCAGCGGGTAGCTGCGTCCGGCCAGTGATGAGAAATAAAAGGCCAGCATATTGATCAGGCCAATCACGATGCCGGTGGCAAACCATCCCCAGCCTTTTTTGAAGATGCGATTGCTCAGCGAAGCGTTGCTTTTTACTTCACCCTCATCCGGGTTATTGCGTGCCAGGATGAACCAGATAATTGCCACGATTACAGCAATTGCCAGGGCGGTTGCATACGGAGGCAGGCCAAAAATATTGGCTAGGGTTGGGTTTGCCTCGCCAACCATAATTTTTGTGCTGGTTTGTAGCGCATCCTTGATGGGTTTTAGAAACCCCATCGCGGTGAGCGTTGCGGCAGCGGACAGACCAATCAGCGCAGAAAGCGCCCCGGTCATGCCCTCGCCAACCCGGTAGGTGATTCCGCTGGCGCAGCCGCCTGCCAGAACCATGCCAATCCCAAAGATAAAGCTGCCAACCAGGTTAGCTCCCCAAAAGAAGGGCGTGGGATTCATCTTGATGAAATTTGCCATTGCCATGATAGCAAATCCAGCCATCGAGACCAGAACTGCCACGCCCACAGATTTCAACAGGGTGGTGTCTTTCAGCAAAATGCTATCGCGAATGGCCGAGTTCATGCAGAAGCGCCCGCGTTGCAGGGCAAAACCAAATAGAATTCCGACGAGCAGACCGCTAAGTATAACGAGTGTCATGGTGATCCTCCTAGAGATCGGGTGAGTTGATGGTTATTTCAAACCGTGAGCTTCAATGAGCATGCGATGATTGGGGCCGTCAATTTGCTCCACGCTGAGCAGTTTGTGGCCTTGTTTCTTGAGGTTGCGCGGGATGCGCTCTACCGAGAGTGGATAATCCAGCAGCACCTCCAATACTTCTCCCTTTGCCATCTTTTTCAGGGTTGTGATGGTATCCATATCGGGATAGGGGCAGATTTTGCCGCAGACATCGAGGGTTTTGGTTGGGGTGAGGGTTTCTTCCATGCGTTTATCTCCTTAGATTAGTAGCTGAAAGCGAGCTTTGCGCCTTCAATTTCGAACATGAATGTGGATGCCATCATAACTTCTACACCTTCACGCAAGTCTTCTGCGTTGATGTCGTGGATGGGCATTCCCAGCTCACAGAGAATTATGCGCCCATCAAGCACGAGAATGGATTCGTATAAATGAAGCGGGTCAGGCTGACCTTTTAGCCCCTGGAATTTCTCCAGTTCGCCCTTTACCAATACTTTCGCCGCGCCGGGTTGGAAGAACATGAATACTTCTTCGCCGCTCGTGGCGATGGATGCTGCCATAACGAGAGCGGCCATTGCGCTTTGAGCGTCATCGTGATTGAGGACAACCACCATTTTTCCAATTTCTTCAGACAAAGTTCACCTCCAAATCTAATGTGATCGCGCCAGGGTTTAGTCGGCTGCAGAAGCGACTGCTTCAGCGGCTTGTTTTTCCTGGTATTGGCTGGCTTTTTCCTTGACAACTTGAAAATAAATTGCCAGCGGACGGTAATAGAGATGCGCCCATTTCCCGAATGGGACTTCTAAAATCAACATAGGTGCGGTGAACGCCAGGTGAATGGCGTAGGTGTAATACGTGAGTAGCGGTAGATCAGCGTAGCGGAAGATGTGTTGCAGAATGCCGGTGAGGGTCACGGCCAGCAACAGCACAGGGAAAATCCAGTCGCTGGGGTGCGAGAAGCGGTGCATTTGCACTTCTTGCTGAATCCGCCCCCATAGAGCGCGGCCCGCTCCGAGCAGCAACACGATGGTCGCATAATATCCCAGCCAACGCTGCGGATGGTAGAGCGGGTAGATTTCGTCGGTCTGAAACCAGCTTAGGAAAAAGACAATCAAAATCAGCATCAAACCGTAGCCACTGGCTAAAAGCATGTGTATGATCCAGGAAGTTTGTTTGCTCTTTTTGATCTTTTCATCTTTTTCATCGGCGGCGCAGGTGGCCCAGCGCCGTTGGGTGACGGCGTGGAAGACTAGATTCCAGGCTTCGGTGATATAGATACCGAGTGGAATCTTGGGGCCGTTGCCTTGCCTCATGGTCATTAGGTACATTCTCAACACATTCGAGCCGATGAAGAAAACCAGCAACCCGGCCATAATCCAGTCGGCGGCGTGGACGATACGCAGCGGCGCAAAGGTGTTCAACGCCACATGCTCGGTGGCGATTGGCCCGTGCAATACGGCAATCAGCACAAAGACGAGCGCACCCAGCAAGATGATCGAGCCAAATTCCCAGGCTTTGGAGGTATAGAATTTGTGCGCCAGACCTGTCCAGTCATATTGCGCCGTCAGCCAGCGACGCATTGCCATCATGCTTTCGCCAGGTTCGGCTTGTTTGGGGCAGGTCTCGGAGCAATCGCCGCAGTAATAGCACAGCCAGGGGTCCAGGCTACTTTGCATACGTTCCTTCATTCCTACTTGCGTCAGGCGGATCATATTGCGCGGGAAGGCGTATTCGTCGCTCGTCAGCGGGCAGATCGCCGTACAGTTGCCACAATTGAAGCATTTTTCAATGCCGACAGCGCCATATTCCTTGAGTTCGTGCATTAGTGTTGGATCAATTCGATTGCTCATACCTCACTCCTCGACCCGTTTGTAGAGAATATAATCGCCGCACATGCCTTCTTCAGCGACAATGTCGTATTTTTTCAGCGCCGTCAGGTGCCAGAGAACTTCCGGCGTGGGCTTTTCAAGCGCTTCAGCAATTTCAGGCACGGTTTTTGCGGTATCGCGAATGAGTTGGCAAATTTCGCGATGGATTAGCTTATGCGCTTTGAGTAGGGCCTGGGTTTCGGCCACGCTCTCTTGCCGCTCGCTCCGAATTTGCTTGAGCATTTCCGTGCGTTGTTTGGCAGCTTGTTTCTTTATATCTTGAGCGGTCATGCCATCACCTCCACGAGTTCGGCGGGTTCCAGCGCGAAGGCATCAATCATGGCTTCGTATTGAGTCAGAGTCCAGCCCTGAACATCAATGGCCCGATTGGGGCAGGCGCTCACACAGCCGCCGCAGCCCGAACAGTTGGCGGGTATAACGACCGCCCGGCGAACTTCCTTGCCATCGATTACCATCGTTTCCAGATGAATGGCATCTTCATACTGGCAAACGTCCACACAGGCTCCCGTGCCGTCGCATTTTTCAAGGTCAACTTTGGCGACAAACGGCTCCAGTTCAACTTGCCCTTGCCCCAACAGTGACGAAACTTTAGCCGCCGCCGCTGAAGCCGCGGCGCAACTTTCTTGCACAGTCATTGGGCCTTGCGCGGTTCCGGCAAGAACTACACCAGGCACGGCGGTTTCGACGGGTTGCAACTTGGGATGACGCTCCAGTAAGAAGCGGTCGGTTCCGGCAGAGATTTTCAGCATTTGAATTAAATCGCTGACATCGCGTGGCCTAAAGCCCACCGCCAGTACCACCCGATCGACGGGCACTTCCATCGCTTCGCCCCCCGGCCGATGGGCGCTAATTCTCACCCATCCCGGACGCGCATCGCCGGGG
>JACNJM010000315.1 GCA_014382605.1 Anaerolineae bacterium
AACAATTACAACTGTGAGATCAAAAATGCGTTTAACAAGCAAATAGCCTCGATTATTCCACAAGCGAAGTTTTGGTGGATATCTTGTTAGCCACGGATAGCGACTGACAATGCTATTGCCATTGGCGATAGGGTTATATGTGCGCGTATGGGGTTCGGTGAGCCAATCTTCCATTAGTCGTTTGCAGCGCTCTCATCAGTAGCTTTTGCGGAACCTTCAACTTGCAATGCGCCATATTGGATTTCAGCTTGCTTGAGCAAATCATTGAAAGTTAAAGCCTCATCGGGGAAGGATGCAAAACCTGTTGAAATATCAATCCCGATTTGGTTTTTTACGATATCGCGGAGACGATCCGCCAATATTTCTGTGCCCAGTGCATTTGTCTCTGGTAACACGAGTACCACCTGATTGTCCTTTGTTTTTTCTAGCACCATATCTGTGCGACGCAGTTCTTGATCGAGTAGGCGGATCAATTTGTTAGTGGCATATCGTTTCATCATACCTTGTAAAATTTCTTCCGCAGTTCGTTGCAAGTTAAAGGCAACTTCTTCCGTTTGAATTTTTAACACCATTACACTGAGTGGTGAGGCATATCGTCGGCTGCGGGCGAATTCTTTTGAAATATCATCCTCGGCTTCTTCCATACGCTTCACGCGTTCGCTCACATCTATCAGAGTTACATTGGCAACCGTGTCTTCAACATCAATAAGATCACCTGCCACTCGAATTGCAGTTAACACGAGTAGTGAGATCATGGCAATTTCTGTAACCGTCAGGTAAGTATTAATGCCGCCAAACAGGGGACGCACATTAAAGGCCGATAGCTTCAGCACGATATAGACAATAATCCAAAACGCCATCCAGATCAGGGAATTTGGGCGCCATTTTTCTGGCATGAGGATGGTTGAAAAAACAGCCAGTGCGCCAATTAAATACACAAAAGATTGCAAGTTAATTATATCCAGCGAAGTGCCAACATCCAGACGTTCGATGTTAAGGAAAACTCCCATAGTTAGCAAGAGCATAAATATGGAATTGCGCAAGTTTTTCATTGTGTTCTTTCAGCCCTGTTTCTTGTGCGGGCTTCCCATTTGTGAGAATAGCGTAGAAGATAAGGATATGTATATTGTACAGTATTTTATGAGATTAAACTTATAAGAGTTCATTCTGTTACAGTGTGATTGCAAATTGACTCTGCAGATATTTGAGGTTGCGCTTCGTTAGATATATTCTTGGGAATAATAAGTTTCGATGAAATTGATGGTAGTTTGCACACCGTTTTCTGCATGAATAGCTTTCCCACTTGCCCGCGCCTTACATCGGATTTCATCGCTGTTGGAGGTAGTTAATGCGCTTACGAGTTTTTCGGTTGTTAGCTTACCCACGGGGATAGGGCGCGGGCCTGCGCCGATGGCGTGTACGCATTGTCCCCAAAATGGCTGGTCGGCAGCAAATGGAATAACCAGATTGGGGATTCCAGAGCGCAGACCCGCCGCTGTTGTGCCTGCGCCGCCATGATGAATGACCAGCTTGCATTGGGGCAGCAACCAATTATGAGGTGCGGTCTTTATCACGAAAACATTTTCAGGTACTGATAGGTTTTGCAGATCCCCGCCCCAGCCGCTCAGAATAATCGCGCGATGCTGTAGTGTTTTCAGGGCTTCCAGCACGCGGCTGTAGATGCTCGTCATGTTGCTGTGAATCATTGAGCCAAAAGTCACACAGACCGGCGGCTTGCCCCCCGATAGGAAATCCTTCAGGGCTTCGGGAGGCTGATATGTTTCGGGCGTTTCGAGGAAGAAATAGCCGGGTATGCGGATATTTGCTGAGCGCCACTCCTTGGGCCGTGGAATTAGCGTAGGGCTGAAGGCAAACAACAGTGGAGTTTTCGGACGGCTAGCATCCTGGGCAAAAGGCCAATCTAACTTCAGGTTGAAGGTGTCGGGGTTGGATTTGCGCAAGCGCCTGAAACCTAAATTGCCGCCGTGCCAAAAAATCTCTGTGGCTAGTTTGTGGAAAGCATACCGCAGCAAGCCGCCGGATAGGTTTGGCGCGAATACAGGCGGGATGGCGCGTGTGGGTGCGAAGATTGGGAAAGTCTGTACTGAAATATCAGGTATACCGAGTTTGCGCGCCAGTGAATGGCCGCCTGCGGTAAAGAGAAACGAATGTATAAGCAAATCGGCGTCGGCGCAAGCCATGGTGACTTGCTGCAAAACTTCTCCTGCAATGGAAAAAACATAGTCGCTGATGGCGCGCACCATTCCAATTGGATTTGCACCGGCATCGTTTAATCGCTGGCTGATAACCTCAGGGTCACCTGCCAGGGGTGTAAATGGAATATCGTGCGCACCAACGAAGTTTGCAAAACGATGCGGTGCAGCCAGTTGGATCTGATGCCCGGCTTTTTTCAAGCCAATGGCCAGTGCCAGAAAGGGTTGCACATCGCCGCGTGAGCCATATGTCAGGATGGTTATTTTCATCGGAGGAAATTCACAAAAAAGATGTGCAAATCATGCTACACACTTGTTTGGGCTATGCCGGTGGATAAAGCGCGTTTTGGTCGGGATCGTCGGGCAAATAAAGCACGTAGACGCGATTGCCTACAGCCTGCGTTTTGGGGGCGTGTTGCCAAGTGATGGCTTTACCTTCATAGGGTCTGCCGCGAGCATCATCAAAAATATAGACGATTGCCCAAGGATAACGCCCGTTGACGCTCATGCTGTAGTCTTGCTGGATTTCGATGACCTCGCCAACAGTTGCCTGCCCGTGTTCGTAGGGGCGGATTTTGTCTAGCCCTTGTTGCACGCCGGCATAGAGCATCCCGCCACCGAGCAGGGTGAAAATGCCCCCCACCCCGCCGCCAATGACGATGAACAGCCACATACCGGGGATGACGAACCCCAGGATGGTGAAGATCAACCCGATCGGGAATCCGATGATTAGAAATATGCCACCAATCAGCGTGAACGGCGCATTTTTAAACAGCATTCGGCGTTTATAGCCCGCGGGCAATGTGCGCGGCGGTGGGGGCGGCGCCGCGCCGGGATCATTGCCGACGGGCGGAGTCAGCGGACCACCGCATTTGCGGCAATCGAGGTCAGTTTGGGGGACGCGTTGTCCGCACCAGGGACAGTTGATAAAATTCATAGGCAGAGTCTATCACAAGTTTATGGCGCATTATTCTGCCGGAATCCAGTCGGCAAAAAGCAGGGTGATCGGGTTGGTCGGTGTGCCCTCATGGCCGATGCTTTGGGTGTTGATAACCTCGCTGATTTGCTGGTTAGCAACATCGATCAACTTTAGTCGGCCAATATAATCGACACCGTAGACATCGTAGGCAATAGAGCGACCATCGGGCGACCAACCAATATTTGTAATTTTACTCTTAGGCTCATTTGCCAGCGTCAAAGAATCGCCGCCGTCTTTATTGAAACGGTCAATTTGGGCATCGAAATAGTCTGGGTAGCAGCCAGCATTGCCAATCAGCGCCAGCGCAAAGGCCGAACTGTCGAATTTCCAATCCGCATCACTGACGTATCCTGGTAGGTTTTCGAATTTTTCGGTGGTATTGTTTTCCAGGTTGAATACCCACAGATGATGGCTGGCTGCGGTCACACACACGTCTTGCTGATTGGCAGTGAAGATATTTTTATAGGCAATCAGCCTGTTCTCATCGGGCGAGATAGTGAAATGGGCATAGGCAAAATCGTTTTCCCGCGGGAAGAATTCATCCCAGTTGAGCTGCTCCCAGTTGAAGCCGGGAAAAACCTGCTCGAAGCCGATCACCTGTCCCGTAGTCAGTTCAACTTTGACAAATCGAAAGCTCTCCCCTTCGCGGGTAAGTGTGTAAAACGAATTTCCATCCAGCGAGAAATCGGCGAAACTACTGAAAAGCTGGCGGTTGGTGTTATTTGGCACAGCCGTTTTCTCGCCGCCATTGATCAGATCGGCGATGAGTAAGTTTGAATCGGAGATAAACGGGTTGATGTTGGTCGCCATGAATCCATTTGTTGGATCCGCATTTTCACTGCTGCTTTGGGTGAGAAGATATATTAAAAAGCGGTTCCCTGGTGAGGTTGCCAGCCCACCCGGAAAACGCCCATCTGTTGCGGTTGCCAGGGAGGTGGTATTTTGTGTGGCAAAATCTGCTGCCCACAGGGTTTGATCGGACACATTCCAGTTGAACATGGATGTGCCAAACATCTCGCTGACCGGATTTGTCGGTGAACTGATATAAAAATAACGGTCATCTGCTTGGGCAGTCACCATGCTGGTCGGGTAATCTTTTAGCGAGAGAATCCGGTTGTCGCTGCCATCGGTGCGCACAATGCCGCCATCCAGAAATTGGCGGAAGTTGAACGCATAGCAGCTTGAGCCGCTCATATCAAAACTGGAGACGGTATGTTCGGCGAGTTGGTATAGCAGGCGAAATTCACTATTTGTATTGTTCTCCATTGGGGCCGTCGCGAGTGTATCGGCAGGCACATCATCCGCAGATTGTGTGGTGCAATCATCGGGGCAGTTACCATGGTTTTCAGGCCCATCGCAGACCCCATCGCCGCAGCGCTTCTCACTTTGTAGTGGGATATCAGTTTGCGGTATAGCTTGAGTGTTGTTGGCGCTTAGCCCGCCAAGCGAACAGGCGAGACTGAAAATGACTACAATACCCGGAATGATTATGTTTCGTTTCATCGTTGCAACTCCTTTTTATTCGCGATCATTGGCGCGCTTCCCAATCTATATAACTGTCAAACATTTCCGGCAACGTCTTCCACGCTACCTGTCCTGAAGCTACATAAGGCATGATACGCTGGAGCCATATTTCCAGCAATTGTGTATCCAATGGTGAACCCAAGCTCCAACTGACATAAAAAATATTCACCTGGCCCGGCTCAGCGAGGGCAATAGCCTGATCTAGTTGGTGGAAGAAATACTCAATATCAGCTTCGGTATAGGTGTCGCAGGGCGTCTGTCCGGTCACTTCTTCTTCCAGACAAGTTAGCCCTCCGCTGGATGCTAGAATTACCAGTTCCCCGTTTGGGTTATGAGTTAACCAATCTGCACCGCTGTTCATGCGCCAGGGATGCAGACGATCCTCCAGGGAAGTTGGAAAAGTATCGTGGCAGGCAGACGGACTTGGACAATCTCGATATTCCAGAGGACGGCTTTCAATGGGCATCGACATGACCGCATAGGCCACCTGTCCGGTTGTGAAGAGATACCCGGCTTCGCTGGCGGCTTCCACCCAATCGCAATGTGAGACAATTCCTGAAACATGGCGAACCGTCACGCCGAGTGATTCTAGTTGCTCTTTCTCTGTTCGCAAGTCTTGGGCAAAGTGGTTGCAGTCATACCTTTTTTGTCCGCCGATATCGGCATGTACCCCGATCCCGTGACCGCGTTGCTCCATCTCTAGCAAAACGTTATCGCCCCACCGCAGAATCCCTTCGGTTACATCTTTGCTTTCCCAGGTTAATTTGGCTCCGTAATTCTCGAACAAGGTAGCATAGTCGCGCATCAACTGAACGTGTCGCTCGAACTTTGCCTGGTCAAGATCATCGTCCCAACCCTCAAGGTGTACCATAATACCTAAAGAAACTACGGCGTTTTGTTCGTTGACTAGCGGTGCTGTTTGATCGCCCGATGGCGATGGTTCGGTTTGTGTGGGTGATGCGGCACAATCTTCTGGACAATTTTTTGGGTTTTCTGGCCCGCCGCAAGTGCCATCTCCGCAACCTTTTACGTTTTGGGGTGCAGGTGTGTGACTGCTATCACCGGCACCTTCGCTGAGCGAACATGCCAGACTCAGTATCAGCATGATTGTAAGTATGAGAAAGATACGTTTCATGGTAGTTTCACTTTTTTTCTTTTCTATCAAGGGGTATTCAGATCAGGGACAATGATATATGAAAGTGTTTCCTGGGGAATATCTACAAAATAGGTTGGCCCGGCAGGTTGATGTTCTACACGATTATTTTCGATGGCATTGAGACGGATTGGGTTGGTCAGGCCTTGCATGAACCAGGTCATCAGCACAGGGTACGCTGCCGGATCGCTGAAATCGCCAGGGCTGCCCTCGCATTGCACTACGCCGCCGATGACCGCCTGGGGAATAGCGACAAGCTGGTAAACAAGTTCGTCAGCAGGCTGGCCGCCCTCTTGAATTCCGTTTAGATTGAGTGATGCTTCCAGTTCAAAGGATACTGGCTCGAAGGCGCTCTCATTTAGCTCCCACACGCAGGGCGTACTATCGAAATACAGGTCTTTGAATTCGGTCAGCGCAATCGTATTGCGCTGCTGGAGCGCTTCGCCGCCAGCCAGCGGGAACCAGAGTTCAATTTGATAATCGCCGCTATATTCAAAGGCGATGCCCGTGAAATCGCCCATCAGTGCCGTGTTCAGGGTAGTGATAATCGTCCCGCCAAAGGAAACGTAGCGGTAGCCATTCTCTGGTTGGGGGTCTTCGCTGGATTCTGCGGGAGCTGGCTGCTCTTCGGAGGCGGTATTCGCTTCGTTATCCGTATCCACCCCACTTGCAATCACGCCCGCCGCCGGGCAGTCCGCCGGGCATTTGGCGGTATTTTCTGGCCCATCGCAGACTCCATCGCCGCAGCGATTTTCAGATTGGGCCGCGGGCTGCGCTTCCGGCTCATTTCCTGAGAAGCTGCACGCCATACTGACCAGCACAAGTACAACAAGGATAACGAATAAGCGTTTCATGGTGATCCTCCTGAGATCGATGTGTAATTAGGAGTATAGCGAGAATTTGTTTGGGGCATATATGCAAATTGTTTAGATATTGTTTAGTTTTTCACGATCGAATTATACTCAATCATGGGAATGTCAGCGCCTATTTTGCAGTGTGTATCGCTTTTACGACAGTAAGCATCAAGAATAGACTACAGACAATGCCACGAAATCAATTAGAATGAGGTCACAAATCGGTGATGCTACATGCTGTTGTAGCCGCCATAAAATGCACGGATCGCTTTGATAAACAGGAGAACAATGCTATGAAGAGACCGATATTGCTTGGAAGTTTGATTTTCGTGTTGGTGGTTGCGCTGGTGGGCGCGAGCAGCGTGTTAGCTGATGCGCCTGCTCCGCCGGAAGGTGAAGGGAATGCCGACTCGTTCTTCTTCACCGGATTTGGCTCTGGCGGCAGCACGGAATACTGTTTCGACTTGCCAACCGGTTGGGCGAGCCCCTGGATTCGCTTCTGGCACACCGCCAATCAGGAGTGGGTAGACCTGGCGACCGAATTCAAGACCGTGGATGGCGTCAAGAAAGCCTGCGCAGTCATTCCCGCCAATGGCTGGATTGCATTGCAAGGGAAGCAAACCACTGACAAGGTGGACCCGGAAAGCCCGCTAACCGAGTGTGAACGCAAGGGTAATTGTCCAGTGGTTATGAAACATGAAGCTTAAGCTGCGTTCACCAAGGGAGATGATTAGTATGAATCCACCCAAATTGATGGCAAGTTTTGTGCTTGTACGGAATACTGTTTCGACTTGCCCACCGGTTGGGCAAATCCCTGGGTGCGTTTCTGGCACACTGCCAATCAGGAATGGGTAGACTTGGCGACCGAATTCAAGACCGTGGATGGCGTCAAAAAAGCCTGCGCCGATATTCCCGCCAATGGCTGGATTGCGCTGCAAGGCAAGCAAACCACCGGCTTGGTGGACCCGGAAAGCCCGCTAACGGAATGTGAGCGCAAGGGCGTTTGCTTTGTTCATGTAGTCCAAAAACATTAGTCAGGGCAATCACAAATGGATTTTCGAAAAGCCCATTAAAACGAATATTTCTTGCCTAACTGAATACGAGCGCAAAGGCAATTGCCCGGTAGTAATACACTAGGACAACAAAAGATTTTTGATGTTAGGATACAGGCTGTTTAATGTGATAGTAACTACATTGAACAGCCTTTTTTGTTTAAGTAGATTTTGGAAAGAACTTTGAAAAAGACTTACGAAAAATAGGGGTGTGTGGGGTGCTCCGCACCCCACACACCCCTATTTTTCGGCAATTACTTACGGCGCGGCGGAAGCCATATTAAAGCTGCTTTCCAACAATCA
>JACNJM010000307.1 GCA_014382605.1 Anaerolineae bacterium
TGTAGGGCTTTTGCCGTATCCGCAAAAAAGATATGGAGTACTCCCTGCGCATTTTTGTGGATATTATGTTTATGTAGCAAAAATCATGCCCCGAAAACCCTTGACAGAACCCCATTCTCCACGGTATAAACTGGGCCAACATCTGAAAATTGAAAAACTTTGAAGAGGAAGAGTAGGCGTCGAAACGACGGCTCAGAGAGCAAGGGAGCGGTGAAATCCTTGCCCGCACGCCGACACCGAATGGGCCTCAGAGTTGCAGGGCGAACGTTTTCCAATCAGTAGCCTGTGCCGGAGTTGCCACCGTTATCAGGGCAAAGTAGTTGACGCAGTGAAAACCTGCAAGACTACCACAAAGTGAGGCTGGCCTTTTGGGCTGACACCATGTAAATGGTTCCCGTCGTTTCACGACGGGATTTTTTTGTTAACCAAGCGGCTAACCTAATTTGGGTGGCACCACGGGAGCTTATAGCCCTCGTCCCTTTGCGGACGAGGGCTATTTTGTTTTCCGACAAGTTTCACAAGAAAAACATCTTACCCATTTTTTTAATCCAAGGAGTAAACCATGTCTCAAACAAAATTCACACTCAGCGAAAATGATCTACCCAAACAATGGTACAACATCAACGCCGATTCGCCCGTTCCACCCACCCCGGTGCTGAATCCGCAGACCAAAGAGCCGGTCACGCCTGAGTTCCTCTCGGTCTTATTCCCTATGGAACTGATACTGCAGGAAATCAGCACAGAGCGCTATATCGACATTCCCGAAGAAGTGCGCGAAATCTACAAACTCTGGCGGCCAACCCCGCTGATCCGCGCCCGACGGCTGGAAAAAGCCCTCGGCACCCCGGCACATATCTACTTCAAGCATGAAGGCGTTTCGCCCTCTGGCAGCCACAAACCGAACACTGCCGTTGCGCAGGCCTTCTACAACAAGGCGGCGGGCACCAAAGCCCTGACCACCGAAACCGGCGCGGGCCAGTGGGGCTCGGCTTTATCGCTGTCCGGAAAATTCTTTGACCTGCCCGTTGAAGTCTATATGGTCAAAATTTCCTACCAACAGAAACCTTATCGGCGCGTGCTGATGGAATCGTTTGGCGGCGAAGTCTACGCCAGCCCCTCCGAGCACACCCAGTACGGGCGTTCGGTTTTGGCCGAAAACCCCGATAGCCCCGGCTCGTTAGGTATTGCGATTTCAGAAGCCGTCGAAGCCGCGGCAACTTCCGGCGGGGCCAAGAAATACAGCCTGGGATCAGTACTCAACCATGTGCTAATGCACCAGAGCGTGATCGGCGACGAAGCCATTAAACAGATGGATTTAGCCGATGAATACCCCGATGTTGTGATTGGCTGCGTGGGCGGCGGCTCAAACTTCGCCGGGATCGCTTACCCCTTCTTGCGCGAGAATCTGCTCAACGGGGCTAACACCCGCTTTGTAGCCGTTGAGCCCACCGCCACCCCCACCCTGACGCGCGGGCCTTATGCCTTCGACTTCGGCGATACCGCTCAGATGGCGCCCATCGTTAAAATGTTCACCCTGGGGCACGCCTTCGTGCCGCCGCCCATCCACGCGGGTGGGTTGCGCTACCACGGCATGGCTCCCAGTGTTTGTGCGCTGGTCGATGCCGGTTTGATCGAAACCAAAGCTGTGCCGCAACTAGCAACCTTTGAAGCCGCCCTGATGTTTGCCCATGCTGAGGGCATCATCCCCGCTCCGGAAACCGCACACGCCGTCCGAGCCGCAATTGATGAAGCCCTCGATGCCAAAGAAAAAGGTGAAAAGCGCACCATTCTTTTCAACCTGTCGGGACACGGCCACTTTGATCTCTCTGCCTACCAGGCCTATATGAACGGCAGCCTGCAAGATTACGCCCTGCCCGAAGAAGCTATCCAGGCCGCGCTGGCGCAATTGCCAGAAGTCAACCTGTAGATATTTTAGTACGCTCACTCCTCCTGAAAAACGAAGGCTCTCGGAGTATTCCGAGAGCCTTCGTTTTTTTGATCGAACAAAATAGGGCCGATTTGCCAAGTTCGCCCCACCTGCTTTATGATTAATGAAGTTCTCCCGTTTTCAGCGGGGTAGATGCCGGAAAATAGGGGGTGTGAGTGTGCTTTGCACACTCACACCCCCTATTTTCCGTTAGATTCCCATCAGAAACGGTAGAGCCATTAATGACTGGCTTCTGCGGCCTCATCTTCTCGCAAGAGTTGAATCGCATGCGGCAGCACCGGTAAGATAACATCCAGGTTTTCGAGCGCGGCCCTGGGGCTGCCCGGCAGGTTGACGATGAGTGTACGCCCGCGGATCCCGGCTGCACCCCGGGAAAGCATGGCGTGGGGCGTGATCTGCAAACTGGCGGCGCGCATGGCTTCTACCAGCCCTGGCGCGGGGCGCTCGATGACGGCTTGCGTAGCTTCGGGGGTGATATCCCTGGGGGCAAAACCAGTGCCCCCGGTGGTCAGGATTACATCCAGAGCGAATCCGTCAGCCCACTTTGCCAGAACAGCCTGTATAGCGGCTAAATCATCTGGCACTAGCCCCATCTCGGAGACCAGCCATCCCAACGAAATAATTTTCTCTTTGAGAGCTGGGCCGGATGCATCCGGGCGTTGACCGCGCGCAGAACGGTCTGAAACGGTCAGTATGCCAACGCGCAGGGTCACCACTTTATTCCTCGACCAGACCGACCACTTGTTTCCAATTACCGTGGATACCATCATCGGTGACGCCAAAATAGTAGCGCACATTGCCAATCTTATCGCGTTGCAGCAGATCATAACGGATCACGGTTTGGCTTTTGGGGGCAATCATGCCCATATCGCCATGCCATTTGATCTTGACCTGGGAAATATCGGGGGAGATTTTATCGTAATTGGTGACTGCATAGTGCCAGAGTTTGCGTGCTGATTTACGGGTTACATTCTGAACCACGTTGCCATTACGCAGATCGCGCACGGTGTAATAGCGCACACCCTTGCGTTCTTCAACGCTCACAACTTCCACGCCCGTGCGCGGCGGCGCTTCGGGATCGAGGTCTTTATCATCGGGCATATCCGGAACCACTGGCTTCGGAGCACCGGCAGGACGTTCACTCCGGCCTCGCAGCACCATGTCAACAATTTCATCGCGCACCGCCATGCCCGTTTCAGACTCGGCACGCAGATAAATTTTGCTTTCATCAACCGCATATGGAGGGTCTTCACCACGCGGCACGAGTACGCGTATGATCTGCTTGTTTCCGAAATTATTCGCATCGATGCTGCAATTCAGCGGCGGACTGATACGATCACTGATTTCTTTTTCCAGACGCGCTATTTCTTGTTTAGCCGATGCAACTCCAGTGACAGACCGTCGCGGGTTACGGCTCATACCGATATAGAGCGTGCCACCGTTGGTGTTAGCGAAGGCGCATACATCGGCGATGATAGCGTAGAGCTTGCCGCCGCGCACCGTCATACTCTCGTGAAAATCTTGTACGATATTGGCGCCTTCTTCATGTGCCGCCTGAACAAAATCGAACACCGGCTCTGCTTTGGGACGATTCGGGCGCGTGCGAGCAAAATCGTTGCCCAGCATTAGGTCTTTGAGCGCTTCGAAAGAAAATTCCGATAAACGTACATCGGTAGCGCGATCGCCTATACCGAGGTTTTTGTGCCGAACGGAATCTGTTTCAAGTCGATGTGCGTCAGAGCCTTGAATGCAATGCATACGCCGGGGATATTCGGGCTTGCGCCCGCTAAAAAAGGCGGCCGTGCTGTGCCCACCCTTGCGATCCAGGTCGGTGACTTCCAAGGCGTGCAAGTTAACATCTTGTGTGTAGGCAATTTTAGTCTGCCCACCAAAACGAAAGCCGCGCATGGCAACGCCATTATTTGAGTTCGCATGGGCGGCAATCGCCAGCCCGCCCGCGGCGTTGATTTTTTGGTAGGCCATCAGCACATCGGCACTGGCACCTACGGTGACGGAACCCTCATCGAGTTGGTCAGAGGGAATACTCAGATCAAGCAGAATGTGCTCGATTTCGCGAGTCGGTTTTTCGGGAGGAAAAATCCCCAAAATATGGAATCCAAATGTGGCCGTGAATTCAAACCCGGGCAGAACGACAATACGCTCAAGGAGGCGATTGTATTCTTTAAGACGGGCTTCTTCTTCAGGCAAGAGACGGTTCAGGCGTTGAAGCATCTCTAATTGTTGAATTTCTTCGACCATCCGGCGGTAGCCTGCGACGGTATTATGGTCGGTAAATGCAATCATATCCAGCCCACGCGCTTCAGCTTTTTGTAAAATATCCAGATAGGTCGTATCGGGCTGCTGATAGTCGCTTGAAGCGGGTGTGTGCAAATGTAGGTCAATGGTGTACCACTTCATAGTGGTATTTGTTTTTTTTCTAGTCACGTTTTCACTCTAATAATCTCACGCACGGGTGCGAAGGTGTAAAATTTATTACCAAGACCTTCAACTCCCTGTGGTGAAAAATAACTTTTGATGATCGTTTATCCCAATAATTTTCTGGGGTTTGTTGTGGTCAGGTTTATATTGCCAGAACATGGTTGATTAACTGGATAAGGTCGTCTGGCATATAGGGCTTGAGAATAAAGCCATTTGCGTTCCGTTTTTTACTTTCAGCTTTAAAATCGATGCCTGAGGACATAATAATTCTGGTATCGGACAGATCAGAATTCTGGCGAATAGCGTCGAGGAATTGAAAACCGTCAACGTCTCTTCCGGCATGATCCTTAAGATGAACATCCATAAGGATCAGATCAGGTTCTTCGCGCTGGATGGCTTCCAGGAAATCACCCTGTGGATTGGTGATAATTTCAAAACCCTCCATTTCTAGCAATGTTCTCAAGAGATTGACGACAACCTCATTGTCGTCAACAAGCATTAATCTACCCATACCCGATCTGCTATGCAGATGCCTCCTCGCTGGGTTTTTCTTTCGGCTTCTTGGAGCGTTTTTTCTTTGATTTTGGCGCAGGTTCCAGGGCAGCGTTTATAGCATCTTCAACCGTATCAAGGAAAATAAAGTTGATGGCCTCGCGCACATCATCGGTCAGGTCATCCAGGTCTACATCATTGCGCTTGGGCAACAACACGGTCTTCAATCCCAGCCGATGGGCCGCAAGCACTTTTTCTTTGATGCCGCCAACCGGCAATACCTTGCCGCGCAATGTAATTTCGCCTGTCATCGCCACATCGGCGCGCACCGGGCGGCCAGAGACCAGTGAAACAATTGCCGTAGCCATGGTTACGCCCGCAGAGGGGCCATCTTTGGGCTGCGCGCCAGCGGGCACATGCAGATGGAAATCGGAATCGGCAAAAAAGCCGTCTTCCAAACCCAGAGCTGCAGCCTGTGAGCGTACAAAAGAGAGCGCCGCTTTTGCCGATTCTTTCATCACGTTGCCGAGGGAGCCAGTGAGCTGAAAACCCTTGCCGCCGGGCATGCTCGTAGCTTCTATAAACAACACGTCGCCCCCGGTGGGTGTCCAGGCCAGGCCGGTAGCCACACCCGCCAGCGAAGTACGATCGGCGATATCTTCCATGTCGCGGAATTTAGCATGTCCCAAGTATTCTTTGACCTGCTTTGGGGTAATCGCGATCATTTCGACAGCACTACCTTCGGCGATTTGTGTCACAACTTTACGGCATACCCCACCGATTTCACGTTCGAGATTCCTGACACCAGCTTCGCGGGTGTAGTAGCGAATAATTTCCCGCAAACCTTCATCGGTGAAATTAACTTCCGATTCGCGCAGACTATTCTCGCGCAACTGGCGCGGAACCAGGTATCCCTTTGCAATAGCAACTTTCTCGCGCTCGGTATATCCGGAAAGTTGGATAACCTCCATGCGGTCAAGCAGCGGTCGGGGGATGGTATCGAGGCGATTGGCCGTGGTAATGAACATGACTTCCGATAAATCAAAGGCCACTTCCAAATAATGATCGCGAAATTCCACATTTTGTTCCGGATCAAGCACTTCCAGCAATGCTGAAGCCGGATCGCCTTGAAAGCCCTGGCTAAGTTTATCGATTTCATCGAGCATGAAGACGGGATTGTGCGATTCGACGCGCCGCAACGCTTGCAAGATGCGCCCTGGCAGCGCGCCAATATAGGTGCGCCGATGCCCGCGAATTTCGGCTTCATCACGCACGCCGCCCAATGAAATGCGAATAAACTCGCGCTCCAACGAACGCGCAATTGATCGGCCCAGTGAGGTCTTCCCCACACCGGGGGGGCCGACAAAGCACAAAATAACACCTTCGCGCAAACGCCGAATTTCATCATCAAAGTCATCCTGGGCGGCGAATTCTTCACTGCGCTCCTGGCGAAGCTTGCGCACTGCTAAAAATTCCAAAATGCGTTCTTTGATGTCTTCCAGCCCGTAGTGATCCTCATCTAAAATTGCGCGGGCATGGGGAATATCGAGATTGTCTTCGGTCGATTTCGACCACGGAAGCGAAACCAACCAATCGAGATAGGTGCGAATAACACCATACTCGGCAGAGGCGGTTGGCAAACGCGCCATGCGTTCCAACTCGCGCCGGGATTGTTTATCGGCCTCCTCCGGCATTTGAGCTTCATCAATCTTTGTGCGGTATTCTTCGGACTCGACAGATTGTTCATCGCCTTCGCCCAATTCGCGCTGGATGGCTTTGAGCTGCTCGCGCAGAAAATATTCCCGTTGCACTTTCTCGATTTCGGAGCGGGCTTCTTTTTGAATGCGTTGGCCGATCTCGAGTACCTCAGCCTCACGCGCCAGCAAAGCCACCAGCTTATGTAATTTTTCCGAGACGGAATCCAGTTCGAGCAGTTCCTGGGCATCTTGGAGATCAATGCGCTGGAAGTTGGCAATCACATACACCGTCTGTAAAGGATCATCCAGACTGATTACGGACTCAACTACCTCGCGCGGCAGCGAGGGGATCATATCGGCGATGCGCTCAAATTGATCGCGGGCATTGCGCGCCATCGCTTCAACTTCCAGGTTTTCGGCCTCAATTTCGGGAATCAACTCGATTTCCGCTTTGAGGTAGGGTTCCTCTTCCACAAAGCTGGCAATCTTGAAGCGCGCCATCCCCTGCACCAACAAGCGGATCGTGCCATCTGGCACCCGCAACATACGGTGGACAGTTGCCACTGTCCCAACTGTATACAAATCATCCGGACCGGGGGTTTCATCTTCGGGATTTTTGGCAGCCACCAGGCCGATCAGGCGCACATCTTGGGAGATGACTTCATCAATCAGACGAATCGAACGCGGCTGTCCAATTGTCAGCGGGACGGCAGTTTCAGGATAAACCACCAAGCCGCGCAGCGGCAATATGGGTAACACCGACGGGATTGCGTCATTGGTTTGGAATTCGTCAATATCATCTACTGCGTCGCTTTCAACATCAGCATCAACGCGGGTAAAGGTAGGCAGCAGGAAGAGTTCTTCAAAATCTAACTCTTCCTCGCCAAACCAGGATAATAACTCCATGAGATCTGAATTCCAACGAGAAGCTGGCATTGATTTATTCCCCAATTTCAATTTGGTGTGGCCTGGCCTTTGGTAACCGGAGGCGCAAAAAACCATCGTCATATGCAGCTTCGATCCCTTCGTGTTCAATTGCCCAATGCAACTCTACTTGTGTGCGGAACTCGCCGAAGTTAATTTCCATTTGGTGGTAAGCGCGCCGCTCCGCGGTATCGGTTCGGGTACCCTGAATGGTCAGTAAACGATTTTCTAACGAGATCGAAAATTCCGCATCCTGCATCCCGGCAACTTCGATGCGCACAATAACCACATCTTCGAGTTCATACACATCTGTAGGCGGACACCATACCCGGGAACGCGAACCTACGCGCAAGTGGAGATGATTTATTTGTCCCTTGGATCCGATGGGGGAAAACCACTTTTCGCGAGACGTACCTTGCTTGGTTTC
>JACNJM010000308.1 GCA_014382605.1 Anaerolineae bacterium
TCTCGCGGTGATTCCCAGTTCTTCGCATCAACCCCGTACAAATTTCCCATTTTAATGTCTCGCGCTTGTGGCTGTTTACCAGCAAATCCTTGATATAATCAGCCACTATGAATAAACAGCGACTTTTCATTGCCCTGGTGGTGATCCCGGGGTTTATTGTTTTGGCGGCTTTACTGTATAACTATCCGCCGATTAATGAGCGTTTGGCCTGGCGCATCGATTCATGGAAGGCACAGGTCAAATATGCCTTGAATCCGCCCGAGGAGGCATTATTCATCCCTGAGGGAGGCGGCGATACAGGTTTAACTCCCTCGGCAACGCCCAGCCCCACTTTGGTTCCGGCCAGCCCTACCCCCAGCCCCGTAGGCCCCACCGAGACGCTTTTGCCCTCGCTCACGCCGACGACCACATCCACGCCGATCCCCGAATCCGTTGTTCTGGATGGCATTATCCACCAGGTTCAAAGCTGGAATAACTGCGGCCCGGCTAATCTCTCGATGGCGCTTTCGTATTGGAAGTGGAATGGCGACCAGCGCGACACGGCGGCTTACCTGAAGCCGAATTCGCGCGATAAAAATGTCAGTCCCTACGAGATGGTGGCCTATGTCAACGAAGAGACCGAGTTCAATGCCCTGTGGCGTGTGGGCGGCGACGTCGAAATGCTAAAACGCTTGATCGCGGCGGGTTTTCCCGTGTTGATCGAGAAAGGCTTTGAAGGCACCGGTTTTGAGGGCTGGATGGGGCATTACGAAGTTATCAACGGGTACAACGATGCCGAGCAGTATTTTGTTGTGCAAGATTCGTTTATCAGTAAAAACTTGCATTTTTCGTACGAAGATGTGCTGCGGCGTTGGCAGCATTTCAATTATGTTTATCTTGTCATTTATTACCCGGCGCGTGAAGCGGAGGTGATGGAATTGCTCGGCCCACACGCGGATACAATCTACAATTATCAGGCCGCGGCAGCCAAGGCCTCGGATGAAATCTATACGCTGGAAGGACGTGCCAGGGCTTTTGCCTGGTATAACTACGGCACCAATCTGGTCTATCTGGATGATTATGCCGGGGCAGCTCAAGCCTATGACGAGTATTTTGCGCTTACCAAAACGCTCAATCCTGAGGAAGTCAATGTGCCCTGGCGCAATCTGTGGTATCAAACCGGGCCGTATTGGGCTTATTTTTACACGCAGCGCTATTACGATGTGCTTGCTCTGGCAACCACAACGATAGATACTGCCAGCGAACCGGCGATTGAAGAAAGTTGGTACTGGCGCGCGCTGGCGCGCGAAGCTCTGGGTGATATTGATGGCGCCATCGCCGATTTGCAGGAAGCCGTCAAACTGAATGAAAATTTTGGTGTGGGCTGGTATCAGTTGGAACGCATACAGGGCGGGGGATAGATGAAACTGCTTCACTTTGCCGACGCGCATATTGATATGGCAACCTACGGGCGCCGCGACCCTGAAAGCGGGCTGCCTCTGCGAGTGATGGATTTTCTACGCTCGTTGGATGAGATCGTAGGCGCAGCGATTGCCGAGAATGTTGATCTGGTGATTTTCGCGGGCGATGCCTATAAAGACCGTGCCCCGGCGCCCACGTACCAGCGCGAGTGGGGCAAACGCATTGTGCGCCTTTCGCAGGCCAAAATCCCAACTCTGTTACTGGTTGGCAACCACGATCTTTCGCCTGCCCTGGGGCGCGCCCACGCCCTGAGCGAGTTCGCCACCTTGCAAGTGCCGCATGTGCATGTGCTCGACAAACCTTGTTTTCTCACCCCCGACGATTTGGAAGGTTTGCCTGTGCAGGTTTTGGCATTGCCCTGGATTTCGCGTTCGGGCATGATGGCTCATTTGGATCTGCGCGGCCAGGCCCCGGCAGAAATTTATGCAGCGCTGGAAGAGCGCCTCGGCGATCAAGTGAATTACTGGCTCGATGAGCAGGTTGACCCTAAATTGCCGACCATTTTGACAGCGCACGCCTCGGTGCAGGGGGCTAAATATGGCGGCGAGCGCACGGTGATGTTGGGCAGCGATCTGGTGCTGCCAGGCTCGTTGGTGCGTGATCCGCGCCTGGACTATGTGGCGCTGGGGCATATCCACAAACCGCAGAATATCAACGAGGGCCAACACCCCCCGGTGATTTATCCTGGCTCGATCGAGCGCGTCGATTTTGGCGAGGCTGGCGATGATAAATTCTATATTATCGCCAATATAGAGAAAAGCGCCACTGATGTTGAGTGGCGGCAACTGAAAAGCATTCGCCCCTTTGTAGATTGCGCGATCAGCCTGGAAACCCCAGAGAATATCAACGCGCAGCTACGCGCAGCGCTGCCTCCCGTCGAGCAACTGGAGGACGCGATTGTGCGCCTGGTGATGACCTATCCCCGCGAGTGGGAAGCGATGATTGATGAGTCTACATTACGCGAATACGCCGCTGGAGCCTTTGAGTTTCATCTGATCAAGCGCCCGCAGCAAGAAAATCGCGTGCGTCTGCCCGACGACCAGAATTTTGGCGCACTGACTGCGCTGGAATTGCTCGAAATCTACTGGCAAGCGCGTCACACCGAGGATCGCGATACCCAGGAACTTCAAACCCTGGCCGTAGAAATTATGCAAGGGGAAACAAGCGAATAACAAAAAAACGGGGAAGGTGACAGTCACCTGTCATTTTCAGGCGAAGTTTTGCTCAAAACCAGGTGACTGTCACCTTTGACCCCAAAATATTGAGATGATACCTTTTTTGTTATTCTGCGAAAGCATTAGCTTGAGCAGCCACATTATTTTGTCACATACAGCGTGCGCACCGGGAAGGGAATTTCAATGCCTTTGGCGGCGAAAGCAGCGTTGATATTAACGATCCCCGCGTCGATGGTTTTTAGATAATCGGCGCGTTTCAAATCAATCCAGAAATACACTGTTAAATCAATTGAAGAATCGCCAAAATTATTGAAGACCACCATCGGGGCTGGATCGGGTAGCACTCCCTGGATGTTAGCAATTGCCTCGAGGGTTGCACGCCTCACCTGGTCTAGATCGCTGCCGTAGGCCACGCCCACACTGAGATCAACCCGACGTTTGGGGAAGCGCGAGTAATTCTTGATCGGGCTGGTAAATACATCTCCATTTGGGATGAGTACATTTTGCCCGTCAAAGGTGTATATCTCCGTGGCGCGCAAGTCCACATCGGCCACTGAGCCAATAAAATCGCCCACTTGAATAATATCCCCAATATTAAAAGGCTGCTGGATCAGCAACAAGATGCCCGAAATAAAATTCTTGCTGACATCCTGCAAAGCAAATCCGATCGTAAAGCCAAGAATGCCCAGCCCGGCCAAAAAAGCCGAGAGATCGAAGCCAATCTGTTGCAGCGCAATCACAGTGCCAGTAATGATCACCGCCCAGCGCGCAATCTTCACGATCAGCAAGCTCAATTCGCGTTCGGTATTGCGGCGTTCAAATGTGCGCGCAATAATTTTAGTGAGCAAGCCCGCCAGATACAAACTGACAATAAAAATAACCAATGCGGCTACTAAATTGGGCAGCATTTCCAAAAAATTGACCAGCATATTTTGAAGCGTCAGCGAAATTGTGTCCATACGCACCTCCGGGGGAAACGCTCGCTATCATACCGCACTCGCCAAAAATTGCAAGCGCAGGGTTTTCACGTTACAATCTCAGCCATGCCAGCCGTCTCTGTGATCTTGCCTTGCTACAATGTTGAAAAAACAATTGAAGAAACGCTGGATTCCCTGTCCCGGCAGACATTAGCCGATTTCGAGGTTATTGCTGTGGATGATGGTTCGCAGGACGCCACCGGGCAGATGCTCAAAAGCTGGGCCGGGATGGATCGGCGTTTTCAAGTATTGACTCAGCCCCACGCGGGGGTAATTGTTGCTGCCAACGCCGCTATGGATGCTTGCCGCGCCCCTTATATTGCCCGCATTGATGCCGACGACCGCGCACACCCTCAGCGGCTCGAAAAACAGGCCGCGTATCTCGATCAGCACCCCGACGTTGCCGTAGTCAGCAGCCTGGTGCGCGGCTTCCCGCCCGAAGATGTACGCGAAGGTTTTCGCATTTATCTCGAGTGGCTTAACGCTCTGGTCAGCGATGCCGACATTCGGCGGGAGATATTCGTCGAAAGCCCGTTGCCGAACCCCAGTGTGATGTTTCGCGCCGAATGGCTTCGGCAGATGGGCGGCTATCACGAGCGCGGCTGGCCTGAAGATTACGACTTATACCTGCGCCTGTATCTGGCTGGGGCGCGCTTTGCAAAAATCCCTGAAGTATTATTGGATTGGCGCGAGCATCCCCGGCGCATCACCCGCACCGACAGCCGCTACTCGTTGGAGAATTTCTTGCGCGCCAAAGCCCACTATCTGATGCGCGGGCCGTTAGCCGGGCGAGATGCGGTCATCATTTGGGGTGCGGGCATGATGGGCCGCCGCCTGAGCAAGCATCTCATGCGCACCGAAGGCGCTCCCGTTGAAGTTTTTGTGGATATTGACCCCAGAAAAATTGGCAATACCCGCCGCGGTAAACCGATTGTTGCGCCAGAAGATTTGCTGGCCTGGTGGGGGCGTTATCAGAACCCGGTGGTTTTGGCGGCGGTCGGCGCTCGCCACGCCAGAAGCATCGTGCGAGAACGCCTGACCAACTTTGGCCTGCGCGAAGCTGTGGATTGGTGGGCGGTGGCTTAGTAGAAAGGTATTCCTGATGAACATGTACATATCCAAAAAAAACTCAGCCCCTCGCTATCAGCGCGATGGGATTACATCATATCTATTGGTCTCAAAGCTCACCGGCGGCGCAGAACAATTAGCGGCCACGCTGGTGGAAATGAAGCCGGGCGGTGTGCAGCGCGTACACTCGCATGAGCCGGAGCAAATCTATCATATTGTTGAGGGCAGCGGCCTGATGACAGTGGATGGCGAGCAGCGTTTAGTATATGCTGGCGATACGATCTTTTTTTCGTCATTTGCCGCGCACGGTCTTGAGAATACCGGAGCTACATCGCTCCGATATCTGAGCGCCGCGTCGCCATCGTTTACGAAAGAACAGTGCAAAGAATGGTGGCCGCTGCCGAGTTTGGCTGCGGGCAGTCCCGCGCCGCAAATGGCGCAATTACACCCCGGGCTTACCCGCACAGAGACGTTTCTCGTGGAAGAGCAGCATACGGCCTATCATATTGGCAGCGGTGACGAACGCGTGCTGGGTACCCCCTGGATGATTTCATTTATGGAACGCGTTTCCAATCGACTCATCGTTGAACATCTCCCCGCGGGCTGGATGAGTGTGGGCACGCACGTCGATGTGAAACACCTGGCCCCCACGCCGATTGGCGCGCAGATGCGCGTGGAAGTGGAAATTCTCGAAGTTGTCAAAACACGAGTGCAACTGGCTGTATCTGCCTGGGATGCAGAAGAGCAGATCGGGGCAGGTTTCCATAAGCGAGCGGTTGTCGAACGCGCGAGCTTTGTTCAGCGGGCACAAGCCAAAAAATAAACAAAAAAGGGCGACAGGCTGTAGCCTGTCGCCCTTTTTTGTTTATTCCTCCGGTTCGGGGAATTCAATCGCCTCTAGCGTTGGCACGCCTTCGGGCCAGGGAGCTTCGACAGGTTCGGGCAAATCGGGCGGGGCTTCTTCGTAGCCTTCAATAGGGGGTGTAGGGAAAGGGTTTTCGATGGTTGGGGTTGCCATCGCCGCAATCGGCGGCGCGGAATGGATCAAGATTTCTGGCACAGTGCGCTGGTGGCGGATGATGAGATAACCCTCTGCAAGTACCGCGACGAATAATACAACGATCAGGCTGCGTAATACCCAAGGCGAGCGTTTGGTTTTTATTTCTTTGGCGCCCCGACGTTTGCCGATTACCGAGGGGGCATCTTCGGCTTCTTCCAGCGCATTAGCGCGCATTTGTTCAATCAGTTCTTGGGTGTCCTGGATGTTCTTGTCTTCAGTCATGTTTATACTCTCACCGATTTATGCGTAGCGTGATCGCCGTTGTAGGCGGTACACTGATATAACCAGACCATTCGTAGCGGAAATGGTAGTTGTAGTTGCGGTAATTGTAGTTGTAGCCCAAAATTCGGTAAGTATCCGGGTTTAGTTTAAGTACAACATTACCGTTGCCATCTGTGATACCGTATTGGCCGGAATAGTAATAATAGGTTGTGTTTCCGCTTTTTACAATCCGATAGGCATATACATAAACGCCGGGGTAGGGGTCTTTACGTTGGTCGACTACCTTAACAGTGAGCTGTCCTGCCCCCACGGTGATCGTCGCAGTGGTTGTTTGGGGTACGTTGATGGTATCCGACCAGTAGGTTGTATGCTGGTAGTCCACACGGAATTTATAGCTGCCATCGTTTAGCTCGAGGGTGGCGCGGCCATCTTCGTTGGTTGAAGCGCTTTTGCCCGCGTAGCTATCATCGGCGTAATAAGTGGATACCTTCAAGTTGGCGAGTCCCGTTCCGTTGCTGGTGACCACTTTCACAGTGACCTGCGTCCCGCCCACCTGTATGGTGGTTGAATCCACATCGGGGCTGGTCACCGCGTCTGACCAGTATTCCTGCCCATCGTAATCTGCCCGGAATTTGTAACTCCCATCGGGTAAATCTACAATCGCTATTCCGTCCTTATCGGTGCGCTCAGAAATCCCTGAATAGTCCCCTGTCCTATTGAAGGCGTATATTGGCACCTTGCTGACGGCCTGCCCCTGGCGGTTGGTGACGCGGACTGTGAAGGGCGCTTCGGGGATGCGGATATTTACCGAAGTGGCGCTGGTAGTGATGATCGTTTCTGACCAATGGGGCTGGCCTTTATAATCGGCGCGGAATTTGTAGCTGCCATCGGGCAGGGTGAAGGTTGCCATGCCGTTTTGATTAGTTGTCTGGCTGTCTCCGGCATAGGCTTCGGCGTCGGTATAGGCGTGAACGGGGATGTCGGCAAGGGTGAGGCCGCGTGCGTTCATGACATGCACATTGATTTCTCGGACAGTAATTGTAATCGTCGTGCTGGTTTGGGCTGGATACGCAATTGTCACCGACCAAAATTCTTGACCATTATACTCGGCGCGGAATTTGTAGCGTCCGGGATTTAGCCCGGAGAATGTGGCGACGCCGTCAAGATTGGATTCTGCCGAGGCGACATGGGCGCTCTCGCCGTTGAAGGCGGATACCTTCACGCCAGAAGCTGTGCTGCCCGAACTGGTGACGACGCTTACCAGCATGTCTTCGGGGATGGGGGTTGGGGTGGGTGTAACATCCGGAGGAGCTTCTCCCATGGGGTGTTCTTCGCCGCGCAGTGAATCAACAACATTTTGGTAAACATTGCCAACGCTGGTTCCGGTTAGCGCCAGCCCGCCCATGACAGCCATGGAGATCAGCGCCAGAATGATGGCATACTCCACCAACCCCTGCCCGCGGGAGCGGCTTGCGCAAAAATTACGGCTTATATTAGATGGATATTCTCTCGACATAGCTAGTTCCCAGGAATGATGTGCGCGAATGATAACGATTGTATCGGAATTGTTAATGAATTGGAAAATTCTTATTATTCAAGTATAAGGGTTCAAGCAATGAAGTCAACTAACAGATTTGTTGAGAGCGCTCCGCCGCGTTGTATAATAGGTTAAGTAGATTTTGGAAAGCACTTTGAAAAAGCCTTACGAAAAATAGGGGTGTGTGGGGCGCGGAGCGCCCCACACACCCCTATTTTTCGGC
>JACNJM010000309.1 GCA_014382605.1 Anaerolineae bacterium
TCAAAACAGAATGATCTGCCGGTGAGTGAATTTGTGGAAATGGTTGTAGAAAAAAATTCGACGCGAGCAGCAGAGATTTAAATGCAGAATGACGAATAGAGTTGTTCCCAAATAATAACTATCTTGGCATCCCCCGCCTACGGCGGGGAAAGTCGCAAAAAAGGATGTGCATGGGGTGCGGCGCACCCCATGCACATCCTTTTTTGCGAAACCTCGATTGCGAAGGCATAAGCCTGAGCAATTAGTTTTATTCAGGAACAAGTCTAATATAGCAAGCGTTCCCCATTCATCATTCTGCATTCAAAAATCCGCAATTATTTTCCTGCATTTATCATTCACAATTCATCATTCCCATGATATACTGCGCCCCGGTCTGAAAACAGGCCAAACTAATCACACACGTCTCTAGTTTTACCCACAGGGCGTGCCGCGGGGGTTAGATGCGGTTCCTGGTGGTGACGATAGAGGCGGAGGAAAAACGCGAGGAGTTTAAAAATGTCTGTTATTTCCATGAAAGCTCTCTTAGAGAGTGGTGTTCACTTTGGGCATCGTACCCAGCGCTGGCACCCCAAAATGGCGCCCTATATCTTCACTGAGCGCAATAAAATCCACATTATTGATCTTGAACAAACGCTCCGAGGGTTGGAGACTGCCTACGCCCTGGTGCGTGATTTTGTAGCTGAGGGCGGCAGTGTGCTTTTTGTAGGCACCAAACGTCAGGCTCAAGACACCATTCAGACCGAGGCCGAACGCTGTGGTATGCCCTGGGTCACCAATCGCTGGCTTGGCGGCACACTGACGAATTGGTCTACCATTCGTCAGCGTGTCAATGAACTCAATCGCCTCGAGCTTATGCGCGACCGCGGCGAGTTCGATATTCTCACAAAACGAGAAGCTCTGGACCAAACGCGCAAGATCGATCGTCTGGATATGCTTTTTGGCGGCATCCGCAATATGGACGGTAATCCGGATGTTGTCTTTGTGGTAGATGTTAGCCGGGAAACCACGGCTGTGCATGAAGCCAATGTTTTGGGCATTCCGGTTGTGGCAATGGTGGATACCAACTGTGATCCGCGCAATGTCGATTACATCATCCCCTCCAACGATGACGCTATTCGTGCCATCAAGTTGATCGTCGGTAAAATTGCAGATGCAGTTCTCGAAGGTCAGGCGATGCGCAAGGATGAAGTTGAAGATCAGGCCTACGCCCCCGAGGCCGAACCGGTTGCTTATGGTGAAACTGCCGAAATGAGCGATGAAGAACTGCTCGGCGCTTCTACATTGGCAAAACTCGAAGCTCGAAAAGTGGATGAAGTCGTCGAAACGGCTGAAGAAACATCAGAAGACACAGAAGCTGAAGTTGTAACTGAAGTTGCAGTAGAAACCGAAGCTGAAGCAGAAGTCGTAACTGAAGTCGAAGCAGAAGCTGAAACTGAAGAAAAAGCCGACGAGGCCGTAGAAGCAGATGAAGAAGAAACAAAAGAAGATGAGGCATAAGTAATGAGCATCTCAGCAAAAGATATTAAAATCCTGCGAGAAAAAACTGGCGCAGGTTTTATGGACTGCAAGAAGGCACTCGAAGACAGCAACGGCGACTTCGAAAAAGCGTATGACTTTCTGCGCAAAAAAGGTTTGGCAACCGCCGCTAAACGCGCCGATCGCGAAGCCTCTGAGGGCGTTGTTGAACTCTACTCGCATGGTGACGGACGCGTTGGCGTTATGGTTGAAGTTAACTGCGAAACGGATTTCGTGGCTCGTTCGGAATCTTTCCGTACCCTTGCTCACGAAATCGCCCTGCAAATTGCTGCGCTTTCACCTCAATATGTAAGCGAGGATCAAATTCCCGAAGAAATCCTTGCCAAAGAACTCGAAATCGCGCGTGCGCGCGCTATTGAAGAAGGTAAACCCGAAAATATGCTGGATCGGATTGCAACGGGTCGGGTGGAAAAATTCAAAGATGAGTTCGTGCTTTTGCGGCAAGCCTATATCCGCAACGACAAGCTGACCATTCAGGAGTATTTGCACGAAAATGTCGCTTCTATCGGAGAAAATATCGTCATCCGCCGATTTACCCGTTGGGAACTCGGAAAAACGAGCAACTAGAATTAGAAAAAAGGCCAACCTCAAGTTGGCCTTTTTTCTAATTTTGACGAGCGCTGCACCTTGAAAAAATGTTGCAAAACAGGGCTGTGTGAGGAGCTTCGTCTCTCGCACAACCCTGTTTTGCGGGTTAGCCGAGTTGGTAGCGAGAGCAAGTTATCAATCAACACTTGGAAGGGATACAGTATTGATGAAAGAAAATCTTAAGTACAAGCGTATTCTGCTAAAACTGAGCGGGGAATCATTATCGGGGCCTGATGGATTTGGCATTGACCCTTTCCGCGCCGAAAGCGTAGCCGAGCATATCAAAGAAATTTACAAGTTTGGAGTTGAAATTGCCTTAGTGATTGGCGCAGGGAATATCTGGCGCGGGCGCGCTGGCCTGGAACGTGGGATGGATCGCGCCACCGCTGACTATATGGGCATGTTGGCGACTGTCCTCAATGCGCTGGCGCTAATGGATGCTATGGAACGCGCAGGTATTGTTACCCGCGTGCAATCGGCGATTGAAATGCGCGATGTAGCCGAACCCTATATACGACGTCGAGCGATCCGCCATCTGGAAAAGGGCCGCGTGGTGATCTTCGGTGGCGGCACAGGCAACCCCTACTTTTCAACAGATACGGCGGCGGCCTTGCGCGCTATGGAAATTGGCGCGGAAGTCGTCATTAAGGCCACTAAAGTGGATGGTGTATACGACTCAGACCCCGTGACCAACCCCGACGCGGTGAAATTTGATACGCTCACCTATATCGAAACGCTGAACAAACGTCTCGAAGTTATGGATAGTACCGCAATCTCACTGTGCATGGATAATCACCTTCCGATCCTGGTGCTGAATCTGTGGGAAGAGGGCGTACTTCGACAAGCCCTCCACGGTGAAGCGGTGGGAACGCTGGTCTGTGACTGATTTCCCTACACTGTAGAACAATCCCCTAAAGGGGGTGTGCGATAGGCATATTGCCGCACACCCCTTTTTTTGATGCGTAATGATCGAGTGGCTTTCCCCTGATACCCCATCGAGTTGGCGTATTGTAGAGACCGCGATCATGGTAAAATCATCTAAAAGTTGATGGCTAATATGCAAGGAGATTCCCTATGCTTTCTGATCTTTATGTGGATGCAAAAACAAGAATGCGAGGCGCAATCCAGGCTCTGGAGGAAGATTTAGCGGCAATTCGCACAGGACGCGCCAACCCTGCTCTGGTTGAAAAGCTGTCCGTAGAATACTATGGCGC
The DNA here is from genome assembly GCA_014382605.1 of Anaerolineae bacterium. Taxonomy (GTDB): domain Bacteria; phylum Chloroflexota; class Anaerolineae; order Anaerolineales; family UBA11858; genus NIOZ-UU35. Next base: position 3,339 of record JACNJM010000309.1, read on the forward strand.
TCCTACTCCATTGCAACAATTGGCCAGCGTGGGGGTTCCAGAACCTCGCACATTGCTGATTCGACCTTTTGACCCAGCCACTATAAAAGATATTGGGCGTGCCATTCAGGCATCCGATTTAGGTCTCAACCCTAATAGCGATGGTAAGGTAATTCGTCTACACCTCCCCCCTCTCACCGAAGAACGTCGCGAACAGTTGGTACGAATTGTAGGGCAGCGCGTCGAAGAAGCGCGCATAGCAATTCGTAATGTGCGCCGCGATAGTATCCGGGAACTCAAAGAATTTGAAAATGAAGATATGATTTCTGAAGATGAGCGCATTCGAGGTGAAAAAGAAATCCAACAATATACCGATGATTTCATTAGCGAAATTGATGAAACCGGCGATAGAAAAGAAAAAGAGATTCGAGAAGTTTAGCCAATGTCAAAAGATCAAGAAAACCTGCCGGTGAAAATTCCTCGACACGTTGCAATTATTATGGATGGCAATGGCCGTTGGGCACTCTCGCGCGGTTTGCCTCGACTGGCGGGACACAGAGCTGGCACCGAGAATTTGCGCCGGGTGATTGAAGCTTGTGTCGAATTTGGGGTCCAATATCTTACTCTGTATGCCTTCTCAACAGAGAATTGGGGACGCCCTGTTGAAGAAGTAAGGGGTTTGATTCGCATCCTTGAAGATGTGATTGATCGCGAACTCAAGGAACTGCACAAAAATGGTGTTCAATTGCGCCATATCGGGCAATTAGACCGTATCAACCCATCTCTTAAGAAAAAAGTATTGAGTGCAATTGAACTCACTAAAGATAATACGCGTCTTGTCCTCAATGTGGCTTTTAACTATGGGGGGCGGGACGAAATCATTTGGGCTGTCAAGCGGATGCTGGCCGATCAGGTTGCCCCAAATGACGTTACGGTAGAATTGGTTAATCAATACTTATTTACAGTTGGTGTTCCCGACCCCGATCTAATTATTCGCACCTCTGGCGAGTTACGTGGCAGTAATTTCCTCATTTGGCAGGGAGCTTATGCCGAGTGGTACTTTACGCCAACATTTTGGCCAGATTTTGGCAAAGAAGCCCTGCAAGAAGCTATCGACGAATATGCGCATCGTGAGCGCCGCTTTGGTCAGGTAAATAAAAAATAGTGCATTATGCGTCAACGACTAATTAGCGCCCTTTTTCTGGTTCCGTTAGGTATCGCTGCTATTTATTATGGTAGTTGGTACTATTTTATTTTAATGGTTGTGTTGGTAACACTGGCTGCAAAAGAATATGCAGATCTGTTCCGCGCCGGAGGGCATCAGCCCAATGTTGTTTTGGTTGCCGGGGGAACGTTGGCAATAGTTATCAATCAGTCCTTTGACCTTTTTGGCGATGTTTCGTGGTCGCGCGATCCGAGTTGGTTGATTAGCAGTTTGCTCCTGGTCAGTATGATCTTCCATCTCTTTCAGTACGAACGTGGACGCGATAACGCGGCGACAGACTTTGCCATTACAGTTTCCGGTTTTGTATACTTTGGTTTGCTAGGAGCCTACCTGGTTTTGTTGCGCCAGCTTCCCGAAGGATTGTGGTGGGTTATGCTGGCCTTGCCAGCGATCTGGTTTGCTGACTCGGGCGCGTATTTTTATGGGCGCGTCTATGGTCGTAGGAAGTTCAGCCCGCGTCTCAGCCCCAAGAAAACCTGGGAAGGCTATATCGCCGGAATTGTGACCAGCATCATTGGCACAACGCTTTTTGCCATACTCTGGCGTATCCCCGCCGGGCAAGAAACGGCCATCACGCCCTTCGCTGGCGCGCTGCTCGGATTGGTCATTTCCATCGTCGCGCCCCTGGGCGATTTGGGCGAAAGTATGATCAAGCGACAATTTGGAGTGAAGGATTCCAGCCACTTAATCCCAGGCCACGGTGGGGCGTTTGACCGTATTGATAGCTGGCTATGGGCTGGAATGATTGGTTATTACATCATTGTGTGGTTTCTCATATAACGACTTGCTCAATTATCCCTGCCCCGCGATCTGCAAAATTGACAATGTTTTCCTGGCGTGGTAATATCCACGTCAGAAATTTATAAACCCCTAGCGGCTCTTATCCAGAGAGGTGGAGGGACCGGCCCTGTGAAACCTCAGCAACCGGTGTTTAGTTCGTTCGTTTCTTAGTCGCAGCGTTTCGTAGCTATTGACAAACTCTGCAACTTCAAAACCAGAAATGCAACAGCTAACCCACGGTGCTAATTCCGGCAGATGGATGTTCTGGAAGATGAGAGGGTGCTTATGCCGTTGCGTAGTATGCCCCTCTAAATGATAGGGGCATTTTGTTTTTTGGAGGTAAAAAATGACGACTACTTTTATGCAATCCCCTAAATTGATGTTCACATCGGAATCCGTTACCGAAGGACATCCTGACAAAATGTGCGACCAGATCAGCGATGCTGTTTTGGATGCCTGTCTGGAACAAGACCCCCTTTCTCGGGTGGCCTGTGAAGTTGCCACGAAAACGGGCTATGTTATGTTGCTGGGCGAAATCACCACCCAGGCTTTTGTAAACTTCGATGAATTGGTTCGTAAAGTTGTCATCGAAATTGGCTATGATCGCGCCAAAAAAGGCTTCGATGGCAACACCTGCGGCGTGCTTTCTGCGATTGCCAGCCAAAGCCCCGATATTGATATGGGTGTAAGTAAATCACTGGAAGCAAAAGGCGGTGAAATAACCGAAGAAGATATCGAAAATATCGGCGCGGGCGACCAGGGTATGATGTTCGGGTACGCCTGTAATGAAACCCCGGCGCTGATGCCTATGCCTATCTACCTGGCACACAAGCTCACCTTGCGCCTCGCTGAAGTACGCAAAAATGGTACCTTGCCCTGGCTGCGCCCTGATGGTAAAAGCCAGGTGACCATTGAATACAGCTACGGGAAACCCGTACGCGTCGATACCGCCCTCATCAGCACCCAGCACGCCCCCGAAATTTCTCAGGAAGAAATTCGTGCAGAGATCATCAAACATGTGATTATGCCCACGCTGCCTGCCGATATGGTCGATGATGATCTGAAGATTTTTGTCAATCCGACGGGTCGTTTTGTGATTGGTGGCCCCCAGGGTGATGCAGGCCTCACCGGGCGGAAGATCATTGTAGACACCTATGGTGGGATGGGACGTCACGGTGGTGGCGCCTTCTCCGGAAAAGATTCTACCAAAGTAGACCGCTCTGGAGCCTACGCCGCGCGCTGGGCGGCCAAAAATGTGGTTGCTGCTGGCTTGGCAGAGCGCTGCGAAATTCAGGTTGCCTACGCCATTGGTGTTGCCTATCCCCTGAGTGTAAACGTAGAAACCTTTGGCACGGGCAAAGTTGCCGATGAAAAAATCGCTGCACTCGTCAGTGAACACTTTGACCTGCGCCCTGGCGCCATCATCCGCGACTTGGGTTTGCGCAAACCGATCTTTCGTCAGGTAGCCGCCTACGGTCACTTTGGCCGCGACGATCTTGATCTATCTTGGGAACGCACAGACAAAGCCGATGCAATGCGTACGGCAGCGGGCCTGTAAACTTCGAAATCCCTGCCCTATATCAAAACATCCCCGTTTTCATTCAACGGGGATGTTTTGATTACTTCAAATACGGCGAGATCTTTTTAACAATATGTTTCTTGGGCTTATAGCCCGTCAGGCGTTCTTTGGGTTCGCCATCTTGGAACAAGATTAAAGTTGGGACGCCCATCACCATATATTTCATTGCAACCGATTGATTATGATCTACGTCGAGCTTTACCACATTAACTTTATCTTGCCACTCGGCAGACAATTCTTCAACAACGGGTTCTAGCATTTTGCACGGCCCACACCAAACTGCCGTAAAATCTACCAATACAGGTAGTGTCGAATCGAGTACTGTTTCTTGAAAAGTGTCTTCGGTAACATGTTGAATAGAACTCATGATGATCTCCATTTGATTTTTATTTTAGATACCCGATGGTACTTACGCTCTGGAAAAACGTCAAGGGATTCGTTGACGGGCTTTCCTGGGCGTGATAGAATTCTGCCCGTAGTGGGCGCGTAGCTCAATGGTAGAGCAGTGGCCTTTTAAGCCATTGGTTGCGGGTTCGAGTCCCTCCGCGCTCACTCCTTTAGATACAGTATAACAGGCTGATCTTACATCCCCAGATTTTTATCGGGCTTCCTTCCTTGCCCCAGCAGAACCCCACAGGGAATCCCGTGGGGTTGTTTTGTTTCTAACAAAACGGAGTAACCTATGGCTCTCCCAACCTACATTCCCATATCTGATGCCGCTCGCAAATACGGTTACAAAGTCGCCGAGTTGCGAAAAATGGCCGAATCCGGTAAGATAGACGCAGTTCAGTTACCGGATGGAGATGTT
>JACNJM010000311.1:0-4856 GCA_014382605.1 Anaerolineae bacterium
AAATGAAATCTTATTCAATCCCCAGGTAGGCTTTTTGTACCATCTCGTTTTTCTGCAAATTGTCTGCAGAATCATGCAGAACGATCTCGCCAGTTTGGAGCACATAGCCGCGGCTGGCGATTTGCAGCGCCATCGTCGCGTTTTGTTCCACCAGGAGCACAGTGGTCCCTTCTTTGTTGATGCGCACGATGGTGTCGAAAACGCTCTCGACTAAAACAGGCGCCAGCCCCATCGATGGTTCGTCCATCAGCAGTAGCCGGGGGCGAGCCATCATGGCGCGTCCGGTTGCCAGCATTTGCTGTTCACCACCAGAAAGCGTGCCTGATACCTGGGTGCGGCGTTCTTTCAGTCGGGGAAAGAGATCGAAAACGCGTTCCATGTCGGTTTTCATTTCCGCTTTGTTGTCGCGGCTGTATGCACCCATTTCTAGGTTTTCGGCTACGGTTAGTTTTGCGAAAATACCGCGGCCTTCCGGAACCATTGCGACGCGTTTGTAGACAATCTCATGTGCTGGATAAACGGCTAGATCTTCGCCTTCCAACTTGATATTTCCCTGGGCTGGTTTGATCAATCCGCTGATGGTACGCAAGGTGGTAGTTTTTCCTGCACCGTTAGCACCGATCAGGGTGACGATTTCGCCTTCTTCCACGGTGATAGAGATTCCTTTCAGCGCGTGGATATTGCCATAGTAGGTATGAATGTTGTTAACTTCTAACATTGCCATAGTGGTCTCTCCTGATTTAGGCTGCCTCGGAGCTGGTTTCGAGTTCTAGCCCCGCAGCAGCACCACGACCCAAATAGGCCTCGATCACGCGCGGGTTGCGTTGGATATCTTCCGGGGTACCCTCAGCGATTTTTTGTCCAAAGTCCATCACGCTAATATGTTCACTAATGCCCATCACGACGCGCATATCGTGCTCAATTAGCAAGATCGTGACTTCCAGTTCGTCGCGCAGGTAACGGATGAAACGCATCATGTCAGCCGATTCGTTTGGATTCATCCCCGCGGTAGGTTCATCCAAAAGCAGTAACTTGGGTTTACTTGCCAGCGCACGGGCAATTTCCAAGCGGCGTTGAGCGCCATAGGGCAGGTTATGTGCAGTATGGTCACCCAGACCTTTTAGGCCAACAAAGTTCAATAGGCGTTGGGCCTCGTCGAGGGCTGCTTGTTCTTCTTTGAGGAACCCTGGGGTTTTGAAAAGTGCTGTTAGCCAGGGGGTTTTCAGGTGCGGATGTTGACCTACCAGGATATTCTCGATGGCTGTCATATTTGAGAACAAGCGAATATTCTGATAGGTGCGGGCAATCCCGAAGCGCGTGATCCGGTCGGTTGAAAGACCTTGTATGATATGCCCGTTGAAGTCTATTACACCTTCTTCCGGGACATAGAAGCCAGTAATGCAGTTAAAGAAGGTTGTTTTCCCGGCTCCGTTGGGGCCAATTACGCTGGAAATCGAGTATTCTTCAATGTCAACATCGAAACTATTGACTGCAACTAGACCACCAAAGCGTTTTGTGACTTCTCGAGTTTTAAGAATTATTCCCATGATGTCTAGCTCTCCAATTCTCCAAAAGTTCCGGCGCCGGGTATTTGGTCATCGATTCCGGCCTTTAATTCGCGTTTACGTGTGGGTTCTGGAATAAAGCCTTCTGGTTTGACAAGCATCATTATGATCAGTAAGAGGCCATACATAAGCAGTCGGTATTCAGCAAACTCACGCAGAATTTCCGGGAGACCAACAAGGATTAAAGCGCCAACGATCACGCCGGGGATGCTTCCCAAGCCACCCACAATGATGAGCGCCAGGGCGTTGATCGACCACAATAAATTGAAGCTGTGGGGGAAGATGTTGCCTAGCCGTGCGGCGAAGATCGCTCCAGACATTGCGGAGAATGCTGCACCAATTGCAAAGGCCAGTAATTTGGTTTGCACGAGATTGATGCCCATGGCTTCAGCGACGTCTTCGTCTTCGCGCATAGCCATCCATTGACGGCCTAGGCGTGAGTCGCGCAAGCGTATCGTAACAAATGCCGCCAGGAGCGAACCGGCAATCACCAGGTAATACATACTTTGCGGTGTATTCATGATGAACCCAAAAAACTCGGGATTGGGGATGTGCAAAACACCTTGGGGCCCGCCCTCGAAGGGGGCTAGCCAGTTGGAGGTTGCCATAATGCGAATGATCTCGCCAAAACCCAGGGTGACGATTGCCAAATAGTCGCCGCGCATACGCAATACCGGGAAGCCGAGCACAACACCCCAAATGATACCTGCCAAAGTTGCGATGGGTAGTGCTGTCCAGAAGTTGAGATTGCTGACGCCCAGCGGCCCGGTGGATGTCAAGATGCCCATCACATAGGCTCCGAAGGCAAAAAATGCCACATAACCTAGATCAAGCAATCCGGCGTAGCCTACAACGATATTCAATCCCAGGCCCATCATGACGTAAAGTCCGATCATGAAGAGGGCTTGACTGAGAAATGAGCCAACAATAAAGGGCAGATACAGTAATACCGCGATGCCTAAAACAATGCCCACAATGCGGCCTTGTTTTTGTGCAGTTTGTGGGAGATTTACCCAACCGCTTTTGGCTTTTTCGTGGGTGCGGAAGTAGCCAACTGCAAAGGTGATGATGAAAATTAATGCAGCCGGAAGCGGGTTGAGGGACTTATTCGAGAATAGTGCCTTGACGATGTCACGACTAAAAGTTTCCTGAATGATCTGCCCGACATTTTCAGAGAAGAGTCCAATTCCAAGTGTCCAGATAATGCTGCTAAGTAAAGCCTGCCACAGTTTCGTCGGCAGGAGTACGAATAGAGAGCCAGCTCCCCCCATTAGGGTAAGGAATGCAACCATTATCAGGGTTCCGGTTACAGGCCCAGCTCCAAAAGTGAGAAACGCAACCAGTTGAGGCGACATGCTGACAAACATATCTCGCCACACAAAAGCGGCTTCCTCGCCAGCAGTTCGTATTACCAATAGTTGTACGAATACAATCAGGAGAACCATAAAAACGCTGGATACCAAGCCAGCTAAAAGGCTACTTCCAATAGTAGTCAGCGTATTTTTTTCTTTAAGCTCGCGAGCTGTCAGGTAGCCAGCGCCAACCGATCCCATAACAAGCAAGACATGCCCCAATGAGAGCCAGGTGCTGACCAAATTGCGTTGCCCAAAGGTTTCGACCATTCCGATTGCGCTGAAGTAAAATGCAATAATCCCACCGAGCAAGCCAAAGCGAGCGATAACACGCCAATCAAGTGATTTTGAATTATTCATCTTTGCTGACCTCATGCTTTCTTTTCTGCTAGGCGTTCACCAAAGATGCCCTGTGGGCGAATGATGAGAATAAGAACCAACATCGTAAAGGCAAAGGCATCTTTGAGTTGGTTCGCAGCCGGTATGCCCAGGCCTTCCACAATTAGATTCGGACCTAGCGATTCAATGACACCCAGGAATAGTCCGCCAAGCATAGCTCCGGGCACATTACCGATACCACCGAGGACGGCAGCAGTGAACGCTTTTAACCCCGGGAAAAAACCCATAAAGAAATAGACGCCTTGTGGGCGGAACAACCCGTTGAAAACGCCAGCTGCTCCAGCCAATGCGCCACCAACTGCAAAGGTCGAGACGATAACTTTATCGATGTCAATACCCATCAGGCGGGCGACATCTTTGTCTTCAGATACAGCGCGCATGGCTTTGCCCATTTTTGTGCGTTCCACCCATAAGTAGAGAGCAAGCATCAATGTAATGGCGGCAAAAAGTACAACCAATTGGACAAGCGGCACCTGAAATCCGAAAACATTGACATTTACTCGCAAGCTGGGGATTTCGGGATACGAGCGAAACTCTGCGCCATAAAGTCCGCGAAAGGTGTATTGCAAAGCAAAAGATGCGCCGATAGCTGTAATGAGTGGTACCAGTCGGGGAGCGCCGCGCAAGGGACGGTAGGCTACGCGTTCAAGTAATAACGCTATGCCTGTCGAAACTCCTGCGGCCAATAGAATAAGTGCGATGATGGCAAGAACAGGATGTCGCTCTAAAAATCCGGTGTTAGCTAAGTATTGAGCCAAGAACACGGCTGTGAAAGCGCCTCCCATATAAACTTCGCCGTGGGCAAAATTGATCATCAGGAGAATGCCATAAACCAGGGTGTATCCCAGGGCGATTAACGCATAGATACTGCCTTGGGCTAGACCGGCGAACACGAGTGTAGCCCACTGTTCACTACTATAGGAATCGGCTTTGATCGTGTTAAATATACCGATGATAATAGCTGCAATGATTAGTATTTGAAACAGTCTCAGAAAGACATCCACCCATGATAAGCGTTCGAAGAATTGTTTTAGCATTGTGTTTTGTCCTCATACAGATTAATGAGCCAGGGAATATCGCTTTCCCTGGCTCATTATCTTTTCTAGCCTATATGGCCGTTAGCATAATAGGTTGTAGCAAAAGCCAGGATCAAAGACTAGGGGGTGTAGACTGCTTCCGGTGGCCAATTGCCATTCACTTCGGCATCAGTAATCTGGAAGATACCCAGAGCTGCACCGGTGGCACAATCGCCGTGGCTGGCATTGGTGATGCCAAAGGCGCTGTAATCGTCGTCACTGCAGTCCAGTGCGCCGGTCAGGCCAGTGTAGTCGGTTACGCCAGCAATAGCATCGCGCAGGGCCTGACGGCCAACATGCAGGGTGCCATCAGCGTCAACAACGGCTACAGCTTCGATAGCGTCAAACAGAATATTGGTGCCGTCATAAGCAAAAGCGTGGAAGCCACTGGGCGGTACGCCACCAAATTTGGCATCCCATTTCGCCAGGAACTCATCGTAAGATGCACCTGAAACGTAGGGGCC
>JACNJM010000311.1:5324-7681 GCA_014382605.1 Anaerolineae bacterium
CTTGCCAGGTCTCACCCTCGAGGGTCAGGGCCGGGGCCGTGTTGGAGGGGGAGAGCATCACCAAGCCAGCACCACTGATGGTCGGCATAGCCGCAGTGGCAGCGCTGGAGCAGTTGGTGCCGATTACGCCCAAGATGGTGGGGTCAGCGGCCACTTTGGTAGCAGCGGTCTGTCCACCTTCGGCGGAGCACAGGGAATCTTCGCCGGAGAGCTGAATTGTATGACCAAGCAGTTCCCCGCCGCGGTCATCAATAGCAATTTCGATTGCACCTTTGGAATCTTCGCCCAAGAAGGCGGTTCCGCCCGAGATGGTCAGCATGTAGGCAATGTGAACCGGTTCATCGGCTGCAATGTCAACACAGCCAATTGCGTCGGTGCATTCAAAAGCCATGGCTTCTTCTGCCATTTCTTCTTCGGCTGCGGGGGCTTCTTCGGCGGCTGGAGCTTCTTCGGCTGCGGGGGCTTCTTCGGCTGCCGGAGCTTCCGGGGCAGGACTACAGGCTACGAGCAACATGCTGGCGACGACCAGCAGCGCTAAAAAGGTTAAAATGCGGGTTTTCATGCTTCTTCACTCCTTATGGTGAATTAATATCGGTATGGGATAGAAATCTTTGGGTGTTTATGTTAAAGATATTTTGGATAGAGCCTCCTTTCCCTATGGAATGCTATTATACACAGGGGGCATATCTTGCGCAATGGAAAGAATATTCACTTCCAACGCATCCCTTCGCCTGGGATAGGTTAGAAATCCAGCAATTGCGTCTAGAATTTTTCAACGAATTGCATAACCCCGATTCTAACTAAGGATGAATTCCAGGGTCAAGAGATAATAATCGACTTTTATGAATTATTTACTCCTGAACGGTTATCAAACTGGTGTTTTAGGGCCAGATGGGAACGTAGTTCTGATCCTGATTCTGATATATTTTTATTACAGGATCAGAACAGTCACCATATTCATTACAAGTCAATGTGCCGGTAATGCCTTCAAAACCTGATGTGGCATATAGGCAAGAGCGGAGTGCTTCTCGGCCAATATGAATAGTGTCTCCATCTCGAATGGCTATTTCCTCTATGCAGGAGAAAATCATGTTGGCTGCATCAAAGGCATGGGCGTGATAAACAGAGATGGGATTGCTACCATACTTATTTTCGTAGGCAGCAAGAAAGTTGTAATAGGATTCCCCAGAGAAGGATAGATCGGGGCCGGAAAAATACATACCCTCGCCAGCAACGCCGACGGCATCAATAGCTGCATCTGAGATCATTCCATCAGCTGCGGCCAGAATAGTTGTCTCGAGGCCGGGGAATTCTCTGGCCTGTTTGGTCAAGAAACCTCCTTCGGCTGTGAATACGGGATAATACAGGAACTCGGGTATACTAGATTCTACGATGGTAGCAAGCACTGGACGCATATCGGTATCACCTTTGTTGATTGCTACCGGGTCTGCGGCTGTGCCTCCAAGCGCTTCGAAAGAGTCAGTAAATACTTTGGCAAGTCCTTCTGTATAGACTCCGCCATCGTGAATAGAGGCTGCTGTGGTGACACCCAGTACATCAAGGGCAAACTCGGCCATAACCTTCCCCTGTGTTTTATCATTGTGCGCAGTGCGTAAGTATCCCGAATGCCAGTTCAGCAGGGGGTCGGTTAGCGCGGGTGCGGTATTAGATGGGGATACCATCACATAACCCGCTTCCGAGATCAACTCCGCCATAGGTACGCCAGCATCTGAACAAGTAGTTCCAATTACAGCGATGATGGTGGAATCGGAAACGATTTTTTGCCCGGCAGCCTGACCTCCTTCAGCGGAGCAGCCTTCATCCTCAGTTTGTAACTCGATTTTGTGTCCAAGAAGATTATTTTGAACGTCAATCGCGATTTCAATACCGCGTTGAGCATCAATGCCAAGGTCTGCATTGGGGCCATAGATTACAAGTGCAGATGCAATGCGGATCGGTTCATTGGGGCCATAACTTACGCATTCGAATTTGTCTGGACATTCGAATTGTTGGTTGCATGCAACCAATACCAAACTTATAGTTGCCAGTAAAAAAAATGAAATCACATTGCGTTTCGCCATATCCCCTCCTACAGGAAAGGCCTTTATGTCTGAAAATATATTAAACATGTTGAAATTTGCTTATTTCATTGAAGATTTGCTGAATATTGGAATGTGTTGGAGTTATCTTCCTCACCCACCCGCTTTTTGTTTTTTTTTCTGGTGAGAAAGAATTTTTGCATATTGAAGGACATCTCGAAAATTGCGAGGTAATTTTAGCAGGCTGGGAATGGCATGGTCAAGAGATAGGTGATGGCTTTTATGAATTATTTATCATTTCTGGAGAAAAGAGTAGCA
>JACNJM010000281.1 GCA_014382605.1 Anaerolineae bacterium
AATGGTTCTTTTCAGTACAATTGTGCGCATGTTTTTGCGTGCTTGCCCTTTTTTCTTCGCGTTCTTTGCGTCTTTGCGGTTTAAAAATAAGATGCGATTGCCCTAGGGGGTGGGTTAGTGAGTCCACTAAAAAAACTAATTCACCGCAGAGATCGCAAAGTACGCGGAGAAAAAACTTAAACGTAAATGCAAAATTTGCATTTTCTTGCACAAAAATACAAGGTTTTTCAAATAAATATCAAGAATCTCTGCGCTCTCCGCGTACTCTGCGGTAAATTGACCTTTTTTTCAGGAGAGTCGTTAGTGCATTATGCGAGGTACAAACCAAAAGCCCTGGGCGGAGTCGGCGTTCTCGGTGAGGGCTACTGTTCTCAGAATGAACTGGACCTCTTGCCCGGCGAGGGAGGAGAGATCAAGATTAATGACTGTGGCTTGCCCGTTATAATTTTCTTCCCACTCTCCGAGGCTGTGAACTGCCCCACCGGCATCTTTATAATAGAGTTGAAAATCGAGGCTGCATTTTGGATAATTGGCCATACAACCAATGGTAGTATTAAAGCGGTCGCCAGCTTGCACGGTATATTTAGGATACATGCCCTGTATATAGCCATAGCGGTCTTCGTTGGGATGTATCCACAGGGTGATCTCATCATCCATACGATGTTCCATTATCGGGTTGTCGATTCGGGTTATGAATCCGTTTGAACTACCCACGGTGCCCAAACAGGGCAGCACCTGATTGGGGTCGCCGCTTTCATTCATCGGTTTGTTGGCCCATGTGGCCAGGCAGGCGTTGGCGCCGAAATCGTAGGCAAATGCGCCGTTAGGCGCTACACTGTTGACAATATTGGGAGTAGGAATCACTTTGGTCGCCGTTGGGACGACTTGCGGCGTGTTGGTCGCATTATTGGTAGCAGTTGTCTCTGAAGTGGTGTTTCCACTCACATTAGGTATCGGTGTTAAGCTTGCCGTTGGCGTTGTTGTAGGTGTCTGCGTCGCGGTGGCCGTATCTACCGGCGAGGGGATTATCTCTCCGGTGCGCTGAATTGTGGACACAATCCAGGCGGCTTGTTCGACGATGTCGGCAGGGATTTCATCCCCGGTTGTTTCGATGCGGATGTAATAGGCAATATCGTCGGCGCTGTCGCCATAAAATACCAGCTTATCTTTGCCGCGCTCATCAACGACTACATTCTGCGTAATCCGCTTGCCCAGCAGCATTACAGTACTGCGTGTCTCGACGACGCCGGGAGGCTGCAAATCGTCGAATGCTGTGTTTTCCCACAGAAGTTTGTACTGAATCTTGATCGTGAAATCGTCTTTTTGTAACTGGATAAATTTGGTTGTGAATCCACCCCTGCCGTTAGCTGCCCCCGCCGAAATTGTAGTGAGCTGCCAGGTATCGGGATATTGTACCGAGAAGCGATAGGTTGTATCGGTAAAACTCAGCATCGATGGCGCAGCGGTGGCTGTATTTGTGGCTGTCGGCGTAGGAGCGCCCAGGGGCTGTTCGTTTTCTGCTATCGTTGTGGTTGGTGTGAATTGTTGAACCACGATTTCTGTGATCGTGCCATCGGCATTGATTTGCCCTTCCCAACGGAAGCCGGTGTCTGAGTTGTGAATACTGATTGTGTAGATAATTGCTTCCGGGGCCAACTTGGGGAAGATGATTGTTGCAACCCAGTCGTTCGCGGTGAATTTCAGAGCGGCGGTGCTTGTAACACCCTCCGCTGTGAATGCCTCCTCGGTCCAGGCGGTACCCCCCACTGGAATATCCAGCCCATAATGGTCGCGAATATATAGCATAACGGCATCGCGGGCGCTTTGGGGGCTGCCAATTACAACAGTGATTGTAGTCGTATTGGCGTCTGCATCGATATTTACATTGGTGTCTGTTTGCGGCAGGGTGAACTGGCACCCACTGAGCAAAAGCAGCCCAGCGATGAGCAGATAAAGCAAGCATTTGGTTGGTTTCGTGGTCATCTTCATCTCCGCTTGAAATTCATTATAACCTTTTTTATGCGTGGATGAAAACCTTACAATTTTGTTGTTAATCTTTTTGTTTGTACCAGACATTTGATGAACCTTTTTAAAAGTTTATGCTAGAATGAGACGCAATGACAACAATTCTTTTTGCCACTCAAAACCAGTGGAAAAACCAGCTATTCCGTCCCATTTTTCAAAATTACGGTTTTGAACTGATTGGGTTGCGTGATGCTGGCATTGAGCGAGAGCGCCCAATTGAAAATGGCACAACAGTGGCCGAAAATGCACTCATCAAGGCCCGTCACTATTGCTCCGATTCATTTCCCTGGGTCTTTGCGGATGATATGGGAGTTGCGGTGGATGCGCTGGATGGCGAGCCGGGCGTGCAAGCGCGCCGTTGGGGAGGGCTTTTTCCCGATGATGTGGAGAATCAGATTTGGCTGGATTATTTGCTTGCTCGTCTGGAGGGGATTCCCCCGAAGAGGCGTGCGGCAACTTTCCTGGATGGTTGGGCGTTAGTCTCGCTCGGTGGTGGCGCGTTCACCCGCGAGATTAGCTCTCCCTTTGAGATCGCCGAACAACCCATTCGTCCCGCGCCGCCAGGCTCCCCCATTGTCGCGGTTGCCATTGGATTTCCTGATACGCCTCAGGAAATCTTCAGCCAGGCCAAAGCTCATTTTGATGATTGGGGTATTTTCGATCAGCTTGCCCGAACGGGCGAATTGCAACCCTGATGGATGCCAACTCTGCGAAAACTTGCCAATACTGGTTATATAGTAGTGGCTCACTGGGTACTGCCACACTCAGCTTTCTGATTAATAGCTGGCTGCTATATTTCTACTTGCCCCCCGACGGCCCGGCGCTGGTGCCTGTGGCGCTCTATGGTACAGCAATACTGTTGGGGCGCGTGGTCAGTGGTTTTCTTTCTCCACTCATCGGGTATTGGTCAGACCGGAGTCGGTCTCGTTGGGGGCGTCGCCTGCCGTTTATGGCCTTTTCCATTCTGCCTATGATTGCAGCTTTTCTTTTGCTCTGGATGCCGCCAGATGCGAGCGCGTCTTATTGGAATCTGGCTTATTTGCTGTTGGTGGTGATTGTTTTTCGCATCGCTGCTGCCTTTTATGCCATACCGTATCAGGCTTTGCTCCCCGAAATCGCGCGCGCGGACCAGCCGCGGGTAAAGATTTCAGCATGGCAGTCGGCTTTTTTTATTGTCGGTATTCTGCTTGCTGGTTTAGCAGGTATGCTAATCGATGCTCAGGGCTTTCGCAGCATGGCTGTGATTTTTGCAGTTTTTGTTTTGCTGGTTTTATGCCTGCCGATCTACGGATTGCGCGAACAAGCGCGGGCGCCTGATGCGCAGGTCGCGCCGCCCGCGTTGTGGAGCAGCCTTACAACCGTTTTTCAAAATCGGGCATTTGTCGCCTTTACATTTGTATGGGCGTTTTATTTGATGACCAGCTCTCTTATTCAGGCCGTAGCGCCGTTCCTGATTACCGAAGTTTGTGGAATGCGTGAAGCCGACACCGTTTATTTTTATGTTCCCGCGGTTGCAGCCTCGTTGTTGTGTTTTCCGCTGATTACGCGTTTATCCAGGCGCTGGGGTAAAACCCGTGTTTATGCAGCCTCCTTATTGGGATCCGCGTTGATATTCCCGTCCACTTTGCTGATTGGCGATTGGCTTCCGGTTGGGCTGCGGGTTCAATGCATCTCATGGGCTGTTTTGCAATCGGTGGCGATCTCTGGCGCGGTAGTGTTATCGGCAGCTTTTATGGCTGAAATCATTGATTTTGATGAAAAAGTGACCGGTTTGCGCCGTGAGGGTTTGTATTATTCGGTCATCAAAGTGCTTGAGCAAATCTTTTCCGGCTTGGCGATGCTGTTGCTCCCGGTGATCCTGTTGTTGGGTCGCAGCCGTACTGCGCCGCAGGGAGCGTTGGGCGTGCGCATGGTAGGGTTGGTCAGTGGCATCTTGATTGGTATTGGCTTCGTTATTTTTTTGCGGTATCCATTGCGTCAGGGGATGGCGCAGTGAAATGAAGGGAAGATATGTGTAGGTGAGGTAGTTCTTATGAATATTCGTGCAGAAGTAAAGAAATTATTGCAAGAAATTGGACCCGGACGGATGATGAGCACGGCATATGATACGGCCTGGGTGGCGCGTCTGGTTGAATTGGGTGAACCGATGGGTGAGCAAGCCCTGGAGTGGCTGCGCGAACATCAATTGCCTGATGGTAGTTGGGGGGCGTATGCGCCGCGCTATTATCACGACCGCATGATCAGCACCCTGGCCGCGATGACCGCCCTGGGCCGCTATGGCACCGATAAAGACAAACCACGTATCGAGCGCGCCCGTATGGGCCTTGATATTGCCGCCCGCGGTCTGCGCGCTGATCCCGTGGGCGAGACGATTGGCTTTGAGTTGATTGTGCCGACCCTCTTGGATGAGGCGCATGAACTGGGTATTCTTCAGCGAACTGCCAATGGTAGTGTTGACCAGTTCATTGGCTCTGGAAAATCTGCATTGGATGAATTGGCTTCCGATTATGATTATCGCCGTCGGGATGATTTTTTGGGACGTTTGTCCGCACAGCGTAAGGCGAAACTTAAGGCGCTTCCGGACGGCAAAATCAACCGCCATGTTACCCTGGCTTTTTCTGCTGAGATGGTTGGGACTGATAATATTTCTTTGTTGGATATTGAAAACTTGCAGGAACCGAATGG
Source organism: Anaerolineae bacterium (assembly GCA_014382605.1). GTDB lineage: Bacteria > Chloroflexota > Anaerolineae > Anaerolineales > UBA11858 > NIOZ-UU35. The sequence goes on from JACNJM010000281.1 coordinate 4,711, forward strand.
TTCAGTGGGGCACAGCCCGTCTGCTACGGCTCATTATGCGTTATATGCTTCGCCGGGTGATTTGGCCGCGCTCTCCTATTTAGGTGATGTTGTCAAAGTTCAAAATGGCGGTGGCGCGGCCCCCAATGTTGCGCCTTTTGATGTATTTGAGCGCGCATGGACTTTATGGAATCTATCTCTTTGTGGTGATTTGGAGCCTGAAATATTAGAATTATGTCAACCGCATCTTGATTTTCTTGATGAAGCCTGGATACCTGGTTGTGGAATGGGGTTCGCGGCTGAATATACACCAAAGGATTGTGATGGAACAAGCGTTACCTTTGATGTTCTAGATCGTTATGGGCGGAAAATTGAGCAAGACACTCTTTTTGTTTACGAAGAAGCAAGCTATTTTCGGTGTTTTCCATTTGAAGCAAACCCTTCAATAAGTGTAAATATTCATGCACTTAGTGCTTTGCGCCAAGCTGGTTTTGAAGCGGATTATCCTTCAGTTGAAAAGATCAAAGGCTTTTTGACGAAATCTCGTTATTTACGATCATTTTGGCTGGATAAATGGCATGTTTCGCCATACTATCCAACAACACATCTTCTAATTATTGCCAATCAATATATTCAAGAGCTTATCCCGGATACTCTACAATGGATATTAGACACTCAAAATTTTGATGGCTCTTGGGGGTATTATGGAGCGACTGCTGAGGAAACAGCATATTGCTTGCAAGCATTACTTGTATTGAAGCAATCAGGCGTTTCAATTCCAACTGATGTTCTAAAAAACGGTATAGATTGGTTAGTAGCACACAAAGATGCTCCCTATCCTCCTTTGTGGATTGGCAAGTGTTTATATTCGCCAACACTGGTGGTCCGGTCCGTTATACTAAGTGCTATGTCATTGGCTTTACAAGGCAATATCCTATGATTGACTATTTGCAAAAGTATTTAGAAGCCCCAACAATTGATCCGGATCATTTGCGTAAAGCCAGACTGCTGAATATTTTGGCGGTTGGTTTAGCTATTATTACAAGCTTGGCAATGATCTTGGTTGGTTTTATGATTTTTTTCAAAGTGTCTGGTTGGGAAAATCTCATTGCGATACTGTGGAGTGGATTCGCTTTTTTGTTTGGTATTTGGGTTATCCTAGCATTGAATCGGAAGGGCGAAGTGTTTTTAGCCAGCGCTATTTTTTTATTGGTGATTACTTTTGCTCTGACTTTTTCAAATGTTAAAGCCGTGGGTGCTGGTGCGACGCAATTCTATTTTGTTATTCCAATATTAATTGCCAGTGTGATTGTTACCCCAGCCGCCAGTTTTGTAGTTGCAGCTATTAATAGTACGATTTTTATCATAGCCGCACTTGCAATGAATCTTGAACCCAATTTTTATATTGGGATTTTCGGTATGTTTGCTATCGCCGTTGTTTCTTGGATTTCTGCTCAAGTCTTGGAGAATGCTCTTAAAGACCTGCGTGAAATCAATATTGATCTCGATCGCCGCGTAGAAACACGCACTCAGGAATTGGCCGAAGCAAACGAGCGCCTGAAAGGCTTGGATGAACTCAAATCCAGATTTGTTTCGGATGTTTCTCATGAATTGCGCACCCCCATAAGTAATTTATCTATTTATCTGGAAATGCTTGAAGAAGGCGATGCAAGGAACACCGCTCGTTATCTGGCAGTTTTGCGCGAAGAAACCAGCCGGTTGAAAAAATTGGTCGCCGATGTTTTAGACCTATCGCGTATGGAAACAGGAACCGTTGCGCCGCAATTTGAATGGCGGTGTATCAATGATATTGCTGAGAAAGTATTTATTGCCAATCAACTTCGGGCGGATGTCAAAGGCTTGCAAATGGAGTTTATCCCCGCAGATGATCTTCCTAAAATTAACATGGATGGTGATCAACTTATTCAGGCCTTGAATAATCTGGTTGGCAATTCAGTTAATTACACGGATAGTGGTCATGTGATTATTCGTACTTCGCATCGTGCAGAAAGCGGCCAGATAGTAGTAGAAATTTCTGATACTGGGATGGGAATTGCTGATGAGGATATTGACCATATTTTTGATCGTTTCTACCGTGGCAAGCGAGCCGGTCAGTCCTCTATCCCCGGCACTGGGCTGGGGTTGGCAATTACAAAGGAGATTATCGAAAGACACGGGGGGGAGATACAAGCTCAAAGTGTGGTTGGGCAAGGTACTACTTTTAGCATCTATCTTCCAGTGCAATTGTCTGAAACTGGATAATCAATTATGGCACATTTCCCCGATCAGGACACCCTATTATCAGCGCCTGATGATGCCTTTCATAAAATCGCACCATTTACAATGATCTATGGCGCGTCTGGAACGCGCCGCGCCGCGGCTCTTGCCGGTGTGAAAACATCGGGTCAGATATATGCCGATTGGACTCAAGGCGAACTTTTTCGCGCTGTAGGAGTTATTTTTCGTCACGGTGTTCGCCATTTGGTAATGCCCATGCTAGGCCCCAGTCAATTTGAAGAAGCAACTCCAGAGTATCATAAATACCTGTGGCGCTGGTTTGTTGATGGTTTAGCAGGCGAAAATGCTTTGGCTCATTATCAAAGCGAAGGCTGGCGGGTGCGGATCGTGTGTAGTCAGCTTATCCCAAATGTGCAGATGGCCGGTCAGCGGCTGATTGAAAATACCCCATTCGATTCCCCCCATACCTTATGGTGTTATGTTGTGCCTGATTATAATCAGCCTTGGGAATGGCTGCTGCAGAGTGTATCTCAATCTAAAGCTATAAATCGATCAGAAGCAATGCTTGCGATGTATGGAGAAAAAATTCCCTCGGCTGAAATATATATCGGTACTGGGAAGCTCCAGATGTCCTCCCTGCAATTACCGCCCTTGTTGGTGAATGGCCCACTGCAATGTTATTGGAGTCAGC
>JACNJM010000312.1 GCA_014382605.1 Anaerolineae bacterium
ATCAGGCCTTCGGTAGTTTGCGCCCGGCAATCCTCTCGTTGATATTCTTCTTTGTGGTGGGCCTGATCTTATTGCCCTTTGTCAATGTTGATAAAGCCATCGCTGACGTCAAAGCTTATCAACCGGAACAATCATAGATATTACCCATCCCCCTTGCCCCTTTCCCATGAAGGGGGTTCTTTTGAAAAAACAGGGTGAGGGCTGGCGCAAAGCGCTGCCCTCACCCTGTTTTTTTACCATCTCGCATCAACGAAAGATTAAATTCAGAGATAGCATATTCACTTCTTTGTTATGGTAAACTCTGCCCCATGGCCCATTTGACTGGCTCAGACAGAGCCGATTTTGTTCAGGGTATGTTTACTCGCATTGCTCATCGCTACGATTTGATGAACCGCCTGATGACCGCGGGACAAGATGCGCGTTGGCGGCGTGAGGCCATTCGGCGCGCTGCTTTGCCCCCGGGCAGGAGCATTGTGCTGGACCTCGGGGCTGGTACTGGTGATTTGGCCTTCGATGCCCTTCGGCGGCATCCCGAAACAACACCCATCGCCGCCGACTTCACCCTGGCGATGATGCGAGTCGGCCAGAAGCGCCAGAATGGACATCAGTTGAATTGGTCTTCGGCTGACGCTCTAAAGTTGCCTTACCCAAACGAGACTTTCGACGCCGTGGTTTCAGGCTTTTTGCTGCGCAATGTGATCGATATTCAGCAAGCACTGGCTGAACAATTCCGAGTCATCAAACCCGGTGGGATGATGGTTGCACTTGACACCACACGCCCACGCGAAAACTTGCTTTCTCCATTGATCCACTTCCATATGAAAACAGTCATTCCGACCCTGGGGCGCATGCTGACGGGTCAGGCGGATGCCTATACTTATCTGCCGGATTCTTCGATTAACTTTTTGCGCGCTGAGGAAATGGCCGCCCGCATGGCTGCGGTGGGCTTTAGTGAAATCAATTTTGAGCGCAAAATGTTCGGTGTTGTTGCCATCCATTGGGGAAGGAAGTGAGTCAACGCGTCACTACATCTAGACCTCGCCGCATCGTTGTGGGGATCAGTGGAGCCTCAGGCGCCATTCTCGGTATCCGTTTATTGGAAGCGCTGCGCTCCATGAAGCATATCAAATCCCATTTAGTGATTTCCCCCGCAGCGCGTGTGACTATTACCCAGGAAACCGATTGGAAGGTCGATGATGTTCTCGCGCTCGCCGACGTGGTTTACAAGCATGGAGATATCGGAGCAACGATTGCTTCAGGCTCCTTTGATACCTCTGGCATGATCGTCATTCCCTGCTCGATCAAGACCCTTTCTGCAGTGGCAAATTCCTACCCGGAAAATTTACTCTCCCGCGCCGCCGATGTGACACTCAAAGAAGGCCGTTCCCTGATTTTAGTAGTGCGCGAAGCCCCGCTACACCGCGGCCATTTGCGCTTAATGGATCAGGCCGCCGAGGCTGGCGCAGTGATCTTTCCCCCAATGCCAGCTTTTTACACCCGTCCGGAATCTGCCAGCGAGATTGTTGATAATATCGTTGGGCGTGTGCTGGCGAGATTGGGGATCGAAAATGAACTCTACGGGGAGTGGCAGAGCGCATGACGAATCGCAACCTTGAAAAGGCTGCTTTACGGGGCGAACCTTCCTATGTCTGGCGCGCCGGTCAGGAGCGCCGCTTGAAGATGATACTTGAGGCTGCCGGTGTGCGCGTAACCGGACGCGTGTTAGAGAACGGCTGCGGCGTGGGGATGTACGTCGAGAAGTTGTGCATCCAGGGTGGCCAGGTGATCGGCTTGGAATATGATTTCGAACGCGCAGTCGAAGCTCGTGAGAAATCACCCCACATTACTAATTCCGCAGGCGAACATTTGCCTTTCCCCGAAGGGGCATTCGACCTGATTTTGAGTCACGAAGTCATTGAGCACGTTCAAGATGACCTTCAAGCGATTCGAGAAATGGTTCGGGTATTGCGCCCTGGTGGACGGTTGGTGCTCTTTTGCCCCAACCGCGGCTATCCCTTTGAGACGCATGGTATTTATTGGCGAGGGAAGTACAAGTTTGGCAATACCCCCCTGGTGAACTGGCTTCCGCGCAAATGGCGGGATCAATTGGCCCACCATGTGGAAGTTTACACCCGACGAGATGTGAAGCGCTTGTTTGATGGGTTGCCAGTCAAATTTGTCACCCGCACAATAGTTTTTGGCGCTTACGATAATATCATCGCCCGCTTTGGGGGATTCGGCCGCGTGTTGAGAGCAGTGCTGCAATTCATGGAACGCACACCGTTGAAGATATTTGGATTATCTCATTTCTGGGTTGTGGAAAAGCGAGAAGTTTGAAAGTTATAAACTTTGGCCAATAACCCTTTGTACAAATTACTATTCTTTTGTCATTCTGAGCCCTCGCTGCAAGCGAGGCGAAGGATCTCTCCAATTAGACTGGGAGATCCTTCGCCTCGCCCAGGATGACACCACTTTGAAAAAACTTGCAAATCAGATCAGTTATTTCCCCCTAAAATCGTAAATCCCATCCACGACGGGCCACGAGTTCCCGCAGCCTGTGCAAACTAACGCAGTGGGCTGTTTTTCATCTAAAGGCTGGACACACTCAGGGCATTGGAAAAAACCGTTGGATGTGGAAGATTTACCTACAGCCTGAGATTTGACAAACACACTGGGGGTTAGCTGCCACCAATTGCCCGTCAGTTGAGCTATTGAATCCATAGCAACCAGCAGTTGTGTTGGAACCAAACGTTTGAGCAAGTCGATGCGAAAATGGGATACGGTCAGCTGGCGTTGGATATCGAAATCGGCTTCATCCAACCAGGCGCGTACCGTCTTGGGGTGGAAGTCGAAATTCAGAGGCACAAATTCTACCTGCTCAGGGGTGAAGGGGCTCCACTTTTGCTGACGTAGTACATAGCGCAAGATAGCCTTGAGATTTAGTTTGCTGGCAAATTCCAAAATGAAAGTGCTCTGCTCTTTCATCACGCGGCGGATCTGGGTCAACGCCCGAGGTGCCTCGGCCAGGTGGTGCAGCACACGGATCATCGTAGATGCATCGAAGAGTCCATCCACGAAGGGTAATCTGTACACATCCCCGGCGACATACATATAACGCGCGCTCTTTCCCAAGCGCTCTTGGGCTTGCTGAAGTTGGGTAAGCGAATAATCCAAAAGCACAACACGCTCAAATCCAGAATATCTGGGGGTGTTGCGGCCGGCTCCGGCGCCGAGCTCCAAGAGAAGATGGCCGCTATCAGGTAACAGTCGTCGCAGAGCAATCGCTTCGGCTCCATCCTCATAGGCACGTCCGCCCTGATCCCAGAAGCTGGTCTGGTAATTGGAGCCTTCATAATCGCAGATTGGGGGATGGGTCATGGGACGGGAGACAGAAGACGGGAGACGGGGTCTGTCCTCCGTCTCCCGTCCCCCGTCGTAATGCTATTTCTCAGCCGTGCGCTTGCCATTGTAGCCGCGCCCGACACCGCGATATTGGAAGCCTAATTCGGCCATCTCTTCGGGGTCGTAAATATTACGTCCATCGAAGATCACCGGCTGCTTCATCACTTCAAGTAACTGGCGGCGGTTCAACTGTTTGAACTCATTCCATTCGGTGTTGACAATCAGCGCGTCGCAGCCTTCAGCCATGGTGAAGGGATCATCGCACATCTCTACAGCAGGGAGAAGCGGTGCAGCAACTTCCATAGATACCGGGTCATAACCCCGAACGGAGGCTCCAGCGGCGATCAATTTGTTGGCAATGTCGATAGAGGGGGCATCGCGCATGTCATCGGTGTTGGGTTTGAATGCTAAGCCCAACATACCAATCGTACGACCATTCAATTCGCCATCGAGCAGTTCTTCAAGGCGTTCGATAGCCATTGGGCGTCGGTCGGCGTTGATTTCCATCACAGCGTGAAGCAGTTGGGGATGTTTGCCCTTCTCTTCGGCCATATGTGTGAGAGCAAGTACATCCTTGGGGAAACAGGATCCACCATACCCCAGGCCAGCATTTAGAAAATGGTGACCGATGCGCTCGTCATAACCCATGCCATTGGCCACTTCGGTCACATCAGCTCCAAGAGCTTCACAAATGTTGGCGATCTCATTGATATAGGAAATCTTGGTCGCCAAAAATGCGTTTGAGGCGTATTTGATCATCTCAGCAGTGCGCAGGTCGGTGATTACGATGGGCGCCCGCAGAGGCAGATGCAATTGGGCAACTTTGTCGGCAGCTTCACGGTTCAACGAGCCCAACACTGTTCTGTGGGGATTCATGAAATCGAGGATCGCAGAGCCTTCTCGTAAAAACTCAGGGCAAGATACCACGGAGAATGGAATTTCTTCTTGCTGACTACGTTTGACAATTTTTGCCACCCAGTCACCAGTGCCAACAGGGACAGTGGATTTGTTGATGATGATCAATTCGTCGCTCATCACCTCGGCGATAGAGCGGGCGGCAGCCTCGACGTACTGCAGATCGGCTTCACCATCCACGCCGGAGGGCGTGCCCACAGCGATGAAGGCGAATTCGGTATCTTTGATGCCTTCTGCATAGGATGTTGTAAAAGTGAGACGCCCAGACTTTACATTGCGTTCAACAAGTTCTTCCAAACCGGGCTCGTAGATGGGCATATCGCCGCGCTTCAAGCCTTCGACCTTTTCTTCACTGATATCTAGAGCAATGACGCGATTGCCAAGGTCAGCAAATCCCGCAGCCGTAATCAGGCCGACGTAGCCGACTCCAACGACACAAATTTGTTTCATTATTAACCTCCGAGGTTCAAGGGAAAAGGATTTTAAATGCTGTTTCCCACCTCAATTTATATGCACATTGTCTGACAAGTCATTTGGGTGACTTCCATAGCCCGGAAATATTACCATATGCTTTGCTATTTGGCACGAGTAGGGTGTTTTAGTTGATGCGCAAAAGGTCATTTAGGAGCAATGACCTCTGTCACTTGTAGATCGGACAAAAACACTCTAAAATATTGACGATAATTCTTATCCGTAAGGCCGAAATAGGAGAAAAACTTATGCAAATTACACGTCAGGCTGATTATGCCGTCCGAGCAGTTTATTACTTGTCTACTTTAGGCAATGGCAAGCGTGCAGCTACAAGCAAAATTGCCTCAGAACAACATATTCCGCCATCATTCCTGGCAAAGATTGTTTCTCAATTATCTGTCGCTGGGTTGTTGCATACATCACGCGGCGCTCGGGGTGGTGTGTCTCTGGCACGCGGACCCGAAGAGATCAGCCTCCTAGATGTAGTTGAAGCGATCGATGGCCCCATTTATTTAAATGAGTGTGTGGGCAATAATGGTGTGTGTTCTTTTGAAGATTCATGCTTAATGCGCGCGGTATGGTGTGATGCGCAAAAAGATTTGGTTGATCGTTTGGGTTCAACTAATTTTTCGATAGTGAGCAGTCCAGCATAATTTAGTCCGAATCTCCTTCCCAAAACGGCCGCGATTCTCAAAACATTTAAAAGTTTTCAAACCCGTCCCCTCTTGGCGTATAATTACCGAGAGGGGATTTGTGCATATAATTCAAGCACTGTCGAAACAATTCGGCAGATTTTTTAGGAGGCTTCAATGTCCGAACCTCGTGTTGTGCGTGCGCCACAGGGAACCCAATTAACATGTAAATCCTGGCTGACCGAAGCACCTTATCGTATGATCCAGAACAACCTGGACCCTGACGTGGCTGAACGTCCCGAAGATTTGGTCGTGTATGGAGGTAGGGGTCAGGCGGCCCGAACCTGGGAGGCCTTTGATGCAATTCTAGAAACTCTTGTTGATCTGGAAGATGATGAAACCTTGTTGGTGCAGTCTGGGAAACCGGTGGTGGTTTTCAAAACACACAAGGATGCGCCGCGGGTTTTGATTGCCAATTCAAACCTGGTTCCTTTTTGGGCTACACAAGAGCATTTCGATGATTTGGCGGCGCAAGGGCTGATTATGTATGGTCAGATGACCGCTGGCTCATGGATCTACATTGGCACACAGGGCATTTTGCAGGGCACGTACGAAACCCTGGGCGCACTGGCTCAGCAGCGCGGCTGGGAATCTCTGAAGGGCAAGTTTGTGTTGACTGCAGGGCTGGGCGGAATGGGCGGCGCCCAACCCTTAGCAGTGACCATGAACGAAGGCGTTTGTTTGATTGTGGAAGTCGACCCCGAACGCGCCAAGAGACGTTTGGAGATCGGTTATGTGGATATGGTAGTTGACACACTCGAAGAGGCCATGACCCTGGTTGAAGAGGCAGTCGAAGATGGCGAACCCAAATCCATAGGTTTGATTGCCAATGCCGCCGATATTTACCCAGAGATGGTTTTACGTGGCGTGATCCCGGATGTAGTCACCGACCAAACGCCAGCCCATGATGTGTACAGTTATGTGCCCACAGGACTGGGGGTGAAAGAAGCTGAATTATTGAGAGAGTCGAACCCCAAAGAGTATGAAAAACGCTCCATGGAATCCATGGCCAAGCATGTTGAAGCCATGTTGGCATTCCAAAAGAAAGGCGCAGAGGTATTTGATTACGGTAACAACCTTCGGCAGCGTGCCTTTGATCACGGCGTTGAAGATGCCTTCGAATTTCCTGGCTTTGTGCCAGCCTATATTCGACCCTTGTTCTGTGAAGGTAAAGGCCCCTTTCGTTGGGTGGCGTTGTCAGGCGATCCCGAAGATATTTACCGCACTGATGAAGTGGTCATGGAGCTTTTTCCCGAGGACGAACATCTTCATCGCTGGCTGCATCTGGCCAAGGAGAAAGTGCCCTTCCAGGGTTTGCCCTCGCGAATCTGTTGGTTGGGGTATGGAGAGCGCGTGAAGGCTGGTTTGGCTTTCAATCAATTGGTCGCTGATGGAGTTGTCAAGGCGCCAATTGTCATCGGCCGCGATCATTTGGATGCTGGCTCGGTAGCCTCTCCCAATCGAGAGACTGAAGGCATGAAGGATGGCACGGACGCAGTCAGCGACTGGGCGATCTTGAATGCACTGATCAATGCAGTGGGTGGCGCGACCTGGGTTTCCTTTCATCATGGTGGCGGTGTGGGCATCGGATACAGTCAGCACGCCGGTCAGGTGATTGTTGCCGATGGCACGGCAGATGCTGCGGCGCGCCTGGAGCGCGTGCTCACCGCGGATCCTGGTATGGGCGTCGTGCGTCACGCCGATGCTGGCTATGATCAGGCCATCGATGCGGCCAAGCGCCATGGCATCAAAATGCCGATGCTGAAATAAAAACGTACCACTAAGGACACGAAGACCACAAAGGATTACACAGAGTAATATTTTGTCTTACCCTTAGTGCATCTTAGTGCCCTTCGTGGTTTGATGTTTTTTTTTGTGAAGTACAATTCTAACGAATAATTTTACAATTTAAAGTCAGGTGAGCTATGGCGATAAAAAGGATTGCAACGTTTACCAGCGGGGGCGATGCCCAAGGCATGAATTCGACCGTTCGCTCTGTGGTGCGCACCGGGCTGGATCGTGATGTCATGGAGCTCATCGTCGGGCACAACGGGCTGCTCCGCCTGCTGCCGCTGGGCG
>JACNJM010000313.1:0-4798 GCA_014382605.1 Anaerolineae bacterium
GAGTTCTTCGATCAGGGGACGCAAGTCATATTTTTTACTGCGCCGCTCGCGGATGATTTCATCCTGGGCGAGGAGATTATCCACCGTAGAAGCTATATTCTGAGGAGTCTCGCTCAGGATGATGTGATAACTAGCGGATTGGATCGAGTTCTGTAATTTAGGGCTGGGATCAACGGTCTCGCGGATTTCCCGTACAACCAGGCCGGGAGGCAGCGCGCGGGTCAGTGCTGATTCTATTCTATCGAGCGGAATCTCCTCCTCCAGCCAGACTTCGATCAATTCGGCTGCGGCGGTGAAGCCCAGCGGCAGCGCCGCAGCAAGATTGATTTTCGGCCGCGGGTTAAATCCCTGACTATAAGCCAGCGGCAACCGCGCCCGGCGCAGTGTGCGCTCCCAGGTGCGTTGTAAATCCAGGTGGCTGGTATAGCGCATGGCGTCGGTTTTGGCGAAGGTTATCTTTAGCCTCATCAATTTATTATCCACTTACGGCTTCCTGTTCTCGTCTGACGGCGACGCGCTTATTTTTCACTTCCGGGCATTGCCATTCCTCGCCGGGGTGTTCGCGGCGCAGATTGGCAAATGTCGGCAAAATGCCGCATGCAAAGCACTGTTCGCGGCAATCGATGCGCGTGCGCCCATCCAGGCTCCAGAGATAATCTTGGGTCAGGAAAGTTTTACGCACGGTTGTGCTGAGATGCTCCCAGGGGAAAACTTCATCAAGCGGGCGTTGGCGATGTGTATAAAACTCCGGTTCTAACGCTGTGGCGGCAAAGGCAGTTTGCCAGGCTTCGTAATTGAAGTACTCGCGCCAGGCGTCAAATTTGGCCCCATTTTTCCAGGCCTGATAAATGACTTCGGACATGCGTCGATCGCCGCGGGAGAGCCAGGCCTCAAGCTGCGTTTCGAGGGGATTATTCCAACTGAGCTTGAGCCCCTTGCCGCGCAATTCTGACCGGAGCAATTCTTGTTTGGCGCGGATTTGCTCAATCGAATCACAGGAAACCCATTGAAAGGGTGTGTGCGGTTTGGGTACGAAAGTACTCACCCCGGCGTTGACCTGGGCGCGTTTTCCCATGGTGTCGCGTCCCACGTTACGCACAGCCTTACACAAATCGGCGATAGCCTGTACATCTTCCAGGGTTTCCGAAGGGTGGCCGATCATAAAGTAGAGCTTAATCGTCGGCCAGCCGCGGGCATAGATTTCGCGCGCCGTATCTAATAGTTGTTCGGCGCTGACCGGCTTGTTGATAATCTGGCGCATTTTTTCGGTTGCGGCTTCGGGGGCCAGTGTGAAACCGCCCTTGCGTCCGCCTTTGAGCGCATCCATCAAATCTACCGAGACACTTTCAATGCGCAGCGAGGGTAGCGATACCGATAGGTGTTCGCTGTCGAAGCGTTGATGCACTTTTTCGACCAGCTCGATAACATTTGTATAATCGCTGGATGATAGAGATAGCAAACTGATTTCTTCAAAACCGGTGTATGCCAGCGCTTCTTCAATTGCCGAGAGTACTTCTTCTACGGGGCGCTCGCGCACCGGACGGTTGACCATTCCTGCGTGGCAGAAACGGCATCCGCGCGTGCATCCGCGCATAATCTCGATGGGCGCGCGGTTATGGACAGTATCTACATACGGTACGATGAAGCGCGTGGTCGGCGGGGGCAGCTTGGCGACAATGCGCTTGGTGATGGGCAGCGGCGCGTCCTGGACAAGTTTTTCAATGGATGCGAAAGTGCCATCTTCATGGTAGCGCGCTTCGTAGAGCGAGGGGATGTAAACGCCAGGAATTTGTGAGAGCGCGTGCAATAGCGTCTGACGTCCGAGGTCTTGACGTTTGGACGCCTGCACTGCGTTGACAATCTCCTGAATGACTTCCTCTCCCTCGCCAATCACAAAAGCATCCACAAAGGCGTGCATCGGCTCCGGGTTGTAGGTTGTGTGTCCACCTGCGATTACCAGGGGCTGCTCCGGGCCGCGCGCCGCGCTGAACAACGGAATCCCAGCCAGGTCGAGCACGTTCAGCGTGCTGGTGTAGAGAGTTTCATACGGCAAGGTGATCCCGATGATGTCAAAGTCCGCCAGAGGGTGTTTTGTCTCCAATGAAAAAAGCGGAATTTGATGCTCCCGCATGGCGGCTTCCATATCTGTCCAGGGGGCATAGGCGCGCTCAGCCAACACATCGCTGCGCTGGTTGAGCAAATCGTAAAGGATTGCCATCCCCAGATTTGACATACCCAGGTCGTAAATATCCGGGAAAACCAGAGCAACTTTGGTTTGAACAGTATCCCAATCTTTGACCACCTGATTGAGTTCGCCGCCGGTATAACGCCCCGGCTTTTGCACGGTGGGGAGAATGCGTTCGAGGTTGTGTTGAATTTGTTGTGGTGTGAGCATTGTGGGTTGAAGGTGAAATGTTGAAAGTTGAATGTTGAACTTGTAACATTCAACTTCCAACTTTCAACCCAATTTTCGATTTACTCAAAAATCCATTCGTCGTTGGCGCGCCCCCACTCGACGAGTTCTTCGGGTTTGAACCATAGTTTGATCTCTAGCTCGCCATTCTCCGGAGAGTCGGAGGCGTGAGTGATATTACGACCGACTTCCAGGCCGAAATCGTGGCGCACGGAGCCGGGAGCAGCTTCGGTGGGACGCGTGGCGCCCATTGTCTGGCGCACAGCAGCTACGGCATTGGGACCTTCCCAGACCATTGCCATCACCGGAGCCGAGGTGATGTACTTAATTAAACCTTCATAAAAGGGTTTGCCCTTGTGAATGCCGTAATGGGTTTCGGCCAATTCCTGGCTGACTTGCATGAATTTAGCGGCGCTCATTTTCAAACCGCGGCGTTCCAGGCGGGCGATGATTTCACCAATCAGGCCGCGCTGCACGCCATCGGGTTTGACGATAACGAATGTTTTTTCCATGATTTTCTCTCCATTGATTTCAAATTACTTTGAAAAAATGCGGCGTTTATCCGCAATAAAGATTCAACGCAAAGTCGTGAATGGACAAGGACGCCAGGCAAATTTAGTTTTTCTTTGCATCCCTGCCTCTCTACACCTTTGCGTTAAAAATTTGCCGAAAAAAGGTGACAGTCAAATATAAAAGTGACTGTCACCTTGGGATTTTCTACCGCCGGATTTTACCAGAGATTGGCGCTTATTTCATATGTATAAGTTTTTCAGCTTTGGAATATTGTTCCAACGCGGCGTCCAATTTGTCGGCTCGCATATAGGCATCGCCGAGGGCCTGGGCAATTTCCGGGTCGTTGGGGTTGAGTTGGCTGGCCTGCTCCAGGTCTTCGATGATATTTTCCACGCGTTTGCCTTTTTTGAGCAATTTGCCATAAGTTTCTACCGCATCGGCAGTATTGCCTTCTGTCAAGGCTTGTTGGGCCTGAATTTGTGCGGCATGGTGCTCGTCTTCAGGCTCTACATCAACCGGCATTGTCACGACTGGTTGAGCAGTTTCTGGCTCAGGTGTTGGCTCCGGTATTGCGGGAGCCGTAATTTCAACATAGGTACTTAACGTTTCGATGGTTTCTTCGTCAAAGCCTTCGATTCCAAGTAGTTCATCGAAGCTGGCGAAATCACCTTCGGCCTCGCGCCGTGAGAAAATCAACTGCGCTCGGCGGAAGCCCATGCCGGGCAAGCGCTCCAGATCGATTAATGAAGCGCTGTTGAGATCAAGTTTTTCGACTACATCCATCTCTGGGGTTTCTTCACTCGTGGGCTTCCAGGCATAGTCGTTGATTTCTTCAACGGCAGGTGTATCTGCGGCGCTTTCCTCGGGCTCTATATCTGCGGATGCGCGGCCGACTTCTTGAATCCAGGTGGCATCATCGGGGGGCGGGGCGTCAAAACCTTGTAGCCAATCAGGCAATTCATCACCCGTTTGGAGAATAGGTTCCGCACTCGTTTCTTCTTCAGTTTCATCGTCAAAATCTAACCACCCCGTTTCGGGTTCAGGCTCCGTAGCTGCTTCCGGGGAAGATTCGGTGCCGACTGCGGCAAGCCAATCGGGAAGGTCGGCGAGGTCTACATCTTCCGGAGTCTCTATGCTTGGCGCGGTTTCCATACTTTTTAGCCACTCGGGTATGTCGGTATCATCCGCTTGGATATCTTCGCGGACATCAGGTTGGGATTCTTTCTCGACTGGGGTTGGTACGATAACCGGCTCGGTTTCATCCATGGGGATTGCTGCCGCGAATGCGCTATCTTGTAGCCAATCCGGGAAGTCATCTGGCGCGGGTTCGACTTTCGCAGGGGGCGTTTTGTCTTCTGCAACCGGGGGTTGGCTCTGCTGCGCGGCGCTTTGTACCCAGTCCGGAGGGGTTTCGCTGCGCTCTTCCGGTGTAGAAAGAAGTTCCTCTTCCGGTACGCCCTGTTTGGCAGCTAAACTTTCCAGCCAGGCCATTGCGGCATCTGCATCGGCGAAATCGGGTTCGGCGTTTTCCTCATCTACAGGTAGATCATCTGTTTCTGCTGGCGCGTCACTAAACTCCGAAGTAGGTCCCGCTGCCGGTTGAGGCAACCATTCGGGAAAATCGGTGTCAGCATCTTTGGCGCGGGTTTCAGCAGGTAATTCTTCTTGACCGGGTTGTGCCAGCCATTCTGGGAATTCTGAGTCGCTGTCTGGCATATCGAAACTTGGCGGAGAAATATCGTCGCCCTCTTCGATGGCATGCGCGGCGGCTTCACGTCGCTGGGTTGGGCTTGGAAGCGTAATATCATCCGGTTCCTGCGTTTGTGCCAACAGATCATCCATTGATGTTTCGGAAGCGAATTCATCCAGCCA
>JACNJM010000313.1:5004-7395 GCA_014382605.1 Anaerolineae bacterium
ACGGGTTCAGCAGCCTGTGGTTCGGTGTCGGCGAGTTCGTCCAGCCAGTCGGGGAGGCCATCATCGTCGTCCGCTTCTGCGATAACGGCTTCGGCAACAGGTTCTTCTGCTACCGCTTGCGGTTCAGTGTCGGCGAGTTCGTCCAGCCAGTCGGGGAGGCCATCATCATCATCATCATCATCATCATCATCTGCGGGCACGGCTGCGGCTACGGGCTCTGCCGCTTGTGGTTCAGTGTCGGCGAGTTCGTCCAGCCAGTCGGGGAGGCCATCGTCGTCGTCCGCTTCTATGGGAGCCGTTGCGGCAACGGGTTCAGCAGCCTGTGGTTCGGTGTCGGCGAGTTCGTCCAGCCAGTCGGGGAGGCCATCATCATCGTCGCCGTCCGCTCCTGTGGGTGCCGCTGCGGCAATAGGTTCAGCGGCTTGGGGTTCGGTGTCGGCGAGTTCGTCTAACCAGTCAGGGAGGCCATCATCATCATCGTCCGCTTCTGCGGGTACGGCTGCGGTTACGGGCTCTGCCGCTTGCGGTTCAGTGTCGGCGAGTTCGTCCAGCCAGTCGGGAAGACCCTCAAGCTCTTCTTCCTCGGCAGGAGCAGCAGCAGGAGTTTCTGCTTCGCTTTCCAGCCTTTTCAGGAAATCGGTGACTCCTTCTGAGTCATCAGGGGTATCCCTAATCATATCTTTTGCGATGGCGTTGGGGCTGGCATCCAGTTCTTGCAGCCAATCGGGAATATCATTGTCTGCGCCTGCATCTGACTGAGGGGACGATTCTGCCTCGATATCTTCAAGCCAGTCTGGGGTTTCGCCATCAGCGACAGAAAGCTCAGGTGTCTTCTCGTCTTCACCAGCGGTCGATTTTTTGTCCATGGCTTGCAGCCAATCGGGAATATCAAATTCGTCGTCGCTACCGGATGCTTGTACAGGCGTATCTTCAGCATCATCATCTCCTGCTAGCCAATCGGGAATGTCAATTTCTTCCCGGGTAGTTGCAGGGGGTGCTGCAGATATTGGTGTTTCTTCATCTTGTAGCCAATCAGGAAGTTCTTCACTGCCCGATTGTGGCTTATCGCCGAAGAGTGACTCCAGATCGCTGAGGTCTTCTTTGGTGTCATTTTCATCACTAATAGCAGCCAGTCCCGCGGCGCCAGCCATTGCTCCGGGAGCCATCTCGCGCACCCAGTCTGGTAGATCGCCTGCAATGGCTTCGTCGTCCGTGGATTCAGCGCCTTCGTCACCCAGGTCGAAGAGAGTCGATTCTTCACTGGTTTCGCCTGACGAAGGTTCCCAGCCCGAATCTTGCATCCAGTCGGGGATGGCATCGGCACCATCGTTGGGGGTGAAATCATCGCTCGCCGCGGGAACGGGTTCATCATCGGATGCAGCCGACAGCCAGTCGGGGAGATCACCCTGGGAGGAGTCCGGTTCGTCCAATTCCACGCCTAGCGAGGCTGCCCAGGATGGCTTTCCGTCCGGGGCGATAGAGGCGGCGCCATCCCATTTTAAATGTTCCATCGTAACTGCTTGGTCGGGGACATCTTGGACAGCGGGGGTGCGCGGCGATACGTGCGCTTCATAGGGGTCAAGTGCTTTCAGACGTTGAAGGCAAGTTTCGCGATCATTTTGCCGTTCCGTTCCTTCGAGCAGGTTCACCAAAATTTTATTGGCTTGATAACAATAGGGCAGGTCGCGTAGTAAACGGCTGCTGATATCAACAGCTTTGACGGGTTCATCATTTTGCGCATACATTTCGGCCAAAATAACCAGCAAGTCAGGCCGCTTCGGCTCTTTTGCCAGGGTGGCGCGTAATTCGGAAATCGCTTGCTGGTAATGGCCGCCGCGAGAATACATGCGCGCCAGAGCGCCATGTGTCAGCCGCGCTTTCATTGGATCAGTGCCGTCGCGTTTGGTATGCAGGCGGCGCAGTTCTGCTTGGATGGCAGGGTTGTAGGGTTGTATCTCGAAGGCGCGTTCCATGTGCCATAGTGCTGAATCGAGATTGCTCTCATCTTCGCGGATAATGCTCATACCCAAATGCGAGACGAAATCATCGGGAATGGCGGAGAGGACGCGCTGAAAAATATCGGCAGCACTGCCGTAACGCTGGGCTTCCAGGTAAGCTTTGCCCAGCAGACGGTAGGTTTCAGTATGTTTGGGATAGGTTGCAAGAATGTGGCGGCAATGTGCTACCGCCTCATCGATTTGACCTTCCCCGATGGCCGCTTCAATTTCGCGCAAATACGCTCGCAGGGGGATTTTCGCCATAAGACTACCCTCGCTTCATAACTCGAACTTGTGAAAAGTGATGATTATGGACTTGTAAGAAATTCATCACAATTTGTCTGATATGCAATCTGTTTACATTTTAACATAATTAAGCGGATGTTTTCTGCTT
>JACNJM010000256.1 GCA_014382605.1 Anaerolineae bacterium
TACGGCAATCAGCCGACTAATGTTGTTGATTGAGTTGATAGCAAATTTGTGAACAATAAACCAAAAAAAGAGCCGCAGCCAATTGGCTGCGGCTCTTTTTTTGGTGAGTGGGTTTAGTCTTCGTCTTCGTCTTCGTAATCGTCGTAGTTAAAATCATCATCGTCGTCTTCGTAGTCGAAATCATCCATCTCCTCATCGGGTTCGTAAACCAAATCCAGTTCCAGGGGATCAAGCCAGATGACTTCGAGATCGGTTTTGCACAGGGTGCATTTGATGATCTCGCCAAGTTTGACATTGCTGGTCACTTTAACAGAAGCGCCACAGGAAGGACATTCAGCCAACATATTCATTTTATTCTCCATTTATGTGTCGAGTAAGCGATAAGAAAATAAGACACATTTTTTCGAGAACAGTGTAGCACTGCGGTGTATTAAAAAGATATGTTGATTGTATAAATACCGTGTGAATTTAGTGCAATTCGTATGATTTTTTATACAAATCAGGGTAAATCCCAATAACTGGCTTCTAAAATACGCACATCGAAGTTGTCCATGAGATCGGCCTTGATAAAAGCGCCAAATTTCCCTTCACTGCCGTGGCTATCTTCTACGGTATGCAGCAAGAAGCCATTGACATATAAATTCAAGCTGGCGCCTTCGGCGCGCACACCCAGACGATTGGCCGCGCCTCCGCCGATATTGATCTGCTCGTTATAGGTCCAGGGCACAATTTCGGTGAAATCAACGCCATCCCAGTAGCGCAGGCTGTATTCGCCTTTGCAGTTTACCCCAAAGAGATACCCGCTTTCGGGCGTAGGGGCGCGAAAAACCATGCCATAGCGATCGGCGCTAATGCAACGCTCGGCGCCGACCACCAATGTATATTCCAGATAAAAATCACTGATAAACGGCCACGACAGGCTCCAGACCTCAATATACTCGCTGTTCTTCGCCACAAGCTGCAGCTCGCCGTTTTCCATCTGAATGCTGGTGTCTTCATTATCAAAGGTAAACCAGTCGGCAGGTTCGGTGAAGTTGGCGCTCCAGCCCACCTGATGGATCAGCACATTGCGAGGGTCTTCCGGAATCCAGGTTGGGGAAAGTGTGATGGTAGGGGAAAGCGTGACAGTTTGGGTGAATGTCATTGTGGGGATGGCTGTGGTGCTGGGCAGGGGTGTCGGGCCTGTAGGGGTGGGTGGCTCTGCTTCCGAGGGGGATACTGCCTCCGCGGTGGGCAGCGGTGTCTCGGCGCTGGATTGCGTGATCTGGGCGATGAGGGTTTGCGCCGATTGGGTCAGCGCAACCGGGTTGTTTTGCGTGATCTGGACTGCGATGGTCTGCGCCACCTGGGTTAATTCGGCGGCAGCAGGGGTTTGCGTGGAAGTTGGCGCGGGTTCTTCTGCAGCTTTGCTGCCACAGGCCGAAAGCAACATCAGCAAGCCAATGGTCAGGATGAGCGATTTGAATTTCATGGCAAAAGCCCCTTTCGGTTGCAACTATAGAACTTACGCAAAACGATGAGGAATGCCCCCCTGTTTTCGGGCTTTCTTTTGCGAAAGTGCGTAAGTCCTGAACTATTCATCGTAACGGTTGAAATAGTAGCCAATGCCTGCCTCGGTGCGGATGAATTTTGGGGTGCGCGGGTCGGGTTCAATCTTCGAGCGCAGGCGTTGCACCAAACCGCGCACCAACTCGCGGTTCCCCTCCCCGCTGTACCCCCATACGTGCTCAACAATCGTCTCTGTGGGCACAATCTGTCCGGCGTGAGTCATTAATAAGTATAGCAGGCGAAATTCAAGTTGGGTGAGATGCGCGGGCTTCTTCTCGCCAGTGGTCACCGAGCGGTTGGCAGGGTCGAGGGTCAGATTACCCTGGGTTAGGGTGGGCAGGCTGAAGAATGGCATACCGGTGTTGCGGCGCAGCAGGGCGCGGATTTGGGCTAACACAAAGCGCAGGCTGTAGGGTTTGGTGAATACCAGATCGGCGCCCTCTTCGAGTACATCGACGCGCTGATCGTCGGAGAGCATATCGGCCAACACAACCAGAGGCACAGCCGTGTGGCCGCGCATTTGACGTATGTGTTTGAGAATATCAACCTGCTCGCGCGGAAAGACTAGCATAATCAGGTCGCCCGACTGGTTGGGCCAGGTCTCAAGGGCTTGTTTGAGATGCCGCGTGGAGCGCACCATAAAACCAGCCTGCTGGAGCAAGGTAGTCAGCACGGCGGCTTCATCGGGATGGGGGGAGAAGAGGAGTGCCTGCATGGGATAGAAGATTACCACAGGGACACGAAGAGCACAAAGAAATGCTTTGTAGCCGCTAAGAAAAGCCTGTACCCTTTGTGTCTTTGTGGTGAAAAATACTTAACTCCAGCTTATTCGATCAGGCTATTGCGACAGGCGCTTCCAAGTTGATCACAGGGTTTGGTTTGAGCGCGCCCTGCATCGACCAGGGGCCAGCCCAGGTGATGGTTACAGGCAAAATTTTGCCGGTCAGATCATCATCGGTTTCGACGAAGACGAGTTTATTGGTAGGGGTGCGTCCCCGCCAACGGCCGCGTACTTTCTCTTCGAAGAGCACTTCTATGGTCTCGCCCTGATAGCGGCGGTTGATTTCGGCAGCGATGCCTTCTTGCAGTTCTTCGAGGGCGCGGAAGCGTTCCCACTTTTCTTCATCGCTGACATCATCCACCATGCGGCGGTCGGCCACGGTGCCGGGGCGTGTGGAGTAGCGCGCCAGATGCGCCACATCCATTTTGAGTTCAGCGAGCAAATCATACGTGCGCTGAAACTGTGCGTCGGTCTCGCCGGGGAAACCGACAATAATATCGGTGGCGATGCTGACATTGGGAATGCGCGCCCGAATATCGGCGATCAGGCGGCGGTAGTCGTTGCTGGTGTAGGCGCGATGCATATTGGCGAGCACTTCATCGTCGGCGGCTTGAATGGGCACTTCGATGTGCGGCATCACCTTGGGCAGTTCGGCCACCGTATCGAGCAATTCGGCGGTCATCCAGTTGGGGTGCGAAGTCAGGAAACGGATGCGCTCCAGCCCCTCGACATCATGTACCAGACGTAGTAAAGCCGAGAGATTCGGCCCATCGGGAATATCAGCCCCATAGCGGTCAACGATCTGGCCGAGCAGGGTAATTTCTTTGACGCCCTGCGAAACCAGCGAGCGCACTTCGGCAACAATATCGCCTACCGGGCGGCTGCGTTCAATGCCGCGTTTATAAGGAATAATGCAATACGTGCAGGCGTGCGAGCAGCCCAAAACGACCGGCACAAACGACGAAACGAGATTGCCCTGTTCATGCTGCGGCAGGGCTAATTCGCCATCCATGAAGGCGAAACGGCGCGAGGTGGCCGCATCTTCGTGGGCCTTGCTCTCATCCTGCGTCAGGTGGGCAATCAGCGGGCCAGGGTCCGAGGGCGGCGAGAAGACATCCACCATCGGGAAGATTTTTTGCAGTTTTTCATGCCCCTTGACGCCCACCAGACAACCCATCAGGTTGATGACGGTATCAGGGCGTTTTTTCTTAACTGGCTTGAGCGAATTCAACCGTCCGTAGGCTTTATCTTCGGCGCTCTGACGCACCACACAGGTATTTAGCACAATCACGTCTGCATCTTCGGCGCGCGGCTCAGGGGTGTACCCCAGTCCTTCGAGGGCGGCAGCCACGCGGCGCGAGTCGGCGACGTTCATTTGACATCCAGCAGTCCAAATATGATATTTCATGTCCGGTATTATAGCATTCTTAGCCAGAATCACCCCTCATCGCAGTCAGCATATTTCCATCATGCTGGGTTTCCCAAAAACGCTTGTGCTTATAATGGTAACGGCTTATAATTCCACAAATAATACTAAATATATCTAAATTTTGTGAAGATTTCCTATTCAGCGTGTACCTTCAAATATGGAAAAGCCATGTCCGCAGAAAACACAATCCAGAATACGCCCCGCTTTGGAATAACCTCTGTCATCATGATGTTCGCGCCCATCCTGACCATCGTGGTGATGAATATAATTATCTATCCGGTATTTGGTAAATTGCCAAATAGAGTGGAAACGATCACGCTTATCCTGTTTGGTTTTTTACCTGTTTTGATTGGCTCGATCCTTGCCATCGTGGGATTGGTCAAAAAGGAAAACCGCCGATGGCTGCATGTGATAGGTTTGATCTTCAATCTACTGCAGACGTTGTATTGGGGGATCTTCGTTTTTCTGGCCGGGTAATTTTATCTCGTGAAAGCAACCCGACTTCATCTCCACAAGATTTTCTCTCTCAAGAGTTCTTTAAGACTGCTGTTCAGCCTGCTGACGTCACTTCTGGTGGTCGGTTCTGTCTTAGCGTCTTATCTAACCTATGTCGAGAGGTACAAAGACGGAGAAGGCGGGATTGATGGCCTAAATGGTGCAATTGGTGTGACAACCAGCCCGGATGGTAAACACGTCTATACTACGGGCAGCAGTGATGATGCTGTGGCCGTTTTCAGCCGGAACGCATCTAACGGAAAACTGACCTTCATTGAAGTAATCAAAGATAGTTGGGCAGGAATAGATGGTTTAAACGGGGCAATAGAATTAGATATCAGCCCAGACGGAAAGCATGTTTATATCACAGGCAGCGTAGATGATGCACTGGCAGTGTTTGCTCGAGATGTTGACACGGGTAAGCTGACCTTTATCGAAGTGCAGCAAGATGGCGTTGACGGCGTTAACGGGCTGGATGGCGCGTATGGGGTAGCAGTCAGCCCGGACGGGGAGCATGTCTACGTTACAGGACGCATAGATAAAGCGCTGGTTGTCTTCCGTCGAAATACGGACACCGGTAGGTTGACCTTCATCGAAGTTCATCAGCAGGGTGTCAACGGCCTGGATGCCCTAAGTGGAGCCGTGGGCCTGGTTATCAGCTCTGATGGGAACCACATCTATACCGCCGCGAATCAAAATGATGCTGTAGCGCTCTTCAGCCGAAATATTGCCGATGGTAAGCTGACCTTCATTGAGATTCAAAAAGACAGTGTGAACGGCGTAGATGGTCTGGACGGAGTGCAAGATGTGACAATCAGTCCAGACGGGAAGCATGTTTATGCCGCAGGAAGTGTTGACGATGCCCTGGCAGTCTTCAGCCGGAATGAATCCGATGGGAAACTGACTTTTATTGAAGTGCATATTGACAGTGTGAATGGTCTAGACGAAACATGGTCGCTTGCAGTGAGACCCGACGGCAAGTATGTTTATGCCACCAGCAGCAGAGACGATCAGCTGACGGTCTTTAGCCGGAATACTTCAAATGGAAAGTTGACTCATATCGAGACCCACAAAGACGGCCTGAACGGTGTGGATGGCTTGGATATTGCCTGGGGTGTAACCTCCAGCCCGGATTGCAAACACGTTTATGTGGCGGGATATTGGGACGATGCTTTGGCGCTATTTTCCGTCCCTGAGGAGTGCACCGATCTTGAAGCAACAAAAGTCAATGATACTGCCGGGATAGGGACGGTTGGCGTTCCCTTCAACTGGACGGTGACCATCTCCAACACTGGCCTGGCTGATGCAACTTTCACGGATGGTCAGGTCATTTTCATGGATAACCTGCCTCCTGGCCCCGCGTATGACGCACCAGCGGTGCAAAGTGTCACCGATGTGACTAACAGTGTGAATATCGTCTGCGGCATTACTTCGGATGTCCTGACCTGCGCGGTGAATGGCGCGGCTGTAACTATCGGGGCTGCGACCGGAGAATTCAATATCACCTTTCAGGTCACGCCAAACGCGGCAGGTGATCTAGCTAACCCCGCCGGAAACGGTGCCTGCCAAGTAGACCCCGATGAAAATGTATCCGATATCGATGAGACCAATAACAACTGTACCGATGAGGTCAAAGTAGAACCTGCCGCAGTTGCTGTCGGAGACGACGCGAATAACGGGCGTAGTTTCATTCTGGATGATACGCGCGGCGTCTTCCGCTTTGGCCCGGTGATTGTAACTGTGCCCGCGGGCGCGCTCTCTGGTGAGAGCGGCTGCCGCCTGGTGATCAAAGAGGCCGAAAACGGCAACTTCAATTTAGGCAACCGGGTTTACGATGTCAGCATTACCTGTAATGGGGTGTACAAAACCAGCTTCAATCCGCCGCTGGAAGTCTGCATCAAACCCACCAACGCCCAGTTACAGGCCGCGGGCTGGACCTTCGCCAACCTGACCCTGTTCCACAACCACGCCGGGCAGGGCTTCAATCCGCTCTTCAACAGCTACGAGAAGAGCGGCTACTTGTGTGCCGAGATCAGTAAGTTGAGCCTGTTTGCCATCGGCGTGGCGCAACTGCCGGATACCGGCTTCGCCCCGGGCGTGGTGACGCAACTGCAAGCGCAGCCTGCGGAGAAAGAGTATTTCGATCTCGCAGGCGACGGTCACTTCGTTTCCGGCGCTCCGCTTGGAAGTGCTTCGCAAAGTGACCGTCACCTTGATAGCGCCTTCACCCTGGAAATCCCCGCCCTCGATGTGGAAATGACCATCGTCGGGGTTCCCCTCACCGGGCAGGGCTGGGACGTTTCCTGGCTCGGTGAGGCCGCGGGGTACCTCGAAGGCACGGCTTACCCGACCTGGGCAGGCAACACCGCCCTCACCGCTCATGTCTGGGATGCCAATAACAACCCCGGCCCGTTTGTAAACTTGCACACCCTCAAACATGGCGACGAGATCATCATCCACGCCTGGGGGCAGAATTATGTTTACGAAGTGCGCGCCCTCACCGAGGTGAGTCCGAGCGACCTGCGCGCCCTGCCGCACTCGGACTATGACGTGCTGACTCTAATCACTTGCAAAGGATACAATCCATCCAGCCAAAATTACGACGGGCGTTTGGCGGTGCAGGCGGTGCTGGTGGATGTGAAGTAAAAAGGCCCTCACCCTGAGCGAAGCAAAGGTCAGTGTGAGGGCAAATCGAATGGCGCAAATTCAGACCTCCGAGTTTTTCAAAAACTCGGAGGTCTTGTTATCGTTGATGCTATAATTTCACGGCAGTATCCACCCTAAATGCAGCAACCCTTTCAGGAGCAGCTATGTACGATCCCCAGGAACTTGAACAGCTTAAAAATGAGATCGAACATTGGGAGCAAAATACGCTAAATCCAACTCTGGCGCGTTTCCCGGAGCGGCAGGAAGAGTTCATCACCAACTCGTCCGAGCCGATTGCGCGTTTGTATACCCCGCAGGATGTGGCTGAAGATGATTATGCCGGAAAGTTGGGTTTACCCGGTGAGTACCCATATACGCGCGGCGTGCATGCCACCATGCACCGCGGCCGCCTGTGGACCATGCGCATGTTTGCCGGGTTTGGCGCTGCCGAAGAGACTAACGCACGCTT
>JACNJM010000290.1 GCA_014382605.1 Anaerolineae bacterium
TAATTGAGCTGTTGTGCAAAAATTCCCCCACGACCTACTTTGCTACGGCAAAGCCAAAAAGGTTATGGGCAACGCTTAGGGACTACTCCAAATAATAAAACTTTCAGTTTTACAATTGGTACTCACTTCACCTTGATTTGTGGTGCATACCTGGTAGCCAATTACTCTTCCAAGCGGAGCATCGATCGGGTTTAGCGTGAGCGAAGTGCTACCTTTATCATCGGTGTCTGAAAAATGATAAGTGATGTGAATATCTCCGGGTAAGTTGAGGATCAAAACGGGCCTTGCTCCCGGCGCTGGTTCCCCATTTTCAATAATATTAACACCAATAATTTGCGGTTGGTTGGGGGCGACAAATGGAAATTCTTCCCAGATTAGTATAGATTGCTGATTTGATGTTGGTTTATTCACCCCAGGAATAAATTGATTTGTCAAAATATGTTGACGATAAAGATAACCCAAAGGAGTTGGGCGTATTTGCTGATATCCAATCGCGTTTGGTAAATATTCAAGGCATAAGTTGGTAAAACACTGCCGAAATATAGACGGGCTTAGGGCTATAAATGGTGTAATCGGTTTCCCGGCGACAGCAATTCCACCATACTTTTCCAGGAAAGGACTTAATTCCTCTGCAATCTGAATTTCCATATTGTGGTTGGCGGAAATCCCAAGCGCTTCTGTGATTGGAAGTAATCGGACTGCTTTTGGATCATCAACGGGTGCGGTTAGAATTACATTGAAGAAAATTTGTTCAAGCTGTTGAGTGGATGTGATATATGGGTTAGAGAGTGGACGGCCTAAAAACTGCGGAGTAAACTGCAGCATGGCATCGCTGAAAGGCTGATCTACGGCAGATATATTTGTGATGATACCGTTGTCGGGCGATGTGAACTCGCATACTTCAGAGCACAGCCATTCGCCATAATGAAGCAATTGAATATTCTCATGAGGGTCTGAATCCAATTGGTAGATTCCCAGATTCTCGAAGTGTTGCTCTATTCGTCCTTGGTTATCATTATGCTGAATCGCGGTGATTGGTTTTCCAACGATTGTTTCTCCACCCAATTTCTGATAAAAGCTTTCAAAGCCTGGATAAACAGATAATACTTCAGATGGGGGAAGGTCTGCAGAGAGTGCAAAAACAGTGTCTAGTTGATTGCCGATAGGCTCTAGCCTAACTTGATCTTCAAGCGGCGCAATAGGGTTATACGAGAACAATCCTGCAGCTGTGTACTGATAGGATACTTCGCCTATTGAAAATAGCGGCGAGATTGGGATACCAAGTACACCGCTGCCCCCCAATGCTTCATATAAATTTAGAAAATGTGGTGAAAGTTCGTAGCTTACATAACTCGGTGTAGTATGTTTAATAGAAGCCGTAGTACACGCGGTAGACAACAGAGCTAATAGTAGGATATTGAGCGGAAGCAGATATACGCGTTTAATCACATAGCGGATTATACAAATTCGCTATATGATGGACAATAGTACTGGGGTTTCTCCCCGGAAAATTTAGTGAGTGATTAATTCCCCAACGAGTTCAGCAGTCTGTTCCAGGATTAGATCCGCGCCGGCTTCAACGAGCTCATCTTTTTCGCCGAAACCGCATAATACCCCCACAGATTGTGCCCCGGCGGCTTTGGCGGCCAGAATATCTACGGTGGTATCGCCGATCATCAGGCATTCATGCGGCGCTACGCCGATCTGCCTGGCAGCCCATTCGATAGGGTCAGGATGAGGTTTGGTATAGCGGCAGGTTTGCGCGGTGGCGATGCAGCGAAAATAGTGCCGCAGTTCAAATTGATCGAGGAACCAGCCTGTGCTGCGCTCCCCGCGGGCGCTGACTACGGCCAGGGGATACGCCTCTCCCAATTGGGCGAGCATTTGCTGGACTCCCTGGATGAGTAGAAAGGGTTTGGGGTCTTTGCCCAACCCCAGGGCGTAGAGCGAATCGCCCATTTTTGCCAGGGTGGAATCGAAGCCTAGTTGATCTGGAATCCCAAAGAGAAAATTCCCCGGGCTTTCAACAGTCATTACAAAGCGCCGCGCAAAAGGATGCGGATCGTTATTTGGGAAAAGAAATTTCAGGGGCTGCAAGTTTTTGGCTACTTTGTGTACAAATTGGTCATCGGTGTCGCTGAGGGTGCCATCAACATCGAAGCACAAGGCGCGGATACGGGAAAGATCGAGAGTCATGGAGAATGCCTTTCAGACGGGCTAACCGTCAATGGGATTCCAGTGTTCAGGAACTTGCACGGCCACAACTTCGCCGCGGGCGGTGATTTCGCCGTTGGCGGCCAGGGTGATGTTGACGATCACTTTGCGCCCTTTAATTTCTTTGATAGCGCCGCGCAGTTCCAGGGGTGGGCCGAGAGGGGTAGGTTTTATATAATCCACATGCAAGGATGCGGTAACAAAACGCAGCGGAGGGCCGTTATCATCGATGGAGCGGCCGGCCGCATGGTACGACGCGGCGGCGGCTGATCCGGTGCCGTGGCAGTCGATCAGTGAGGCGATTAGCCCGCCGTAGACATAGCCGGGGATGGCGGTATGGTGGGTTTGCGGCTGAAATATAGCGTATGTTTCGCCGCTTTCTTCATCCCAATGGCTTTTGATCTGGTGACCGTGCTCGTTGAGGCTGCCACAGCCGTAGCAGTGGCTCCACTGTTCGGGGTAGTAATCCTGGATGGCTTTTAGCGGCATAGCAACTCCTGGTATTTTTCGTCGTATTTCTTTGATTGTAATCGTCTTTGATAGTGTCAGCAAGTATGGCCCGGAGAACTATTGCGGGGGAGGGGTAAGTTTGTTATATTGAGGTTGTTGATATTCTCGAATGTTTACGGAGGCGTGTTCATGGATACGAGCTTGGTTGTGCGCTATCGCCTGGGAGATCAGGATTGGCAGGAACAAAATTTTTCGAGCGAAACAGTCCTTATTGGACGCGGTGATGATTGCGATTTTCAACTGGAACACCGTGAAGTCTCGCGGCATCATGCTCGCTTGGAGCGCATGGGGGCGCAATGGATGGTGACAGATTTGGGTTCCAGCAATGGTACTCTGCTCAACGGTCAGTCAATTGCCGCTCGCACGCCTGTGCAATTTTCTGCAGGCCAGATTATAACGATTGGGGGGTTTGTGTTGGAGTTGGTGTTGGACGGTGGCGCGGCGACGTACGTGGCTGGTGGTATGCCCGAAGGGAACTCGCCATTTCAGCTACGTTACCGTTATGGGAATGGCGAATGGCAAACGCACCTTTTGCGAACCGGCGATATGATTTTAGGGCGCGGCGCAGAGAATGATCTGGTGCTGAACGATGACGAAGCCTCGCGCCAACATGCTTGTATCAGTATTGTGGGGAATGAACTCGGGTTGACAGATTTAGGCTCCACCAATGGCACGCAAGTGGGGGGTGTTACGCTGACGCCCCAGCGGAAGTATCCTATTCAGGTGGGGCAATTTATCACAATTGGTCAGAACACATTGTATCTTGAACAGGTAGAAGAGCCGGGCGGTTTTGCGCCTTCGGCCAGTGGGACGATGATGATGTCTGGCCAAAGTGGCGCGCTGGCTGTAGGCGGTGTTTCGCATACCGCGCTGGATGTTGATCTTTCTGCTGTGCCGACTGCCGTACGAACGATGAATTTGACGGCGCATGAGAAGGTTACGGTAGGGCGGGCAGTGGATAATCAGGTGGTGCTCAATCATCCCCTGGTGAGCCGCTATCACGCCGTAATCGAGCGTATGGGGAAGCGGTTTAGTATCAAAGACTTGCGCAGCAGTAATGGAATTTATGTTAATGAAGAGCGTATTGATCGTGAAGCCTACCTGAAAGATTGGGACCAGATTCGCATTGGGCCATATGTCTTCGTGCTTTCCGGCCAGCAACTTCAGGGCCAGGTTGAGCAGGGCATCCGCATCGAGGCGCGCAATATTAATCAGCAAGTTTCCCCCGCGTTGAATCTGCTCAAAGATATTAATCTCAACATCGAGCCAAATGAATTTGTAGCGCTGGTGGGGATGAGCGGCGCCGGCAAAACCACCTTTATGAATGCTATCAGCGGATATTGGCCTGCCAGCCACGGCAGCGTAACCGTGAACGGAATTGATCTGTATGCCCATTACGATCTTTTCCGTAACGATATTGGCTATGTGCCGCAGAAAGATATTGTGCATCAGGAATTGACCCCGGAAATGGCGCTGGATTTTGTGGCGAAATTGCGCATGCCGCCGGATACCAGTCCAATTGAGCGCCAGGCTACTGTTCGCGAAGCGCTGGATGTGCTCGATCTCACCGAGCGCCGCGATATTCCCATTGCGCGGCTCTCCGGCGGGCAGTTGAAACGCGTTTCGATTGGTGTGGAATTGCTGACCAAGCCGCGCTTGTTCTTCCTGGATGAACCGACCAGCGGGCTTGACCCCGGCACCGAATATGACATGATGAAATTGATGCGCCGTCTGGCCGACCAGGGGCGCACAGTGATTTTGATTACCCATGCCACCAAAAATGTGATGCTCTGTGATAAAGCGGTTTTCCTGGCCCGTGGCGGAAACTTGGCTTTTTATGGCGCGCCCGAAGACGCGCTAGATTATTTTGACAAATATCGCACCGATCGTGAGCGCCGTGAAAAAGATATGGAATTCGACGATATTTACCGGATTCTGAACGATGAAGCCCGCGGCAAGCCCGAAGAGTGGCGCGAACGTTATCTTGGCTCATCGATTTACGCTCAGGTGATGGGATGGGATACTGGCGCCCGTTCGCTCGCAGTTTCTCAGGTTGCAGTTGAGGCCCATCGCCCACCTGCCAACAAGCGTCGAATTTCAGGGATGCGTCAGTTCGTCATCCTCTCAGCGCGCAATTTAAAGATCATCCTACAGGACAAGATTTCACTGATTATGATGCTGGCATTGGCGCCAATACTGGGCCTGATGGATTTCATCTGGGGTAACGATCTGTTTAATCCTGTTAACGGCGATGTGGAATTAGTGATCTCACAATGGTATATGCTGGCGATTGTGGCTATCTTGGCCGGATCCTTGAGCAGTGTGCGCGAAATTGTTAAAGAAGCCGATATTTACAAGCGTGAACGGGCTGTCAATTTGAAGATATTCCCCTACCTGATGTCGAAGGCTTGGGTAGGCGTGGTATTGGCGATCTATCAGGCCGCCGTGCTGATGGCCTTTCGAATAGCGTTTGTCAAACCTGTGATCCCAAGCACTTTGGATTATGTGGCTTTCTTTATCACCCTGTTTTTGGGGAGTTTATCGGGTTACCTGATTGGCCTGGCAATTTCAGCGATTGCCCCAAACCAAAATTCGGCCATGCTTTTGTTAATCACGATTCTTGTTCCGCAATTTCTTTTTGCGGGCGCGCTTTTGCCCATTGATGTCATCCCCGGTGGGAGGCCGATCAGTGTGGTGATGTCCTCGCGCTGGGTTTGGGAGGGCTTTGTCCAGGCTTCGCACATGGGCGATCAGCTTATGGAAGACCCCTGCTTAACCGGATTTCCAAAGAGTGATCGCCAGCATTTGCCGGATGAAGTGAAAGCAAATTGCCCATGTATGGGCGAGAGTATTTTCACCGATTGCGCGGATTTCCCGGGCATTTTGTCTCCCGATTTCTATGATGATGTTGCCAGGGAGAAACTGGCGATGCTCGAACCGGCAGAGCCTCCGCAGCCTACTGCGTATTTATACCCCACCGCGCTGCCTTCGCTGACTCCGATTTTCACCCCTACACCGCTGCCCTCCCTGACGCCATACCCCACGCCCGTCGATCCGCGCAATATGGAAGCCTATATGGATGATTCGCGTAATCAGGGCAAAGAACAGCAGGACGCGGCCATGGATCAATTTGAACAATATCGCCTCGATAGTCAGGATCAGGGTCAGGTTTATGCCGATCAGATGGATGCCCAGGGCGATGAATACGCCGACCTGCGTCAGGAGCAGGCCGATGAGTACACAGACGCCATGCAAGATTATGGCGATGAACGTGCCGATTGGGTCAAGAGCCGCGAGAAAGCGATCAACAGTGCCGAATCTCTACTGGGTGCCATGTACGATGATTATGGTTATGTCTTTGAAGGTTCTATTTTCTCGCGTTGGAGTGTGCTCGCAATCATTATGCTGGTGCTGATGGGTATTATGCTCTTCTTCCAGAAACGTAAGGATGTTGTATAAATTTTTCTCTACTAGAATTGAAGATTATGCTAAAAAAAATTACCAAACAACAATGGGTGTTAATAAGCGGCGACGTAATTATCGCTGTAATCATAACTTTATGGGGCTTTGCCAGCCATGACACGCTGGATACGGCAGGCCTGTATATGTTGACGACATTTATTCCAGTATTGGTGGCCTGGTTGATGATCGCACCTCTTTTGGGGGTGTACGATCTTGATCGGATGAAAAATATTCGTCAATTCTGGCGTCCATTTTATGCCATGATTATCGTTAGTCCCATGGCCGCCCTCATTCGGGCGTTTTGGCTTGGGCGCGGCATTGCGCCACTTTTCGTTGTAGTTTTAGGCGGTTTCAGCGCGCTGGGAATTTTGCTTTGGCGAGTTGTGCATTGGATGTTGTTTTGGCGAGGAAAATTATAACGTGGATGAAACCGAACTAATTCGGGTTGCCCGGCAGGGTGATTTAGAAGCCTTCAATCAACTGGTCTTGGCCTACCAAGACCGCGTATATAATCAGGCTTACCGCGTGATGGGTGAGCCTGACGCGGCTGAAGATGCTGCCCAGGAAGCTTTTATTTCGGCTTATCGCAAATTGCATACCTACCGCGGCGGATCGTTCACCGCATGGTTGCTACGCATTGTCACCAATGCTTGCTACGACGAATTGCGTCGCCAAAAACGCCGCCCCACAACACCGCTGGAACCCGAAACCAACGACGGCGAGACTTTCGATTCTCCCCGCTGGCTGACCGATCCTGGCGATTCGCCAGAAACTGCCCTGCAACGCAGCGAATTGGCTGCTGCCATTCAACGCTGCCTTAACGAGTTGCCCCCCGATTTTCGCATGGCAGTTGTGCTGATCGATATTCAGGGCCTCGACTATAGCGAAGCGGCTATAGTCATTGAAAAGCCCCTCGGTACGATCAAAAGCCGTCTGGCGCGGGCTCGTCAGCGTATGCAAATTTGTTTACAAAAATTCCGGGAACTTCTGCCGCACGCCCATCGTCTGAGAGAGGAGGCCGCATTATGACCGACCAAATTTCTCGTCGCGATTGGGAACATTTATCCGCTTACCTGGATGGGCAGCTTGCCGAAAAAGAGCGCGCCCTTCTCGCGGCTCGCCTGAAACAAAACCCGGCACTTCAA
>JACNJM010000314.1 GCA_014382605.1 Anaerolineae bacterium
GTACATTTTTTATGCTTTTCTCTGCGTTCTTGGCGTTCTCTGCGGTGAAATTGCTTTTCTGTTTCGACTTTAAAAAAGCCCTGATAGAGAGGGGCCAGGGGGTGATGGCTAGAAAGCAAATGAGATACAATAGCGCTATGATCGCTCGCTTTTCCATATTCCTGCTCACCGTGCTGTTGCTTGGCGCCTGCACCCCGGCGGCTATTGAAGCCCCAGCCCCAACGGCTACACGCATTTTCACGCATACGCCTGTTCTCCCCAGCGTCACGCCCGCGCCGACGGCTACGCAGACTCCCACACTCACCTTTACCCCCGAACCTGTCCTCCTCCCAGCGCATTTGATTCTGCCCGATGCCGCCGTGGTGTATTCACCTGCCGCCCTCGATTTTGATATTGAGGCCTACCTTGCCAAAACCGGCGGTTTTTTAAATGAGTATCGCCAATACCTGATGATCACCGGCTGGACCAGCGCCGCCGAAGTCATCCAGCGCGTGGCGCTCGAAAACTCGCTCAATCCGCGCCTGCTGCTGGCTTTGCTCGAATATCAGAGCAGCGCGCTGCTCGGTCAGCCCGCCGACCCCGAAAATTACCAGGCTGCCATGGGCGCGGCCGATTACTACCGCCAGGACCTGTACGGCCAACTCATCTGGGCGGCACACGCACTCTCGGATGGTTTTTATGGCCGCAGCGACGGCACGCTTAGCCAACTCTCATTTCCCGATGGTACAATCACGCCCTTGCCTGCCGATACCAACCCCGGCAGCGCCGCGGTGATGTACTTTTTTGCCCAATTGGTGGATGCCGACAGCCACGCGCAAACTTTAGCCGGATTTAGCGAACTGTACATGGAGTTGTTCGGTGATCCCTGGGCGCGGGCCGCCGCCGTGGGTGATTTGCTGCCCGAGGGACTACAACAACCGGCATTGACCTTGCCCTTTGAACCGGGCGAAACCTGGGCCTATACCGGCGGGCCACATCCCGCTTTCGAGAAAAACGGGCCGCGCGCCGCTCTCGATTTTGCCCCGCGCATGAGCGTCAGCGGCTGCGAACCTTCTGGCGAGTGGGTGGTTGCCGTGGCCGATGGCCTGATCGTGCGCTCGGAATTTGGCATTGTTATCCAGGATTTGGATGGCGACGGCCGCGAGCAAACCGGCTGGAATATTATGTATCTGCATATCGGCACCGATGAGCGCGTCCCCGTAGGCACGTATTTGCATACCGGCGATTTCGTGGGCAATCCCTCTTGCGAGGGCGGGCGCGCCACAGGAACCCATGTGCACATTGTGCGTAAATATAATGGCGTGTGGATTCCTGCCGATGGGCCAATTCCCTTCGTACTCGATGGCTGGACCGCCCACAATGGCGATGAAGCTTATCTAGGCACCCTGACCCGCGGCGATAAGACCGCGATTGCCAGTCAGGTCGGCACGGCAACATCGTTGGTTACGCGAGAAGAGTAGGGAGTGGAAAGTAGAAAGTTGGAAATAAGATTTTCCATCACCTGCTTGCCACTTTTTACCCCAACACATGAAATTAACACGCAACTCCCTATTTTTGCTCCTCCTCGGGCTGGCTGCCCTCTTCCTTTCTGGCTGCCTGCCTCAACCGGAATCCGCGCCGCCCCTCTCGGTGGGCACGCCTGTCAGCGCGCCAGAATCCCAACTCTCGGCCACACCCATCCCCCAGCGTCCCAAGTATAATCCCGGCGAATTGGTAGACTATACCGTCATCTCTGGCGATACGCTGCCCGTGCTGGCGATCCGCTTCAACACCAGCGTGGAAGAAATCCGCGAGGCCAACCCGATCATCCCGCCCGATGCAACCACCCTGCCGCCGGGGATGCCAATGCAGATGCCGATTTATTATCGCGCTTTGTGGGGGTCGCCCTTCCAAATTTTGCCCGACAGCCTGTTCATCAACGGCCCGGCGCAAATCGATTTCGATACATCGGCCTTTGTAGACGAGCACCCTGGCTGGCTGCGCGAATATCGCGATTATGCTGCCGGAGCCAATCGCACTGGCGCAGAGATCATAGATTATGTGGCGCTGAATTTCAGCGTCAGCCCGCGCGTGTTGCTGGCATTATTAGAGTACCAAACCGGCGCACTGACCAACGCCAGCCTGCCGCAACATCTGGATACGCGCTATCCGTTGGGTCACGAAAGCCGCAGCCATCGCGGCCTGTACTTGCAATTGGTGTGGGCGGCCAATCAGCTCAATCACGGCTACTACAGTTGGCGCAGCGGGCGGCTGATAACACTTAATTTGCTGGATGACACGATTGAGCATCCCGACCCCTGGCAAACGGCGGCCAGTGTAGCTTTTCAATATTATTTTTCACTGAAGCACGACGGACTCGAATATCAGCATGATACTGGCCCCGAAGGAATTGCCCAAACCTATCAGGATTTATTTGGCGATCCGTGGATGAATGAACAGACGCATATTCCGGGGAGTTTGCTGCAACCGACGATGGTATTGCCCTTTGAGCGCGGCAAAACCTGGGCCTATACCGGCGGGCCGCACACCGGCTGGGGCACCGGTCAGCCCTTTGCAGCGATTGATTTTGCCCCCCCCAGCGTGGCCACCGGCTGCGTCAACTCGGACGAGTGGGCTACCGCGGTAGCCGATGGAGTGGTAGCACGCACCGATACGGGGGTTGTGGAGCTTGATCTGGATGGCGACGGCGATCCGCGCACCGGCTGGGTAGTTTTCTATTTGCATATTGCGGCGCGCGACCGCCCCGCAGAGGGAACCGTTATTGCGCAGGGCGCGCCGATAGGGCATCCTTCGTGCGAGGGGGGCACCAGCACTGGGACACACATCCACATTGCGCGAAAATATAACGGCGAATGGGTCGCCGCAGAGGGAACGCTGGCCTTTAACTTGGATGGCTGGATAGCCCACAATGGGTATAAGCCCTACGCGGGGACGCTGACGCGCTTTTCGCAAACGGTGACGGCCAGCGTCAACGCCGCACATCAAAGTTTCATAACCGCCGAAAAGATGGAAGGAAGCGAGTAAAAAAGATGTGCGCCGCTAAGCGGCGCACATCTTTTTTACAATACAGGCATGGGTAGAATATCAATAATAACAAGATAAACTTCAATATTTTCAAGTTTTACTATTGACAAATTGATATTTTTGCGTACAATATCACTTAGATTTAAGTGCCGCCTAATTTTCACAAGGAGAGCGCCACATGTACGCAACATTTGAAATGGCGAAAATTCGCCAACGCCAAACACTTGAAGCAGCCGCCCAAATCCCCCCTTCGCCAGCGCAACACGATTTGCTGTCTCTTTTGGGAACATTGCTGATCAAAGCGGGGCGCCGCCTGCAAGCCCGTCATCAATACGGCACAGTATTGCACGCCGGTTAGGATGCAACCCCCACGCCCGGGGATACCGGCCCGCTACCCAATTTTGCAGTTCAGAACATCCGGGTGTTTTTTATAGTGAAAGGTAAAACCCTATGCACACTCTCCCTACCCAATGCCCATTCTGTAGCGGGGAAGTCACCGTTACGAAAATTTACTGCCGCGATTGCGACACGACCTATGAAGGCCGCTTTTCAGCGGGCACTTTTTTTGCCCAACTTTCCAGCAAACAACTTGAATTTGTCGAAACGTTTGTGCGCTGCGAAGGCAAAATCAATCGCATGGAACAAGAGCTAAATCTTTCGTATCCGACTATTCGCAACCGGCTGCACGAAGTCATCCGGGCGATGGGGCACGAACCCGGCGGCATCGAAGATAGCGCGCTTTCGGAAGCTGCCCGCCGCAAAGTACTCGAAGACCTGGACGCGGGCCTGATCGGCTACGAAGACGCCATCAAATTGCTTGAAGAGGGCGAGGCCTGAAATGGTGCAAAAATCACTCGAACTCGGGGCTACGCCCGAAATATTCGTTGAACAAGTTGCCGGAGAGTTGCACATCAAAGGCTGGAAACGCAGTCAAGCGCTGCTAAAAACAACTTGCGAAAACGAAATTATATTTGAATTGAGCGATAAAACCCTAAAGATTAGCTGCCCCGAAGATTGCATTCTCTACGCCCCACACGATTCCAAATTGAATATTCAACAGGTCGGCAAGCACGCACGCCTGCAAGCCCTGGAGGGCATTACCGAAATCCACAATATCGGCGGCGGTTTGACATTGCGCGACGTTGGCGCAACCCGTGTTGAAAATGTGGGTGCAGAATTTTCCGCTAAACGCGTGCGCGGCGATTTGCGCGCGGGAACCATTGGCGGCGGAGTGCGTGTGCGCGATATTGACGGTCAATTTGCCGCCGACAGCATCGGCGGAAACCTGCGCCTGAGTGACGTCAGCGGCGGTGTGAGCGCCGTGGCCCGGGGCAGCGCCCGCATCGAAATTTCGCCCGTTCCCTGGCAGGCCTACACCATCACTGCGGGGGGCAATATTCGCTGCCATGCACCCGAAGACCTGAACGCCGAAATTACCTTCAGCAGCGGGGCGCAGAAAATTCAGCTTTCCTTCCCGAACCGCAGCGAAACCATCCGCGAAGGATTATACAACGCCGAATTTGGCGAAGGCGGCACCAGCATCCAATTCAACGCCGGGGGGAAAATTGAACTCGTGGGCCTGGATGCCGATTGGGATAGTGACGACTCTTTTGATATCCATCTCGAGGGTGATTTCAGCAGCATGGCCGAAAGCATCACCCGCCAGGCCACCGAACAAATTGAAGCCCAGCTTGGTTCGCTCAACGAACATCTGTCCGGCCTTTCCAAAACTCTCGAAGAGGCCGGCCTGCCCGCCGAGCGTTCACAAGAAATTCACCAACGCCTCGAGCAAGCCCGCCTAAAGGCAACACAACGCGCCCAGGCCGCCGCCGAACGCGCCCAGGCCAACCTGGAGCGAAAATTAGCCGCCGCTCAACGCAAAGCGGTGCGCGAAACTCGCAAACAATCCCATAAATCGTTTTCCATTGATATGGACGCGCTGCAATCCGCCGCCAAAACTGGCACCGATCCGGTCAGCGACGAAGAGCGCCTGCTCATCCTCAAAATGTTGCAAGACAATAGCATCAGCGTAGAACAAGCCGAAGAGTTGCTATCAGCATTGGAGGGCAAATAAATCATGCCGCTTTCCGAAGAACGCAAACAAATTCTGGGGATGATTGATCAGGGCATCATCAGCGCAGAGGAGGGATTCAATCTGCTGCAAGCGCTGAATGCTGAACCGGACAAACGCGACTCCTCCGGTGTGGATTCTGCTACCGAAGCAAAAATTCTCCCCGATGATATTCGAGACACAGAAAACATGGCCCCCGACCCCGAAGAGATCGCCCGCTGGAAGCGCTGGTGGCTGATTCCGCTGTACGTTGGGGCAGGTGTTACTGCTCTCAGCGGGCTACTGATGTACTGGGCCTGGAGCGCAACGGGGATTGGCTTCTGGTTTGCCTGCACCTGGATGCCCTTTTTTGTCGGGGTACTACTGATGGCGCTCTCCTGGAGCAGCCAAACTTCGCCCTGGCTGCATGTGCGCGTGAAGCAAAAAGCGGGTGAAAAACCCCAACGTGTGAGTATCAGCTTTCCGCTGCCCATCCGCTTGTCGGCCTGGGGCTTGCGCAACTTTGGGCATTTCATCCCCAATATCGATGCTACCGGCCTGGACGAAGTCATTCTGGCTCTGGGCGACAGCAAAACCGAAGATACCCCGCTCTTTGTCGATGTCAGCGAAGGCGACGACGGCGAGCGCGTACAGGTATTTATTGGATAGAGGAGACATCCCATGACCACAGCCGAAGAACGCATGAAAATTCTAAAAATGATTCAAGAAGGCAAAATCTCTGCCGATGAGGGCGCAAAATTGCTTAAAGCGCTCAGCGCCAGCAGCGACAAACCCAAACGCAGCGACAAACCCAACCCGGGCGGCGCACGCTGGCTGCGCGTGCGCGTCACCGATATGCACAAAGGCAAAGCCAAAGTTAATGTCAATTTACCACTCAAACTAATTGACGCCGGGTTAAATATTGCCGCCCAATTTACGCCCGATGTGGAATTTGAAGAACTGGGCCAAGCCGTTAGTGAGGCAATCGCCGAGGGCATGACCGGAAAAATCGTCGATGTGGTAGACGCTGAAGACGGCGAACACATTGAAGTTTTCATCGAGTAAAAACAACTTACTCCTCCATGCTGAAAGGCGCACAAGCCAATACTTGTGCGCCTTCTGTTTGAAAGATAAAATCAAACTGTATTGCGCAGCACCGAAACACTCAACAGGGAGCATTCTCATGCAATCAACGTCACAAAAACGCCCCAGCGGGATGCTAGGCTTCAGTATCGTTTGGATCGGGCAGATTATCTCGGTGTTAGCCTCCATGATGACCAATTTCGGCATGACATTGTGGATGTACAAACAAACCGAGAGCGCCACTGCAATGGGGTTGATGCAGGTGGCATTTATCACACCGTTTCTACTGCTCTCGCCCATCGCCGGGGCGATGGTAGACCGCTACAACCGCAAATTGATGATGATGCTCAGCGATTTGGGCGCGGTACTCTCCACGGCGGCGATTTTGATTCTCTACACCACGGGGCATCTGGAATTCTGGCATCTCTACGTTGCCGCGGTTGTCAATGGCCTCGGGAATACCTTCCAATGGCCTGCTTATTCTGCGGCTATCACCACAATGGTCCCCAAAGAGCAGTACGGGCGCGCCAACGGCATGATGTCCATGATCGAAGCCGGGCCGGGCGTGTTGGCTCCCATGCTGGCTGGCGCGGTTTTGGCGCTCAGTCTGAATGGTCCCTTTGATAGCTTCGCATTGATTATGTTGATTGATCTGGTGACTTTTTTCCTGGC
Organism: Anaerolineae bacterium; assembly: GCA_014382605.1. Taxonomy (GTDB): domain Bacteria; phylum Chloroflexota; class Anaerolineae; order Anaerolineales; family UBA11858; genus NIOZ-UU35. The sequence goes on from JACNJM010000314.1 coordinate 6,830, forward strand.
TATTGGCGCGCTGCTGGTGGTTTACATTCCACAGCCCAAACAAACCACCGAAGGCGAAAAAGCCTCCGGCAGTCTATGGCAAGAAGGGCTGTACGGCTTCAAATACATCTTTGAGCGCCCCAGCCTGCTCGGTTTGCAGATAATCTTTTTCTTCGGCAATCTGTTTAGCGGCATTGGCTTTACCGTTTTTGCGCCCATGATTCTGGCGCGCACCGGGCAAAACAGCCTCATCTTCGGCTCAGTGCAAACTGCCGGGGCCGTGGGCGGCATTTTAGGGGCAATCATTATCAGCGCCTGGGGCGGATTCAAGCGCCGCGTGCATGGTGTACTGCTTGGCTGGATGATGAGTGGCATTCTTTTCGCGCTAATGGGTCTGAACGCTGGGCCAACCTTATGGATTGTGGTCATGGGCAT
>JACNJM010000294.1 GCA_014382605.1 Anaerolineae bacterium
AGACTTCCAATGTGTGGAGTCTGGCCTGAGCAACGAAAAAAGGGTCTCGACAGTATTACTGTCCTTAAGTTCGGACAAAAGATGGGACATTTTTACCAAAAATCAGGTTGGAGAAAATCTGCAAGACAGCCGATAAAATACGTCGAAGGGTAGAGTAGTTCAAACGCCTGCGACGCTTCAGAAGCAGCCATAAACCTGAGTGCGAAGTTTTAGCTCACGTTCCTTATCTTCATCGAAATAGAATTTGGGTGCTTTCGAGCCTTGGTTGAGCCGAATGACGTAGTTGACATCTTCTTCCGTCAGGGCCAAGAAGAAATTCAAGTATGAAAATTCCCGATCCAGAATAAGTGTTCGTTCGCCAATCCGTTCTCGGATGGCTTGCATGGCTCGCCCTCTCAATGACGTTGCCAGCGTTAGCATCCAGAAGCCTTTTGTCTTGCCATCACTCAGTGTCCCTACATAGCCTGTTTTCTTGGCTCCAGGTCGTTCGATTTCTGTCGGATCACCAATCACAAACTCCGCTTCTTCATTCAATAGCTGATACAAAACTTCCTGCGGTTCTGCTTGCTTCAAGAACCGTTGGATTTTCTTATAATTCGCCGCTTACTCTCCGGGCATCCGATCCGCTATGTCGCTCAACCTTGGCGATTGCGCTTCTAGTATCCCAATCATGATCTCGCTAGCTTTTTTCCATGTCTTTTCATCTGAAAATAGCTGCTTGGCAAATTCCTGAATTCGCATAAACTTGTACATGGGAGCCTCTTTTCTTGTGTATTGGGTGATGCTTTTACTACAAGTTTAGTGGCTCCTCTCTTTTGTCCTATCTTTTGTCCGATGTTAAGTCATTCCTACTTGTGTATTCCTATGAAATCATGCCACACTGGTTATGCGTGACCTAATTAGCCCATTTGGTTAAGGCGGCCCTGCCCAGTGCCCGCTTGAAACGGGCATTTTTCTTTAAACATGTACGATTCCCATGCCATATGGATCTTTTCTTGAGGCCTCTAATAGTAGGCGAGGATGCAATAAATTAAATAATCGATCCACATTGTAACGTTTGAGGCTTCCGCGTGGGTATAGTTTCTGATAAAGTAGGTACGCAGATACATCAACCATTTGAACAAAATAACTATGTTTAGAATCTCGAATTACAGGATCATCGACAATCTGAGTTCAAAGTTTTTGTCGGGTTCCCCCACCATTTAGATTTGGAACCGGGTTATAAGCTCGCATTTTTCGAAGCAAACCACGCAACATCGGCTCGTCGTTTTGATCAGCAAAAATCATGCCATTAGCTGGTACAGTTATCCCTTCAAATCTTTGATATTCAAGTAAATTATGAAATCGTTGAATTAACCGTTCCCATGCAATTAGATTTATTGGAGTTTCCCTTCTATAGTTTACCTTATTGACGTGAACATGAATAAACTGAATATCAATTAAATCCAAAGCGATTCTTTGAATATAATCTAAGAGCTGCAACTCGATTTTTCTTGTTCCCCATTAAATCGTGAGATTTCTGTTTACTTCGATTTCGCCCTAACCAATCAGCAATATGAATTTCTGTACGCACTGGAAGCCCATAGGCTTGTTTCAAATAGTATCGTATTTGACGATGTTGCTCAAAAATAACTCTCCAGCGATCTACAGGAATAATCACACCTGAAAGTATGTAATGTTGGGAATTACTTCTATCGGGTTGAGGAATTCCTGGGTCACCGGATTCCTCAACATAAATTAAATAGGTTCTGGGGTAAATTGTTACTCCTGAAATTTTATTACCCATCCTCACACCTCCCTAACATCGCTCAGCGCACTGAGTACCGACATCAGCGCCGGATAATCATCACGCAACAGGGCAATCGATTCGCGCGTGGCGGCTTCTATCCATTGAGGGGAACCGCTTTGGGCGTGGGCTGCGCTAGCCTGCTCAAGATGTGCGGCCAGCAATTCACCCACAGGTACATCCTGGGCGCGTAGAATATGCCGAAAATAGCCGAAACGCCCCTGCGGTGTGAAAGCGCACAACTCTTTCGGGCTGCACTGGTAAATCACATCCAGGCTGAGCGGAGGGCGTGGCGGCAGCAGGTGGCGAAGCGCGCCATTTTGCTGGAAACCCACGGTCAGCACGCTAATTTCAATGGGAACATTGCGATTGATGCGATTGTCGGCGACGACATTGGCATCTACCCTATCGGCGGTGACAAGTTGCCGCACGATCCCATCATCATCAATGCGAATGTCGTGAATCAAACCATACACATGGTAGCCCTCCCCCAGGGGAGCACGAACCAACCCCCCAAAGGTGGGCGCGTCCACCTGCGAAACACGGCAACCGGCCACAAATCCAGTTGTCCCGGCGCGTAATAAACGTCCAATCTCAATCGCTGTCATCATTGTTCCCTTTCGTTTTTTTTGCGGAAACCTCCGAAGTTTTTTGACGGCATCACCAATACGCCCATTTATTTAGGAAAATCTCGGAGGTCTGATTGTGAGCTATATATCTTTTGCCGCTTGTTTGTACGAACCTTCGCCGAATTCGATGCCATGCTTTTGCAATTCCAGAGCGATCATATTCTCAACCTGTTGGGCTTCATCGCGGCTGACCACTGCAACCTCGTGCGAGCGGTGCAAAATATAGGGGTATGGCCGCCCCCCCAGAATATGAGACTGGTGCAGCAAAATGGCGTGCAGTTGGTCGAGCATGGCGGCATTGACAACCACCCAGGCAGGAATTTCGACGCGCACCGTGTAGGGCTTGCGGGGGTTGCGGCTGACATTCAGGTAAAAAAAATGCAAAGCTAACTCGGACGTATACAACTCGGCGTTGCGCGATTGAATGCCCAAAACGGCTGAACGCTCGCCGGGGCGCAAAATTGTGGCGAAAAGATCGGCATCGGCGAGTTGCAAAAATGGACGATGCTTGCGCCCGGCTTTCTCAATTTCATCCTGGGGTAGAAGTGCAATCTCCAGCAGGCGTACCAGCAAGTCGCCGCGCGGTTTGTCAATATACCCAGCAGTAGACGCGCCAATGCGGTGCAGCCGACGCAAGGCAGCCAAATATTCTTTGAAACGTTTCTCATATTCCCCGGTTTCCAAAGAAACTTCGCTCCCAACCCAAAGCTCCAGCGGCCCATCGGTGAGCGTCATCACGGGGGAGGGCAAATCTTCGGCCAATTCCGCCAGCAATGTGCGCTCGCGCAAATCACGCAGCAATGCTACCATGCGCTCGTTGATATACCCGCCACCGACATACATTTGGTCGTCATAATACAGCTTACTCTGAACATCGGTCGTTGGGGCATCCGGCTCGCCGTGCTGTATCTGGATAGCCCCCACGTTGACCAGACAAAAATCAACTGAGGCGTGCCGATTGGGATTGATCTGGGAACCATCGGCGGCGAGCAGCGTTGCGGCGGCGGGAACCTCGGGGCTGGCTGCACGGGTGAGCAAATTCTCACCCCGTGGCAGGGCGCAACGCAAATTCGGATTTGCCTGAAGGGCAGCATCTACCTTGTGCTGCAATTCGTCCAATTTATCAGCCCAATCGGAGAGCGCCTGAAGCGCTTTCTCGCGAATTTCGCGCATATGCTGCGCTCGCAGAGGAGCATCTTTTCCCATTTCGATAATTTGTTGGCGCACTTGCTGGAAATCAATTGCCATAGCGATTCCTTTAGAACATTTGTTTGGAATTATAAGGGGAAATCCAATCTGGTGCAAGACGCAACAAGGCCCAGCGGCGAAAGCTACACTGGGCCTTGTATCAAGATAACCCCCATATACAGATGTGAGCGATATTTCACTTAGCGCGCCAGCGGTAGATCCTGGAATTGCCCCATGTTTTTGCCATTTGTGCGGTTACTCTCTTTTTCAAGATGGCCTTCACCGTTCAGCGGCACAACCACGGTGCTATTACCATGTTGTGCCAGCACGCGAATTCGTTCCAGTTCCAGCCATTGCATATCAGCATCAGTAAAATGGTCGAATGCCTGGCGCATAATCTGATAAGCTTCGGCATCTGCCTGTGCCTGGTGTCGCCGTTGATGCGCAGCCTCAATCGTTTGAATAACTCGCTGGGGCAATCTCACATTCAACGCGGACACACGATATACCTCAAGGCCGGAATTAGCCAGACGCACGGCTGCCCGTTGACGAAGTTCACGCTTCAAGCGACTTTGCACACCGGTCTGTAGCAATTCATCCATGAAACGCTGCTCAAGCAGCTCGCGCAGGCAATCGCTGACATTGATGTTTACCAGCATATCTGCCTTTTTGGGTAAAACTCGCGCCATTCCGGGTCGCCGCTCCGGGGCTAATTTTTCTGGCGTTAATTTATAAACCAGCATCCACTCCATCGAGAGCGTGTGCCCGTCTCGGGTTAGCGCCTGGGTTGAGCCTTTGGCAATTGTCACTGCAACCGAAATTTTTTCCCAGAAATATTCTATACCCGGTGGAATCCAGCGCACCCCGGCAGGGAGAAAGCGCGAAAAGGCCTGTGTTTGTCGATAGCGCACAACTGCAACTTCCAGCTCGCGAACAACAATAACCCCGCGGAGAATATATATCACACTGACGCTGATCGGGATGCTAATCAGCGCAACCATCCAACCACCTAAATATGCGGCGATGGCTGCCAAACCGCCCAAAATAACCATTTCACGTTTCCAGTTCACAGGCTCCTCCTCACGTTATTTCCGCAAGATTTTGGAAAATAACCTCGACCTATTTACTCGGATTCTGCGTAATTATGTGCGCCAGACAACTTCGCACGCCGCCCAAATAATCATGGCAGCAACTATCAAGAATATGAATACCTGCATCATCATAGCCATGTCGCGTCCTTTCACTTCTGGAGAGTTGTTCTTGTTGATGTTGACTATGATGAATATAGCAAATATATTTATTATTGTCAATACCTGAGGCAACAAAAAAGCCGCTTTCACGGCTTTTTTGAGCATAAGCAGGATAATTCCTATGAATTCACCTGAAATGGATGGACAACGCCCTTACAGACGGAGTTATATGTGGCGCTATTCACCTCCCAAGACACCATCTACAACCTCTTTCAAAACCGAGGGGCGCACCGGCTTGCGAACAATTTCTGCTGTGCCCAGTTCGTTTAGCCGCTGGCGAACTTCGGGGCGATCCACAACCGTCAGAACAACCACTGGCACTTCAATAGCGTATTTTTCGCGCAGCAACTCTAAAATATCCAATCCGGGATAACGCCCAAAAGTATGTTCTTCCATGCCGGGGCGTAGAATCATATCCAGCAACACCAGATCCGCGGCGCGGATTTTCTCAATGGCGTCCAATACTTCTTTTACTGTATTCAAGCGGACGACCTGGTATCCGGCCCGCTCAAGGGGGCGAACCACTGGATCAATGATCTCAATATCATCTTCAATCCAAATAATTGTTTTGCTCATTTTTCAATCTCCTTGGGCTGCCGGTAGGGCAAAGTCACTGTGAACTTGGTCAGGTGAGGCTTTCCTTCGGGATCGGATGTTTCTGATTTTAACCGGCTCTCAACTTCGATCATCCCGTGATGTTCATGAATGATCTGCTTGACGAGGCTCAACCCTTTCCCTGCCCCCGTACGAAATTCCCCCTCGGTTAGAACACCCTGATAGCCATCTTCAAAAATTTTGTTTTCAGCGATTTCCTCGGGCAAAATGCCCACGCCATAATTATTAATCTCAACTCTACAGGAATCTTGCTCAGGATAGGCGCGGATTTCAACGAAACGATAACGACCATAGCCTCCCCGAAAAGAATATTTAACCGCATTATGCACGAGATTATTGATGGCGTGCTGCATATGGCTTTTGGAAATTTCCAGTTTCTGAGTGTGAATTTCCTGAATCTTTACAACAACATCTACCTGACGCCGCTTGGCTTCAGCTTCATAGACGCGTTTGGCCTCATAGATCAGTGGCGCAATCGTTTGTAAATCAAATTTATAGTCCCCCAAATAAAATCCTAAATTTTGAATTACTGTATCTAAGGCCAGGGCGCTAAAAAGCACATCGTTGGCAATTTGGCGAATATCTTGCGGAAGATCGGTTGCTTCCAGCATCATATTTTCGGCATTGGCAATCACAGCTTGCAAACGAGTTTGAATTTCATGCGTGATGCGGTCAACATTCGTTATAAGGCGTTCTTCTTCATCGATGAAGCGATAAAACCAGCGCTCGATACGCTGCAACATGTCACGCCGTTTGCGCAATTCTTGAAGCGAGAAACTCTTTACATCATCAAAAGCATCCTGCACTTGTTGAATCTGCATATCGTTCAGGTTGAGTTCGCCCACCGTCTGCTCCAGACGCGCCAGCGCTTCAGCTTGATACGCATCATCCAAAATACGCATTTCGCCGTAAACCAATACACTGCGAGTATTGCCGCGCACTGTTACCGGCGCCGCCTGGTTATACAACCCGGCATGGCATAACATCAAGCGCGTTTCCGTTTCATTGAACGCCGATAAGGCCCTCCGACATTGATCGGCATTGCAGAGTTCTTCCCCACCAAATTCATGAATCAATTGGCAAAACGGCTCAAAACGCTCTTTGGACAAATCCGTAATGAACTCATCAAGATCGCCATTCTTAAGCTCATATAACCCAATCGGCAGATTTGTCGCCTGGGTGAATAAATCGAGCAAATCGGCCTGGGCCTGTTTGCGCTGAAGTTCCAGATCTATCATTGATACTCCCCTTGCTTGTCTAGGCACAACCACCACATGAATGTTCCCATAAGACACGTACAATCTCACAAAAAATCTGATCCCCTGGTTCATACTGTTCGAGGGCAATTTGCATCAGTTGTTTCAATGTCTCGGGAGAAACTTCGGAGAACTCAGCCAACTCATACAGGCCCGTCAGATCGTTCTCAAAGAACTTTCGCAAGGATACGGCTTCAGAAATTCGACGCAGACTGGCATTATCGCCCAGATTAATGGCGCGCTCATAGCGCTTGCTGAGTTGTTCTTTTTGACGTTCGCTGATGGCATTAATATGCTCCTGGGTATATTCGCGTTGCCCGGAAATATCCCGCTGAATTGGCGGCAGCAATTCCTCACGTTCCCAGCGAAAGAGGGTACTTTTTGAAATGCCGAACATCTGGCAAATCTCTACGGTGGAATAAACAGATTCATCACTCATGGTATTTTTTCACTCAATTAGGCGCTACCCCTGCGCGCCAACATTAAAACATATTAG
>JACNJM010000248.1 GCA_014382605.1 Anaerolineae bacterium
GGCGGTCGGCTTGGGCGAGTTGGGCGGCGATCCGTTTTTGTTCGGGGAGGGGTGGAAGGGGGATTTCGGTATCTAAAATATCACTGTCAGAAACAGCAGGATAACCTGCGCCTATAGATAATTTTGTCAGATGCGAAACAAAGTAATTACTCTGAGTGAAATAAAACAAATAGCGTGGGTCAAGCTTTTCTCGTTTGGCTCGCAGAACACAAAAACCTGTTGATGCAATTTCACCGCTATAAGTTTTGGGAACGATTGCGACACCATTTAGATTTGGGCGAACTGTTGCAACCAAAACATCTTTATCTTTGATTTCTTTTCTTGCTCGACTTGGTGCTTCTTCGACAGGCAAATATTGTGGGTTAATAATCTGCTTTCTATCTTTATCAACCGAAGATATATCAACATACGCAAACTTATCACGCCCTAAAGTTGTTGGGGAAATTTGCTTTGTCTTTGTAACAAGTTTGCGGATTGACACTAAAGTCATTTCAACATCTCGTTGAGTGCTTCAATCTCTTCCGCCATAACCTGCTCAAGGCGAGCGAGACGTTCGAGGGTCACTTGCGGGGATTCGTGGTAGCTTTCGTCGGGTTCAGTTTGGCGGTAGCGGCTGGCGGAAAGGTCGTATTTCTTTTGGCGCACATCGTCCACTGCGACCCAGAATTGGCGGGTGAGTTGGTTTAGCTCGGCTTGCGGTGCGGCGATTTTGGTATCGAGTTCGGCGAGCTTGGCTTTGGCATCCGAAAGAGCATTAAACACGAAGGGCACAAAGTTCTCTAAGGATTCTTCGTGCTTTTCCTTGGTGTTCTTCGTGTCCGTCGTGTTGAAAGGTTTTTCCAGCACAGACTCAAAGGTCAGGCGGTTGATTTCGCCCCTCAACGCCAAACGCTGCGCTTTTAACGGTACCAAAGCCGCTCGCAGGGCATCCGTTCTTTTGCGCCGAGCAAGTTCAAATTCGGGGGCGTTTCGCTGCGTCCAGCAATCCTGAATATCGGGGATGTCGTTCGCATCCACAGGCTGACGTTTATCATCCAGCGAAAAGCCATCCTGCGCCATATCGTAGAACCAGATGCGCTCGGTGGATGCGCCGCGCGTGAAGAATAGGACGGCGGTGCTGACGCCCGCATAGGGTTTGAAGACGCCCGAAGGCATCGAGACGACGCCATCGAGACGGTTTTCCTCGATCAGCTTTTTGCGCAGCTCCACATGCGCACGGCTGGAGCCAAACAGGACGCCATCGGGCACGATCACGGCTGCCCTGCCGCCCATCTCCAGCGCATCCAAAATCAGATGCACAAAAAGCAGCTCGCTCTTGGTGGTGCTGGTGGGCAGCGCCTCGTTCAGGTTGGCGGCATCGACCTTGCCCTTGAAAGGCGGGTTCATCAAGATCAGATCGTAGGCGCGGAGCGCATTGAACTCCTTTGAGAGCGTATCCATATAAAAATATTGCGGCGAGCGGATGCCGTGCAGCATCAGGTTCATCGAGCCGATCCGCAGCATCGTCATGCCCGAATCGTTATCGTAGCCGCGAAAAGCCTCCCGCTGCAAAAAATCCCGCTGCGCTTCAGTGAGCAGGTCGCCGACCAGATTGCGCGGGCTGCCGTCCTCGTTGCGCTCCAGAATTTCGGGCGAGGTCTGCGCCGCCAAAATATGCTGGTAGGCATTCACCAAAAAGCCACAGGTCCCCGCCGCCAAATCGGCGATGCGCTCGTGCGGCTGCGGGTTTGCCATCGTCACCATCATGCGGATAATATGCCTCGGCGTGCGGAACTGCCCCGCCCGTCCCGCCGTGTTCAGCTTGCTCAGCAAATACTCATACAGATCGCCCTGCACATCCTGATTTTGCGCCGAAATCTGCATCTCGTCGATCGCGTTGCAGGCTTCGATCAGCAAAGTGGATTTATTGATCTTGAACTCCGCATTTTGCATATATTGCTCAAAGGATGAACCTTCACCGCCCATTTTTTTGAAGGATGGGAAGACCTGCTCCTTAACATGCTTGAGGGCATCTTTGGCAGGCAGCTTCGTCCAATAGCCCCAGCGAAGTTCGTCCTTGATTTGGGGTTGGTACGCGTTTCCCCGGCGGGATGCCTGTCTCTCACGGAGATTCTCCGCATCGTCCAGCCGCTTGAAGAATAAGAGATACGAAAACTGCTCAATCGCATCCATCGGGTTCGATAACCCGCCCGACCAGAGCTTGTCCCAGAGGGCGTCTACTTGTGATTTGAGTTTGGGGGAGGTTAGCATTATGGATTATGGAGTAGGGGAGTAAGGGGGAATTACTCTTCTTTGATGGTAAAAGAGGGTTTCTTCATCTTATCAAAGGGAGAAGATATTCTAAACTTAGGCTTTATGTCTGGGTGAGTACGCTGTTTTTTTAAGTTTTTTAACTGCTTTTTGGCATTCTTGTATTTTGGATCAATTTCCAAGGCGCGTTTATAGGCATCTTCAGCCTCGTCAAAGCGCTCTTGCATTTGCAAAGCAATCCCAAGATTGCTCCAGGGCTGAGGCAGGCAATCTCCCATTTGAATAGTTTTACGAAAGCGTTCTTCTGCTTCTTCCCATTTCCCCAGCGCTGAAAGACGCATCCCCTCTTGAAAGTATCCCTGTTGCTCGATCAGTTCTTCAAGGGTAAAACCTTCATCTCGCGTGGCTAATTCACTTTCCGCTATTTTTTGGGCAAAGGCTAATGCTTTGGTAAATTCTTTAGCCATGTCTCCATCGCCTTCCAGTAAGACCGCCTTTTCCATAGAACGCAGCGATTCCCCTGAGCGGCTGGTATAGCGGCAAGAAAGACTGTGATTGAACCACAAATAAGCATCTTCTTTATCAATTTGAACTGCTTCTGAAAAAATCTGGTAAGACTCTTCAAACTTTTTTTGCATCGCGTAGGATGTTCCCATATATCCCAATACTTCCGCCCGAACTTTATCCCCTTTTGGCAAATAAATCAAAATTTTCTTGCAGGTGCGAATTGCGCCATCGTAATCTTTATGTCGAATCTGATCAGAAGCCTTAAGTATCCAGGCGTCTATCTGTTTTGGGGCAATCAGCCATCCTTTTGGGCGGTTTGTTGTTTTCTTCTTTGTCTTTTTTTTCTTGCTCATTTTTCCTCGTATGGGAGTAGGGGAGTAGGGAGTAGGGGGTTAGGTTTTTTTACGGCGTCGGGTACTGGAGATTAAGCCGTTGAGTAGCCTGCCGACAGATTCGGCTTGCGTAAATTCACTTTCGTTTGATGAGATGTAGTTCAAGTCTTTGGAAAGGATCAAAAAGTATTTCACCTCTTCGAGAGAAGCCTCGGCGATATTGTAGAAACGAATTTTATCCTGAATTCCTTGTCTTTTGAAACCTTCGGCAATATTCGCAGGGATGGAAACACCCGCCCGTCGCATTTGCGAGACCAGCCCATACTTTTCTTCGCTCGGATAGTTTTTCGTAATGCCATAAACCATCAACACAAATTGATGCGCTTCCTGCCAGACAATCAAATCCTTAAATTTCGCTACGCCCATACTCCCTACTCCCTATTTCTTACTCCATAATCCCTTACTTCTTGCCAATATACTTCACCCCCGCAATCCCTTCAAAATCAATATCTTGAGTCCAAAGGGTGGCGTCGTGGGCTCGTGCTGTTGCGAGGATGATGCTATCAGCCATTGCAATTTTAAATTCTGTTGAAAGTTTGGCAGCTTGCAGAGCAATGGATGTTGTCAAATCGGCAATTTGTCCTCGCTGCATATCGCCAATAAAGACCAGTGCAGTATGCTCATCGCGCAAATTCATGATGCGTTTGAAAACTTCGTAGATGACCACAGCGGGAACAATCAAGTTCTCAGCATCTTCAATGATGGGCGCAAAAAAGGATGCGTTTTCGCCATCGGCAAAATACTCCAGCCAGCCAGAAGAATCGACGACGTTCATAATTCCCTGTCCACCTTTTCGCGTTGGGGATCAGTGTCGATGCCCTTGAGCATTCCCCGCGCCTCCTGAATGGGGCGGATAGGGATCATGACAATATGCTGTCCATATTCGATCATTTGCATTTTTTGACCAGGCTGAATGTGAAGTGCTTGGCGCACCTTTTGGGGGATGACCACCTGATATTTGGTAGAAACGGTTACGGTATTCATACAAATCTCCTATCGAACGTGAAATCGTAATACAATTTTATCATAGGACGATTAAAATACAACCAACTTTTCCGCAAAACTCAAGACATCATTGATCTGTTCTTTGCTGAAAAGTCGTTCCACAGCATCTTCCCCAAAGCTGGTTAGAGGCGGGTCGTAGAAATCGGCGCGTCTAAGGTGGCGTTTCTGCAAAAAGACCGACTGCACCGCCCGCAAAAAACCGATCTGGGCGGCGTTGAAAAGCTGGCTTTCGATATAGCCCGCAAACTGGCGTTTGACGATCTCCTGATAGTTGGGAATGCCTTCGATTTCCAGCAGCTCGCGCAAAAATTCAAGGAAACTGTCCACTTGCAGGCGGTAGGCTTTGCGGATATTTTCTTCGCTCAATGCCAGATCGCTTTTGCCGAGTTCTTCGCGCAGGGTGCGCTCCAGTTCGAGCAACTGCATATCGCTGACCGCATCGCCGCGCTCAATTGCTGTAATGGTCGGGTGCTCGGCAACCAAATCCAGCACGCGCTGGTTGACCTGCTGGCGATATTCTTCGTAATAGATCGGCTGCTCGCGGTTTTGCAGGATTAAATAACCGCGCGTTTCGATCATGTCTTTTAGATCGATTTCAAGCGGAGCATTTTCTTCTCGAACTCGATAACGCATCTGGTCTGCCAGCGAGGCAATGATCTCATCCAGTTCATCGGGGGAGGCAGTTTTGATCGCTGGGGATAAACAGATGTCACGCAAGGTTTCGCGGCTGGGTTCCGCTTCATAAACGAATTTTGGCAAACGACTGACATCTTCCGCAACCGATTGGGCGGATTTAGCAACATCCTTGCCCTGCAAGATTTGCAGCTTGAGCCGCTCCACTTTGCTGGTGAAGGTCGCCGCCTGCACATCCGTCCCTGCCGCGAAACGCAGCAAAGGTCCCACATGCAGTTTGAGAAACTCAAGATCGGTATGCGTTACATACGCCCAAAAGGGATTGTCCCAAGCGCGTTCCACGAGCGGCATAGTCTTCTGCACCGTGAAATTCTCCAACGGGATCAATCCGATCATCTGGCGCAGGTCGGCGATGGTCTTTTTGAAAGCATCCGTATTTTGGTCGTCGATGAAATGTTCCAGGAGTTTTAGGCGCGTATTGAAAATCGAAACCAAGACTGGCAGGCTTTGGGCGATCTCTTTCTCTGGGGGTTTGTTGAAATCATTCTCCCAGAAGTCAATGATCAAAAAGCCGTCTTTGTGGCCGTTTGGCAGTAGCTGAGTCATCTTGCAGGTCTCGTGAACGCGTGTGCCGCGTCCAATCATTTGCTCCAATTTGATCCGTGACTGGATCGGTCGCATAAAGACCAGATTCGTCACTTCGGGGACATTCACGCCCGTTTCGAGCATATCCACAGAGATGGCGATGCGCGGCATCTCTTCCTTCTTGAATTTCTCTATGGCCCGCCCTTTGTAATCTGATTTGTGGGTGATGACCTGCGTCAACCCAATATGTTCGGGATACATCTCTTCAAAGACAGATTCCAACCGAACGGCGTGATCCTGGGTCATCGCGAAGACAATCGTCTTGCCCGGGAGTTGCCCTGATTGATCCTTGCGGCAGACTTCCCAGAACTCTTCCCATTGCTCGCGTAAGGTGCCGCGGTTGCTTACCTTGCGCTCCAGTTCGGTGCCGGAGAAATCTATCTCATCCGGATCAAGGCCCTTGTCAATCAAAGTATTGCGCTCTTCCTCGCTCAAGTCCACGCCGCGGATGCCCTTTCGCTGGAAGCGAGTGCGCGCCTTGTAGAGGTCGTAATCCACCAGATAGCCATCATCGATGGCTTCTTTGTAAGAGTACAAGAAGGTCGGAATCCCATCCGGGCAGCCAAACTCGGTGAAGGTATTACGATCAATGAAACCCGCGGGGGTGGCGGTCAAGCCGATCATGCGCCCATCAAAGTATTGCAGCACATCATTCCATTTATTGAAGATTGAGCGATGAACTTCATCGAAGATGATCAGATCGAAGAAGGCGGGGGTGAACGCACGAAAACAATTATTCAGCGTTTGCAGCGTGGAAACATACAGGCGGCTGGTCTTTTCGATCTTATGGGTGTAGATGCGCGTGGCTGGCTCGTCAGGCAGATGCTCTTTAAAACCTTCATCCAATGCTTGCTGCACCAAAGGGACACGATCTGCTACGAATAAAATCCGCTGGGCCTGATTGGATTTCAGGAATACATCCACCAGAGACATGGCTGTGCGCGTTTTTCCCGTCCCTGTCGCCATAGTGAGCAAAACCTGGCGTTTACCTTGCGTAAAAGCCTCCGCAACACGCTGGATGGCCTCTAATTGATAGGCACGATTAGTGATCTCGAGATTGACTGTCGCCTCGATTAGCGGTGTCTTGTTCTCACGGATATATTTAAGAATTTCAAGGTCCTTCGACGAAAAGAATCCGTGCACCTGACGCTTTGGAGAGATGCCGACATCCCAGAAGAAAATTTCCTTGCCATTCGCCATAAAACCAAAAGGCCGGAAGCTCTGTCTCTTCTCAATTTCTGTGACGTAAAACTCGGTTTGAGCTTGAGCGAGACGCGGATCAATGCTGGTTTTCTTTGCTTCCACAACTGCGATAATTTCCCCGTTTGGTTGAAAAAGAACATAGTCGCTAATACCTACCGGTAGATCTGCTGAAAACGTGCCACTCTGCTCACGGATCAGTTTTAGCTCGCCCTGCAACTGCTCCCAAGCTTGTGGATCAAAGCCATCTACAGGAATCTCAATCCCAACCTGGGAGCCATTATCCACATCCCAACCAGCTTTTTTTAGCTGCGGGTCAATCAAATCTTTGCGAGTTTGGGCTTCATTAGGCATCGTTTACCCCAAGCATAGGTGAAGAAATTATTAGATAGCTAAGTATACATCTTTTTGGCATATCGGAAAAAGGTGTTGTCTGAGTATAGGAAACTTTCTAAGCGAGTCTCGGGAAGCTATTAAAGCCGGGGCACCCGGTTATAACTGCGCAAGGAAAAGTTTCTTATTGAAACCAAAAAGTTTCTTAT
>JACNJM010000316.1 GCA_014382605.1 Anaerolineae bacterium
GTAAAGGCTGGTGAAGTGTTGGCGCTGCTCGGCCCCAATGGCGCCGGGAAAACAACCACCGTGCGCATGTTGACATCGATTCTCAAACCCAGTCAGGGACGCGCCAGCGTGGCTGGACACGATGTGGTCAGCAGCCCCGCGGGGGTGCGCGCCTCGGTGGGGGTCCTGACCGAAAACCACGGGCTGTATGCGCGTATGCCCGCCATCGAATATCTGCATTTTTTTGGCGAACTCTACGGCATGACACCCGACGAGCGCACACAACGAATTGCCGAATTACTGGCCCAATTTGGCCTGGCGAACGCACGCCAACGCCGCATTGGCGAATATTCCAAGGGGATGCGCCAAAAATTGGCCCTGGTGCGCGCCCTGCTGCATAACCCGCCCGTGCTGCTGCTCGATGAACCCACCTCGGCAATGGACCCGGAGAGCGCCCGTCTGGTGCGCGATGCCATCCAGGAACTGCGCTCGGCGGAACGGGCGATCATCATTTGCACGCACAATCTGGCCGAAGCCGAAGAACTTGCCGACCAGATCGCCATCATCCGGCGGGGGAAGATTATTGCCCGGGGCACGCCGCTCGATTTGAAGCAGCAACTCCTCGGGGCTGGCGAATTCGAAATTCGATTGGCAACCCATCTCAACGGGAATCCGGCGAGCATCCCACCCGGGGTGCAGATCAGCGCCCAGGGCGCCACCTGGCTGCGTTACCGCACCAGCCAACCCGAAGAAGACAATCCGCAAATGCTAAAGGCTTTGCTTGAAGCGAATATCCCCGTGATTGCGCTGCAAGAAGTGCCTCGCAGTCTGGAGCAAGTATACCTGCAAGCCGTTAGCGCGGGCGAGGAGGTACACTATGTTGCATAACCTGCGCCCGGCGCTGATTATCACCCGTCGTGAAATTCGTGACCAGTTTCGAGATTGGCGCATTTTGCTGCCCATTTTGGCTTTAACGCTGTTCTTCCCCGGCCTGATGAATTTTGCCGCCAGAGAAGCCGTCAGCTTTGTCGAACGCTACGGCGCGCCGATTATTGGCGACCGGCTGATTCCGTTTTTATTGATGGTTGTAGGGTTCTTCCCGATTTCGGTATCTTTGGTGATCGCCCTGGAGAGTTTCGTGGGCGAAAAAGAACGCCGCAGTATCGAGCCACTGCTCTCCAGCCCGCTGACCGATTTGCAGTTATATCTCGGCAAATTACTGGCAGTGATGCTGCCGCCGCTGCTGGCAAGCTACCTGGGGATTGCAGTCTACCTCAATGGCGTTTACCAGCAAGTGGGCTGGTCGCCCGACCCGGTTTTGCTGGTGCAGGTCGTCGCCCTGACAACGGTGCAATCGCTGTTGATGGTTAGCGGGGCGGTGGTGATTTCGTCGCAGGCCACTTCGGCACGTGCGGCCAATTTATTGGCTTCGTTTATTATTGTGCCAGTGGCGATGCTGCTAATTGGGGAAAGCATGATTATGTTCTGGGCGCGCTACCATATTCTGTGGTGGGCGATCTTCGGGCAAGTCTTGATTTCCGGGCTGCTGATCCGTATGGGAATTGCCTATTTCAACCGCGAAGAATTACTGGGGCGCGAGTTGGATGTACTCAACTTTAAATGGGGCTGGCAGATTTTTTGGAAATCCTTCAGGGGCGCGGCTACATCACCCTGGGCGTGGCTGCGGCGCGAGATTCCGCGCACATTCAAAGATATGCGGCTGGCATTGGTCTTCGTGTTAGCTGCCTTTGTTGCCGCGGGCTGGATTGGCGCGCAGCAAGCACAGATTTTCGTACTACCTGCCAACCTGATGAGTATTAGCAATATTCAGGATGGATTTGTGCAAGGAGTGGAGGGATTCGAATCGCTGCGGTTTTTCTCTGTGGAAAGCATCCCCCTGATTGCGATGCATAATTTACGGGTGATTGCGCTGGCTACCGTGCTGGGAATTTTCTCATTTGGCGTGATGGGCCTGATCGTGCTGATGCTGCCCTTCATCATCATTGGCTATTTCACAATCACCGTAGCGCGGGTGGGCATTTCGCCAACAATTTTCCTAGGGGCATTTATCCTGCCGCATGGCATTCTTGAAATTCCGGCGATTGCGATTGCCGGAGCCGCCATTCTTCGCATGGGGGCTACGCTCTCAACCCCGGCTGAGGGAAAAACCATCGGTGAAGCCCTGCTGCACTCGCTGGCTGAGTGGGTCAAGACCATTCTGGTTTTGGTGCTGCCGCTGCTCATCGGGGCCGCGGCATTGGAAGTTTTTGTCACCCCTGCCGTGGTGTTGCAAATTTTTGGGGGATAGCTCTATAGAACTACCTCAGATCGACAGAATGTATGATATAAAATACGCATTATGACCAAAATCATCATTCTGGGGTCTGCCAACTCGATCGCCGATGCACAACACGAAAATACACACTTGGCAATTCAGGAAGACAAAGCGTTTATTCTCGTAGATTGTGTCGGGACTCCCATTGTGCGCCTGGAGCAGGCCGGGTTGGATTTCAATCAATTACACAATCTCATTCTGACTCATTCTCATCCCGACCACATCTCAGGCGTGCCATTGCTTTTAATGAATATGTGGCTGCTGGGACGAAAACATCCACTGAACATTTTCGGATTGAAAGAAACCCTGGCTCTGATTCAGAACTTAATGGATGCCTACGAGTGGTCAAAATGGCCCAATTTTTTTTCGGTCAACTTTTGCGTGCTGCCTGCCGAGAAGATGTCCCTGGCTCTGGAAACAGACGAATTACGCATTTTCACATCTCCGGTAAAACACCTGCTCCCCACCCTCGGTCTGCGCGTGGAATCGAAGCGCAATCAGAAAATCTTTGCCTATTCTTGCGATACAGAACCTTGCCCTGCGGTCGAAGAATTGGCTGCAGATGCCAATATATTAATTCATGAAGCCACCGGCGAAGCCCTGGGACATTCGTCGGCGCGTCAGGCTGGGGAAGTTGCCCAACGCGCCAAAGCAAATTCTCTGTATTTAATTCACTACAATCCGCGCGATGAAAATTATCACAAACTGCCCCAGCAAGCCCAAGAGAGCTTTCAAGGTCCCGTGACGCTTGCTGAAGATTTTATGGAAATTGAGATTTAGGAAAATAAAATCGCCGTTACCAGCCTTGTAGAAAAGGCTCCCACTCCTGGTTTTCCCTGACATACTTGCCAAAAATATACTGCGCCGAAGAAGATGGTTCAACTGGCTGTCTCAATAGGCGCATATTGGCCTGCTCGACAGTGCGACCGCCTTTAAAGTGATTGCAAGCCGCACAAGCCGCCACCAAATTTTGCCACGAGTGTTCGCCCCCCAAATGTCGCGGCAGCACATGGTCTACCGTCAGATTTTTCTTGTGCTGGCCGCAATATTGGCAGGTAAAACTATCTCGCCGGAAGATTTCGCGCTTGCTAAAACTAACATGTGGGCGCGGGCGTTTTATCATCACCCCCAACCGGATAATTGAAGGCTTGGGAAACGCCCGCGTGACTGCTTGAACCACCCCGCGGCCATTGAGTACCAAACTGGCCTTACCAGAGAACATTAAAAGAATGGCGCGCTTCGTCGTGCAAACATTGATCGGCGCAAAGTTTGCGTTCAGTACTAAAACCGGTTCCGACAAATTAGCCATCTAGCTCCTCGCAGATGAAGAACTTTTTTATGCCACTCAACCTCAAGTGAGAATAAGCCAAAAAGGGATATTCATATGTAGCAACTGCCCTTATGAATATCCCTTTTTCGGTTTTTCGTGAGGAGGCGTTAACCTAAGCAATTACAACATAATAAAATTTATCAAAGAGCATCGGGAAAAATTATAGCATAACTGAGCGTGCTACTCGCCAGCAATTAGGCTCAAGACAATGACAAAAAAAACGCTACTCCCATCCACCCCTGGCAGCTATATCCTGCTACTAAAACTCACCACACCACAAGCAATCACCATCGGCGCACTGGGGGAAGCTCAATTTCCGGCAGGAATCTATGCCTACCTGGGCAGCGCCCGCGGCCCCGGGGGTATCCGTGCCCGATTGGGACGCCACATCGCCGGGAGCAAAATTCAGCGCTGGCATATCGACTATCTACGCGCGCAGGCTGAAATAGGCGAGTATACCTTTCTAACCGAACTCAACATTGCAGCAACGGCCATTCCCACAGAATGCCGCTGGAGCCAGGCGTTGGCACAACTCCCAGCGGCACAAATCCCCCTTGCTCAGTTTGGAGCACGCGATTGTCGTCATAGTTGCCCGGCGCATCTGGTGCTGCTGCCGCCAGGCTTTGAGCTATCCGACTTGCGACATCTTCTTACGGCGTAGCCGTGAGCATAATCGGGGTCAGTGTGGGGGTTGGCGTAAGCAC
This sequence comes from Anaerolineae bacterium, assembly GCA_014382605.1. Taxonomy (GTDB): domain Bacteria; phylum Chloroflexota; class Anaerolineae; order Anaerolineales; family UBA11858; genus NIOZ-UU35. The sequence goes on from JACNJM010000316.1 coordinate 4,349, forward strand.
GTACACTTGCGGCACCCAGCCTACACGGCCATCTTCATCCTGCACTTCCACCCACACCAAACCATCCGCAATTTCCTGGCCGTATAAAACCACCAACGACTCACCCGCTCGCAGCGAGGCAATTGCCGGGCCGCCGGGAGACTGGCGCAACTGCATCCCCGGAAAACGCACAGCAGCCGCATACCCCGGATACACCGTAGGCGTGCCTGTAGCGGTTGGGAGAGGCGTTGCCGTTTCTGTAGGAAGCGGGGTTGCCGAGGGCAGGTCTGTAGGTGTAGCGGGCGGCGTGGCCGAGGCAGTGACTGTCGGACTCGGCCCAGGGGTGGGGGTGTACGTCGGAGGGGGTGTATTTGTCGCTGTGGGGGGCACCTGCGGGTCGAGGCGCTGCGCCTGGAATTGATTCAGCAATAGTTGAAATTCCTGGTCATCGGCCAGCAAGCCATCGGCCTGCAAACGGCTGCCAATTGCATCGCGCATACTGAGCATATCGGCATAGCCCAACAACGATGCTGTGCGCACAGTGATTTCCAGAATCAGCACATTGGCATCATCGCTGATCTGCCATTCGGTCACTTCGGCCTGACGGAATTCGGCCACTTCTTGCGCGGTAATTTCTTTGATCTGCTCATTACGGTCAGCTAAATAACGCGTCGCATTGGCTTCGCGCACAAATTGCACACTAATATAGGTCAGCGGAGCCAGTAACAGCATCGTCACCAAAGACAAAACCACCAAACTGCGCGGCAGTCCATACAGGCGTCCGACCTTCTCTACGGAGCGAGGCATAAACCCCAGGGCGAAGAATACCACCATCGCCGAGGCCGAAATCGCAACGCCGTTCGTCACAAAGAGCAAAAACGCGCCTCCGGCCACATCCCAGCGTTGATAAGCCAGCCCAATTCCCACCGTCGCCAGCGGAGGCAGCAAAGCCGTGGCAATTGCCACACCGGGCAGCGCCGCCGAAATATGCGGCATTGCCAGCGCAAAGGCTGCCGCCAAACCGCCCGCCAGCGCCACCCCCAAATCCATCGGCGTGGGACGCGTGCGCGCCATCACCTCTGATGGCAGCGAATCGGCGGTTAACGGCAAAAAGGGCAGCAAGCGGTTGCCCAGGGTAAGTATGGTTGCAATCAGCACCGCCAATGCCGCACCGCGCAACAAGGCCGCGGCGGCATCTTTGAGCAAACGATCATCCCCGCGGATTGAACTCAGCCCCAGGCCAATAATCGGCGACATGAGCGGCGCGACCAGCATGGCCCCGATAATCGTCGCCGGTGAATTCATCAACAGACCGAAGGTAGCAATTACACTGGAGAGCAGCACCAGCAAGAAAAAATCAAAATCGGGATGCGATGAATTGCGCAATTGCACCTGAACTTTGCCGCGTTGTTCCTGACTGACCGGCGGCACAATCCGCCGCCATAAGTGACGCACGGCTGTACGCCAGGTGGTGGGTTTTATGATCGGGGTTTGATCCATAAGAGAAGTTCCTGTCGATGAGGGCTTGATATAACGGAGCAAAGACGGTGGGGCGCACTTTCAGGGTAAAAAAACGTCCGTAAAGCGCATCTCATCTGGGCAATTTTTTTAACAAACCTATTTTACCCCATAGAAGCGGGTGGTAGAATCAGGTCTATGGCTTCCATTGTATCCGGTTTACTCGCCGATTTACCCAAGAATATTCGTCCCTTCGACACCCGGCGCGACCTTCAACCAGCCGCCGATCTGATTGAGCTTTGTTTCGCTGAAACGCTCACCCCCGATGGTCGCCGTTATCTGCAAAATATGCGCCGAGCTGCCCGAACCCCCGGAAGTCCCTATTGGGCTGCGCTGAATAATCCACGAGGCAATTTCCCCCTGGGTGGTTTCGTCTGGGAAGAAGATGGGGAAATCATCGGCAACCTGAATCTGATTCACTTCTTCCATCAGGGGCGGCGGCTGAATTTGATCGCCAATGTCGCCGTCCATCCCAATTATCGCCGACGCGGCATCGCGCAGCGTCTCACCCAGGCCGCGCTGGAGAAAACCCGCCGACGGCGCATCCATGAAGTGTGGCTGCAAGCCCGCACAGACAACCCTGCCGCGCTCACTCTCTACCAAAATATGGGCTTTAGCCCCCGGGCGCGGCGCACCACCTGGCTAATCCATCCCCGCTCATTGGTTGAAAGCGCAACACCCGCACCTGGACGCGCCACTATTCGCAGCCAACGGCACTGGGCACAGCAAGCAGCCTGGCTGCAGGCCAATTATCCTACCGATCTGCGCTGGCATTTTCCGTTAAAAACACGCTATCTCCAGCCCGGCCTGATGGGGCTATTATTACGCTTTTTTGCCGAAGTACAAACCCGTCACTGGGCAGCCCAGCATCAGGGAAAACTATTGGGGGTGCTCACCTGGCAAGCTTCGCATACCCATGCCGATCATCTTTGGTTGTCTGCCTCCCCCCAAAACGAAGACCAGGCCCTGAAAATTATCTTGCCTTTCATCCGGCGAGAGCTTCTCCTGCGCCGCAAACTGGCGCTCGACTATCCTTACGAGCGCGCTCAGGGTACATTGATGGATGCAGGCTTCGAACCCCAGCACACACTATTATGGATGAAGTTCAGCCAGCGTTAGCCTTTTCACCACCCGAATGATGACACTATCAAAAACAAGGACATTCGCGCGCCGCATTAGGTTGGCGCGCCAGGCCCATAGCTGGAATTTAACCCCCAGGGATGTGACCTAAATTCACCCGAACCCATTTGGCAGGCGCATAAGCTGGCCTCATCCAATA
>JACNJM010000170.1 GCA_014382605.1 Anaerolineae bacterium
TCGGGGAAGGCAAACTGCTGCGGCGCGCCATCATCGCCGATAGGCTCTTCGCTTCGATCATTCTATGGGGGCCGCCGGGAACGGGGAAAACCACCCTCGCCATGGTCATCGCCAACCAGACCAAAGCGCATTTCGAGACGCTTTCAGCTGTGCTGGATGGCAAGCCGCGCTTGCGCGAAGTCGTTGCCGAAGCCATTGAACGCAGACGACTCTATCAGAAGAAGACCATTCTTTTCGTCGATGAAGTCCATCGCTGGAACAAGGCTCAGCAAGATGCCCTGCTGCCCCACGTGGAGAACGGCACCCTCACACTGATTGGCGCGACAACCGAGAATCCCTATTTTGAAGTTATCGGCGCACTGGTCTCGCGCTCGCGCGTTTTCCAGTTGCGGACATTGGGCGATGAGCACGTGCGTGTTCTTCTGGAGCGCGCCCTGCGCGACCCCGAGCGCGGGTACGGCAACCGGAAGGTCAATCTTGTCCCCGAAGCATTGGATCATCTCATTCATGTCGCGGCTGGCGATGCCCGTAACGCCCTCAACGCGCTGGAACTGGCGGTCGAATCCACCCCGCCAGATGCCGCCGAAGTTATCCACATCTCGCTGGATGTCGCCCAGGAATCGATTCAACGCCGGGCGGTACTCTACGACAAAGACGGCGATTCGCACTACGATACAATTTCAGCCTTCATCAAATCTGTACGCGGCTCAGACCCCGATGCAGCGCTCTACTGGCTGGCGAAGATGCTCTACGCCGGGGAAGATGCGCGTTTTATCGTGCGCCGCCTGCTCATCTTGGCCGGAGAAGACATCGGTTTGGCTGACCCAATGGGGCTGGTCGTCGCCAATGCCGCCGCACAGGCTTTTGAATTTGTGGGCATGCCAGAGGGGATTTATCCCATCGTTGAGGCCACTCTCTTCCTCGCCACCGCGCCGAAATCGAATTCGGCAGGGGCATATTTCAAAGCGTTTCAACTGATCGAAAAAGAAGGCGTGGGCGAAGTCCCTGATCACATCAAGGATGCCAACCGCGATGCAGTTGCCTTAGGTCACGGCCAGGGCTACAAATATTCCCACGCGGGCCCCGACCATTTCATTCCCCAGCAATATCTTCCCCAAAAAGTTTTAGGTACGTATTTCTACCGCCCTTCGGATCAGGGCTACGAGACTGAAGTCAGCGAGCGCCTGGAACGCTGGCGGGGCGCACAACGCAAGGCACTGGGCATCGACAAAGCCGAAACCCTGCCCGAACTCACCGAAGATACGATCACCAGCATCAAGCGCAAGCACAAATAAAAAAATAACCGCAGATGAACACAGATTGATAGTTTTTTATCCGCATGTATTTATTTGTGTTCATTTGCGGTAAAAGAGTGCTATTTGCAATACGCCAGCGCCGTGTCGGCCAGCACATAGGCCAGATCAATCGTGGATTGAATATCCACCCATTCTTTGGCGCTGTGCAGGCCGTAACCAATGGGGCCAAGTAGCACGGTTTCCATCCCGGCATCGGCAAAGAGTGCCGCATCTGTCCAGAAAGTTTGCCCGCTGTGGGAGGAAGATTTCCCCAGGCGATTTTCCAACGCCCGATCAAGAATTTGCACAATAGCAGCCTCCGCGCTGACCACGAAGGGGGCGCGCTCGAAAGTAGGCCTGACCGTCGCCCGGAAGGTTTCATCTTGCGCGGCCAGCTTGTCGATGATGGCCTGCAATTCAGCCGTGGCCTGCTCAACGGTCTCCCCGGGGGTAGTCCGCCGCTCGAGTTGCAGCAAACAACTCGCCGCGTAGATGCTGACCTCCTTGCCCCCTCGCAGCCGCGCCGCATGGAGCGAGGGCGGCCCGGTGAGGGCGTGTCCATCGCGTTTGAGCAAATCCTGTTCCAGCCTATCCAACTCCCCCAGAAAACGCCCCATGCGCATATTGGCATCGATGCCTTCGGCGTAGCGGCTGCCATGCGCGGCGCGGCCAATCGTCTCGACATCGTACCAGATGAACCCGCGGTGCGCCCGGCAGACGTGCATATCGGTCGGCTCGGTGACAATGGCGGCATCGGCCTGCACCTGCTGAACAAGCGCCTCGGTTCCAATGCTGGCATATTCTTCGTCGGCCACGGCGGTGATGAACAAATCGCCCGCCAGCGAGATACCCGCATCTACAAAGGCCTTGGCAACGGCCAGCATGGCTGCCAGACTGGCCTTCATATCTTGCGCGCCGCGCCCGTAGAGCTTGCCATCCCGTATTTCAGCCCCGAAAGGATCAACCGTCATGCCCTCCACACCGACGGTATCCATGTGGGCGTTAAGCAGCAGCGAACGCCCCTGCCCATGACCCTTGAGAATGCCGACTATATTCACGCGCCCGGGTTCGATTTCGTGCAATGTAGTTTCTAGCCCCAATTTTTTCAGGGCATCGGCAACATACGCGCCCAGTTCGGCTTCGCCCTGGCCTTCTGGCGTCAGCGAGGGGTTGACCGAGTTGATTCGTACCAGGTCTTTCAGTGTTTCGATCAGATAGTTATCGTCAATAGAAATCATATTTACTCCTTTGTACTGCAATATTATACGCTGTCTAATCTCGCGGTACCCTCCTAAAAGTCAAAATAGAGTATCATATAGCATTAAACTTTCTTCCTTCAACTTTCAACCTTTACCTTGCAAATATGCCAACCATCTTACTGATACGCCACGGTGAAAATGAATACGTCAAAAAGGGCCGCCTAGCTGGACGACTCCCGGGTGTGCAGCTTAACGAAAAGGGGCAACAGCAAGCCCAGGCGTTAGCCGAAAATCTCAAGGATGCGCCGATCAAATCCGTCTACGCCAGCCCGCTGGAGCGCACGCTGGAAACTGCCGCGCCTATCGCCGCGGCCCTCAACCTCGACGTGATCCCAAATTCGGGTTTGCTGGAAATTGACTTTGGCGACTGGCAAGATAAAACCCTCAAAGAACTGCGCCGCCGAAAATTGTGGCATACTGTTCAGCAGACTCCATCACGCATGTGTTTCCCCAACGGCGAGAGTTTTGCCGCGGCCCAAGCGCGGATTATAGCTGCCCTCGAAGCGCTCTGCCAGAAACATAGCCCCGAAGAAATGCTTATTTGCGTTTCGCACAGCGACAGCATCAAACTGGCCGTAGCCTACTACCTGGGGATGCCTATTGACCACTTCCAACGACTGACAATAGCGCCCGCGTCAATCACAACCCTGTTTCTTGGCGAAAAGCAGGCGCGGGTTATCCATGTGAACAGTGAGAAGTGGGCGGTAGAAAGCTAAGAGTTTACCTTCTGTTTCATATTTTCTGCTCCCCGTTTTCAAACTTTCAACCCGCTAACTTGCCAACCTGCAATGGTATACTTCTTCAACAAATCATCAAGCCTACCGGAATAAAACATGCCAAACCAAGAATTTGATCTTAACCCCGTTGACCATATCACCGTAGACGCACTCGGCCCTGCCGGAGATCGCGTTTTCTACATTCAGGCTCAAAAAGGCGCTCAAACCATCACGCTGATCGCCGAAAAATTCCAGCTACAATCCCTCGCCATCGGCATCGAACGCTTTCTGGCCGAAATTGCCGAGAAATTCCCTGATCTGCATGCTCCCGTGGCCGAGTTTTCTGAAACCCAAATGCACATCCACCCGCCGGTTGACCCGCTCTGCCGTATTGCCAATATCGGGCTGGGGTTTGACATCGAAGCCGATCTGGCTGTATTGGTGATCCACGAATTGCTGCCCGAAGGCGATATCATGGAGGAAATCGAAGATGCGATTCAATCCGATGATGATACCCTCGAAGGGGATGTACCCAACGTGGTGCGTCTCTGGTGCAGCCGCGATCAACTGCTGGCGCTCAGCCGCTGGAGCATCGAAGTTGCCTCCCGTGGTCGGCCAATTTGCCCGCAATGCAACGAACCGATGGAACCCGAAGGCCACTTCTGCGTCAAGAAGAACGGCGGACACGCGCGCAAATAAATGCAGGGCGAACAGCCAACCGCGCATAAAAAACTCGCCCGTCATCCGCCACTCGCTTTCCCATGCACAAGCACATCCTCACCGCGCTAAACACTGGCACGTTCTCCCTCGAGGGGGAATTTGTTCATGGGGCAAATTACTCCTTTCTCGTCCAGATTCAGCACCAGGGCGAAATTACGCGTGCGGTCTATAAACCCGAGCAGGGCGAACGCCCGCTGTGGGATTTCCCCGATAATACGCTGGCGCACCGCGAAGCCGCGGCATATATTATCAGTCAGAGCCTCGGTTGGGAGCTAGTGCCCCCCACGGTTTATCGCAACGATGGCCCCTATGGCCCCGGTTCGCTGCAAAACTTTATTCCCCACGACCCCAATTATCACTACTTCAACCTCAGCGAAGCGCATTTCCAGTGCATGCCGCCCGTGATTCTCTTTGATCTGCTAGTTAACAATGCCGACCGCAAGGGCAGCCATCTGCTTTTCGATGCCGATGACCATCTCTGGCTGATCGACCACGGCCTTTGTTTTCATGTGGAGGATAAACTGCGTACCGTAATCTGGGATTATGCCGGAGAAGCGGTGCCGCCTGCTCTACTGGCTGATTTACAAACCCTGAACGGGAACCTCGCGCCAGGCTCCGAGTTGGTTGCCGCGCTCGCAGCGCATCTCGCCCCCGAAGAGATCGCCGCCCTGAGCGCCCGCGCCGAAAGCTTGCAAACGCTAGAAAATTTCCCGCACCCGCCCAACGACCGCAGAGCGTACCCATACCCGCCATTATGATGTCAAGTCGTCGAGACGTCCGACCTCCCGACGCATTAGGAGACTCCATGCCCCACTATAATCTTGCCTTCCTCGGATTCGGCAACGTCGGCAAAGCCTTAGCTGAATTATTGCTGCGTAAAGCCGCCGATATTGAAACCCAACGCGGCGTAACCTTTAGCGTTACCGGCATTGCCACCGGCAGCCGCGGTATCGCCCTTGATCCCGATGGCATCGATCTTACTAAAGCCCTTGAATTTGTCAAAAGCGGTCAATCCATCGACAAACTTAACCGTCAATCATCAGCCGTCAACTCGCTCGACTTCATCCAAAACTGCGGCGCTGAAGTTCTCTTTGAAACCATCCCTGTGAACTACGCAAGCGGCCAGCCCGCCATCGACTATATCCGCGCCGCGCTCGAACTGGGCATGCACGTCACCACGGCCAACAAAGGGCCGGTGGTGCATGGTTATCAGGAATTGACCGCCCTCGCTAAATCCAAAGGGCGCAAGTTCTATTTTGAATCGGCTGTGATGGATGGCGCGCCAGTTTTTGGGCTGTTCCGCGAGACGCTGCCCGCCGCCAATCTCAACGCCCTGCGGGGGGTGCTCAACTCAACCACCAATCTCTTGCTCACTCGCATGGAAGCTGGCGAAAGTTTCACCGATGCCGTGGCCTACGCCCAATCGATTGGCATTGCCGAAACCGACCCCAGCGGCGATGTCGATGGCTGGGATGCGGCCATCAAAGTTTGCGCGCTGGTTTCGGTGATGATGGGCGTACCGCTCAAACCGCACGATGTAGACCGCACCGGCATTGGAGCCATCACGGTTGACGATGTAGCCCAGGCCAAAGCCGAAGGCAAACGCTGGAAACTGGTCTGTGAAGCCGTTCGGGATGGGGATCAGGTTCGGGCACGCGTGGCGCCCCAAAAAGTCGGCGTCGAATCGCCCCTCTACGGGGTCATGGGCACCACCTCCATCGTCGAGTTTGAATCCGATGTGCTGGGCAAACTCTCCCTCATCGAGGCCGATCCCGGCCCTCATACCACGGCCTACGGTCTGCTGGCCGATTTCCTCAACGCCGTTGCCTGATCGACACACATCCCCATGACTGATTTAACGCCTGCTTTGCTGCCCGCTATCGAAAAACATCGCCTGCCCGGTTTAGATTTGGGGGCTGATTTCATCTACCCCAAATATGATGGAGATTCGATCCTCAACATTCCCAGTTCGATCTGCCACTGGCTGAACCTCCCCGGCCTCGGTGCTGGCGCGCTGCGCCCGGAAATTTTGCACCCCCCGGGGGAGGGCATTCGCAAAGTGCTCCTGATCCTCATGGATGCGCTGGCCCTGCATCGTTTTCAAGGCTGGCTGGAAGAAAAACGCAACCCGGTGTGGAATACCCTGCTGCAAAGCGGCAATCTGGCCCCGCTGACCTCGATCAGCCCCAGCACCACCAGTGCGGCGACAACATCGCTATGGACTGGCGCGAGCGCCGCCCAGCATGGTATTGCCGGATATGAACTCTGGCTCAAGGAATACGGCATGGTCGCCAATATGATCTTGCACACCCCGATGGCCTTTCGCGAAGGGGTAGGTGAGCTTGCCAAAGCCGGGTTCAAAGCGCCAGAATATCTGACCATGCCCACACTCGGCGAGCATCTTGGCGCGCAGGGTGTACAGCCGTATGCTTTTTTGCATCACAGTATTGCCCATTCGGGGCTTTCGACCATGCAAATGCGCGCCGCAGAGGTAGCGCCTTTCAGCACGCCGGTTGATTTGTGGGTTACGATGCGCGAGCTATTTGAAGAAAAAGCCGCCCAGCGCCTGTTTACCTGGGCTTATTGGGGCGTGGTGGATGGTTTTTCGCATCAGTACCAGCCCGAAGACGAGCGTGTTTCTGCTGAGTTTACACAGTTTAGCGAGGCCTTTGAACGCTATTTTCTAAACCAGCTCAGCGCGGCGGCGCGGCAAGATACGCTGGTATTGTTAACTGCCGATCACGGGCAAATCCGCACCTTTGATCAGGAACGCTACCATCTCAAAAGTCATCCCGAACTGGATGCCATGCTGCATATCCGCCCGACGGGTGAAAACCGGCTGATCTATCTCTATGCCAAACCCGGGCAGAACGATGCTATCCGGCAGTATTTTGAATCCGTTTGGCCGGGCGAGTTTGCTATTTTTACCCCGGAACAGGCTTTGGATGCCAGTTTATTCGGCCCGGGGCCGGAGCATCCACATTTGCGCGACCGTCTGGGCGATTTGGTTGTAGCCCCGCGCGGCAACGCCTACCTGTGGTGGGCTGATAAACCCAACCCGCTTGTAGGACGGCATGGCGGCCTGCACCGCGAGGA
>JACNJM010000317.1 GCA_014382605.1 Anaerolineae bacterium
GACGAAGGAATATGTCTTTCCGGCTTCGAGATGAACTTCCTTCGCGCGCGCAATCGTCTCGGCAACAACCCCCACAAAATTTTGCGGCTGATTGAAGTCCGTGATCTCCCACCAATCGAGCATTTTTTCGCCATCCAGCCACCAGCGGGCGCGCCCCACAGCCGTCAGGACAAATGTGTAGGAACCGCTTTCAGGGGCTGTCCAACCGCCCGACATGCGCAGCGAGAAAGCGGAAGGGTCATGGTCGAGCGCTTTTTCACCAAACCAGGCTTGCTGTGTGCCGCCTGCCATAAATTCCTTGAAAGGCTCGCCTTCCAGAGAAGTATTATCATACTGCTGGATGCTGACTTTGCCAGGTGTGCCGTCGTCGGCGGCTAATCCCGCCGGATCAAGCAGCGGAACATCGCGGTGAATAGACGGGCCGGGGGCGTACTTCACATCCAGCGCGCAGCCATAACGCGCCCGAATGGCTTCAAGCGGATGTACCACGTAATGCGGATTGACTTCCGAGCTGCCGCCGCCCTGAAAGGTGACTGTCTGCGCGGGCCTGCCGATGATCGCCACCGAGCGGATTTTTTCGGTGATTGGCAAAAGGTCGTCATCATTTTTCAGCAGAACAATGGCTTCGCGGCCTGTTTTGCGGATCAGCGCCCGGTGAGCAGGGTTGTCAATAGACTGTTCTGCGATAATTTCGGGATTATCCAACGCGCCAACGCGTTGCAGTGTGCGCAAAATGCGCAGAACTTTGTCGTCAATAACGGCTTCATCGAGCGTGCCATTACGCACCGCTTCAAGGACTTTTTCGCCCATCCAGCGAGCGGGGCCGGGCATCTCCAGGTCCAGCCCGGCGGCGGGGACATTGTCACTGTAAGTCCCATACCAATCGGATATGACCATGCCGTCAAAGCCCCACTCATCTTTGAGAATTTCGTTCAGCAGGGTTTTATTTTCGCTAACATAGGTGCCATTTACACGGTTATACGCCGACATCAGCGTCCAGGGTTGAGCTTCTTCAACAGCGGACTTGAAGGCCGGGAGATAAATTTCTTGCAGGGTGCGCGCGTCCACTTCGGAGCTGATCGAGAAGCGCTCAAACTCCTGATCGTTGGCAACAAAGTGTTTGATGCAGGCTCCCACGCCCTCGCTCTGCAAGCCCTGAATATACGAGACGGCTATCCGAGACGAAAGATGCGGGTCTTCAGAGAAGCATTCAAAGTTGCGCCCCGCCAGCGGATGCCGGTGGACATTCACCGTAGGCCCCAACAGCACATGTGCGCCTTTCGTTTTGGTCTCTTCGCCAAGGGCAATGCCAATTGCGCGCACCAACTCAGGGTTCCAGGTTGCGCCCAGCGCCGTACCAATCGGAAAACTGGCCGAGGTCTGGCTTTTGGTATCTTTGTTTTCGCCGCGCACACCGTTAGGCCCGTCGCTGACTTTGAGCGCCCCAATGCCCAACCGTTCAATGACGTGCGTGCGCCAGGTATCGGCTCCAGCGAGCAGGGTTACTTTTTCTTCGAGGGTTAGTTTTGAGAGCAAAGTTTCGGTTTTTGTGGTCATGGGGTTCCTTTATGTATGAGAAAAGGTCTACCGCGAAGGCACAAAGAAATACGATAATTTCGTAGTGGTCAACAAAAACTTGAACGGTTTGTATCTATAAGGAAACCAGGAATGCAGGAAAAAATTCATGGGTTCCTGGCTTCCTCATAGAAATTTGGTGTTCAAGCTTCTCTTGACCAATACAGAAATACGATATTTGCCTGTGTGTCTTTGAGTCTTCGCGGTGAAATTTCATGGATTGGTCAGCACAACTTCCAACAAATGCTCTGAACCTTCAGGTAGTCGCGCGATTGCGGCTCTGGCAATTTTCACGCTTCCATCTTCGCTTGTAAAGGTGAGTTTTTGTCCATTCAGCAAGACATTTTCAACCTTGTACTCACCCACATCCAGCTCGCCAGGATTTTTATAGCATACGTTTAACCGCCGCCCGGCAAAGAGCGTGTGGATGGTTGCGCGCATCTGCGCATCAAATTGCGCGCGGCATAACATCGGGGCCAGCACCAGATCGCCCAGTTCTCCGCGCACACCGAAAACCTGCGTCACCAGGGTCAGCAAATACCAACTCGCCGAGCCGGTCAGGTAGGGATACATGCCCCGACCGCGGTCGCTGAAATATTCGGGGATGCCGGGATACATGCGGCTTTTCTCAAAATCGGCACTGTGTTGATAAATTGCATCCAGCGCCCTGAAACCTTCCGCCGCAAAACCGCGCTGGTAGAGCGCGTTGGCATACATCACCGCCATGTGGCTGAACATGGCCCCGTTTTCCTTGTGTCCATACGCAAAGCCAAACGCGCGCCCCAAATTCAGCAAGACTTCGCCGAAATCAGTGTTGAGTAAATAGCCGCCAATTTTCGGATTATAGAGATAATGGTCCGCGGCCTGAATAATGGCGTGTGCCTGCTCAATGGAGGCGATCCCACCCATGAGGGCGAAAACTTGCCCGGTGAGGGTCATACGAACTCCGAGGGAATGCTCACCCTCGAGGCGTTGGCCGTCGTTATCGTAGTAGCCATTAAACCAGCCGCGCCCGGCTTTATCTTGCACCCACTCGTTTTCCTGCAAATGCGCATACAGATGATCTGCCTTCGCCCGCAGGTCGGATGCCAAATCTGTGAGCGAAACTTCCGCACGCTCGCCGCTGACAGATTCGTTCACGCGCTCGAAGTACGCTGTCAAATGCGCCCGTTTTGCGGCGGGGTTGGCGTAGTCCACACCACCCCCATCCCAGCCTTCCCCTCGCGGAGCATCCCCGAAAGGGGGCGAGGGGGGATTTAAACTATCGAGTAAGGGCAATATCTCAACAGCAATCGAAACATACTCTTCGTCGAGTTTCAAAACAAGTTCAGATAACTCTCTCAAATTGCTGGCATAGAGCGCCGTGAAGGCCACGCTTTCGCCCTTTTCATGGGCCATATCCAGCCCATCGTTCCAGTCGGCATCTTCAAGGCGCAGGTTGTTGTGGTCGCCAACGTTAAAGAAGGCTGTCAGATGTTGGACAAGCAGATGTTCCAGCACAGTGCCGTGATAAACAGCGCCAGCTTTCGTGCGAAGTTGCGTGCCGCTTTCGGGTGTCCAGCTTTCATCTATGGATTTTGTCCAATGGGTGAATTGGTCTTTAAAATAGGTTTTCTCACGCAGCAAAAAACCGATGTCGCCAGTGTGGTCAATATAGAGTTTGGTCGTCAGGAAGGGCCAGGCACCGTGATCCATCCACACGCGGGGGATATTGTTGCGGTCGGCTTTGAATTCGCCGGGAGCGTTACCGATGATGGTGGCGTTGCTGCCATCTATGCGAACACCGGCGAAGTTGCCGAGCAATATTTTATCCAGGTCATCCGGCTCCATGAGCAATAGCGCCAAAATATCCTGCCACAGATCACGCCAGCCGCGCCCGCCGCGCCCGTAATCGTGATAGGGCATGAAGGAGTTGCCGTACAGGCGGCGCAAGGTTGGCTGAATGGCAACCCAGCGCAGCCAGCCATCGAAACGGGGATCGCCGGTTTCAACTTTCAGGGTATCGAGTTTCTTGGCCCAGAATTTTTTGGTTTGGGAGAGCCAGTATTCAAATTGGGTTACTGAGCCATACTTTTCGATATAAGGGGTATCGGACGCGGATGAACGCGGATGGACGCGGATTTTTTGTTGTTTTTTTTCATTTCGAGCTTGTTCGTACGCGTCAAAAACAGCCATGACGAGTACCCAGGAGCGGCTTTCGCCGGGGAGCAGGATCACCTTCGGGAACTGTAACCCCCCCAGGGCTTCGTACCCGTCCACGCTGTCTCTGGGGCGCGCAGCCGGGGGATGGTTTTCCACAATCGCCCGCGGCCAATCCAGGCTGCCCCCTTCGCCAAGAAAATCTTCCAACACGGGGGTGAATCCCAGGGGCGGATTTTCCCGATCATCACACCCCAGCACAGCATAAGTGATCGTATTCGGCAGATGGCCGCGCTCATCAAAAGAAAGGGTAGGACGCACCAAAACGCCGTGCTGTGTGCAGGTGATGCGGTGTAGCAGCGATGTGACGTGGCGGTGGTCGCGCAAATTATCGGCAGAACGGCCAAAAATGGGGATGGCGGCGGTGGGCGTGAGTTCAAGCGGTTGCGCGCCGGTGTTGGTGAGGGTGACGCGCATTAACTCGACTTGATCGTTTGTGGGAGGAACAATATTTGTGATCTCGGCTTTCAGGCCCAGGTGGGAATTTTCGCGCTGCAAGGTGTGCCAGAGCAAACCCGCAGTGAGTTCTGTTTGTTCGGCATCTTCATTGAAACGCTTTTCAATTTGGGGGGCAGAATTGCCTGTGAGCGACCAGGGGCCATGACCAACGATATGTACCCAAAAATTGCGTGCAGAACGGCTGTTGTGCAGACTCTCAATGGAAAGCGGCTCGGAAAAATAGGTGTTGTGTCCGGTTGTGAGCGCCCCGTGCAGCGTGGGCGTGACGACGGACATCATCCCGGCTTCATTAACGAGCGGGTAATAAAGATAATTTGTGAGATGGGGATTTTGAAGGCGAAAAGTGCCGTCTTTATCAATGAATTGCCAGTTTTCTGGTTGCATAGGTCTCTTCTTTTTTTACCACGAAGAACACGAAGGAGCACGAAGGTTTTCTTTGGTTCTTTAGGAACTGGCGGGACATTCCCCAGATATAGGGGTGTAGCGGGTGCGAAGCACCCGCTACACCCCTATATCTGGGGGCAACCCCGGCAATTCCCAAAGAGCCTTTTCTTTGTGGCTCTTTGGGACCTTTGTGGTTAGGCTCTTTTGCTCGTTGAAGCGAGTGTTATATTAATGGACTGCACATTTCGCTCACGCACCATCTCGGCGTAGGGAGCGGGAATATAGGGACTGTTAAATTCAAGGCTTTCTTCTTCAAGCTGCAAGATTATCTTTTGCGGCGCTGTTGTCCAGGTATCCACCCTATGGGGGTTGTGATAGGTCACGGGGATAGTGCCGATGAAATTGAAGCGCACCTGATTATTCTCGTCAAAAAGCCAAGATGGGATAATCGGGCGCAGTTGCACGACCAACTCGCCATTTTGCATCACAAAAGGCTGCTGCCCGGCCATCATGATCGTCCACATCTCGATGAATTCGGCGGTTGCGCCGCTCAGTCGGGCGACGAATCCGTTGCCGTGCAAGCTCTCATCGGGATGGGCGCTGCTGACGATGAAGGATGAATTTTCCAGCGGGCTGCGTCCATAGCGTTCGGGCGGCTGGAAGGGGATCAGGGCGTTCTTAAAATCGTCGAAAAATCCTTCGTACAAACCTGCCTTCAATACTTCGAGCAGGTATTTATATTCCATGTGCAGCCAAATCGACTCGTTTTCGAGCCAGCCGGGGGTAAAGGCTCTCGCCCGCCCAATTTCGTGCGGCTCATCGGCCAACGGGGCGTTGACTTTGTACATTTTCAGTTTTTGGTCAAAAAGGGCGCTGTTTTTCACGGCGGTGTAAGTCGCTTTTGCCCCCTCTATATCTGCAACTTTCAGTGAGCGCACAGCGCCCTCCAAGAAGGGCGGCAGGGCGGTCGGGCAAAAGGCTTTTGCACGGATTTTCTCGCCAGCCCTCTCGTATTCGGTCATTTCGTAGCGGAAATAGGTTGCACCCTTTGCGCGGGCGATGCCATCTTCGAGATGCGCGGCAAAGCCCGCCAAAATCTCATCTATTTCAGCGTAAGGGATGGAAATTTCTTCGCCGGATATGCCGCTCTGATAGATTTCTGCTCGATAGGATTCTCTTAGCTCGTTGGCCTGCTCCCAAAACGAGAAGGGGGGCAGGCTTTGCCCGGTGAGGGTTGCCAGCGCACGGAGATATTCTGCAAATTTGGCGGGGAGTGCGCAGCCGCCCCCATCCCAGCCTTCCCCCGAGGGGGGAAGGGGTAGGTTCTCTCTCAAAAAGCGCATTAGCCTTAAAAGCTCGTATGTCTCGTTCATGGAGGAGCCGAAGATGCCGGGGAGCCCGTTGAGGGCATCGTACCAGCCGGGTTTTCCGGCTTCCATTTCGATGCCCATGCCTTCGGGGTCGAGGGTGCCAAATTTGATGCCCGCCAACAGCAGAAGTTTGCCTAAAATGGTGGTTTTGTATAGATCGCCATTGGGGGTGCGCGCCCAGCCTGCTTCGCCGGTGTGGACTACGGCATCATATTGGCGCGGGCCGCGCTCGGTCAGCACGTAACGCTCGGAGCGGGGGCGCACTTGCGCGGGACTCTGGTAAAAAGGGATTTCTGCGGCGAGTAATTCGTCTTTGCGGTCGGGATAGACGGCAAGGAAATTTTCGATCAGATCGAGAAGATATGTCCAATGATCCACCCAGAAGCCTTCGCCGTAGTCCGCTTCGAGATGGGGTTCGGCGCGGCGCAAAACTCGCTCGATGAATGCGTCGTAGGAGCAGTTCAGGGTGATGTTATGGTCTACGATGTGTTTGAGTAATCCGCCGGGGGTAAATTTGCCTTCGAGTAGGGGAACCAACTTTGAGGACGCGTCCGCTAGCCTTGAAAGTTCAGTCACCTGCTCCGGGGGCAGGGTAAAACTCATCCCCTGAATCACCAACGGGTTGTAACCATCCAACTGAATCAAACTAAGAAATGTGCGAATGTTGTGATCCCCCAGGCGCGGCTCCAGCAGAACATCGCTGCGGCGATTCTGGCAGACATCCCGGAAGTTGCCATTGCCCTGCGAGTAGAATTCGGCGGCGAGGAAGAAATGATTGTAATCGCGCTCGGGGTCGCCGTGTTTGCGGGAGTAGATGTGGTAGGGGTGGCCGCCGGGGAAGATGGGCGTGCCGCCGCGCAGGATGTTGTCGAGATAGGTTTGGCGGACGTAGGCATTGAAGCGCGGGTCGGCGGTTTGGGTGGCGACGGTGTCGGTGAGGGTTTCGATGAGCTTTTGGTTTTCGACTCGTTTTTGTGCGAAGCAAGCGGGGTTGGCGATGCGCTGGCGCTGGTTGGCGATATTTTGGTAGCTGTTGACGTGACCGAAGAGGGCGTAGAGAGTCAGCGATTCAGCGGGGGGGAGGGGGG
>JACNJM010000226.1 GCA_014382605.1 Anaerolineae bacterium
GGAATTTCACAATCTAATATTGAGCAGTGGCGCAGTCCCCCTGGATATTTTGCAACAGCTTGTTAATGAATATATCGCAACCCAATAAGCCCATTTTTCACCACAGAGACTCCGGGTTCGGCAGTGATGTGAGCTTATCTCCAACCTCTGATTTTGAAGCGTAAAGCTGTTACAAAAGCCCTCACCCTGACCTTCGCCGACTCTTCGCTTCGCTCAGAGCTTCGGCTCAGGTCTGTCCCTCTCCCAAATTTGGGAGAGGGACGGGTTCGAGTGTAGCGAGAACCAGGGTGAGGGCGATCCTGAATCGCTAGCTTTTTGAAAAGTCAGGGTAGGTGATAATCTCACCTGACCACCCCGGATTCACGCGCTGTCATTTTCGAAAAGCGCTCTTATATTCCGGCACTTTGCGCTCGTAGGTTTCATTCATCAGCGCGGATGAGACAATAAAATCCGCCGATGAACGGTTGGTCGCCACGGGAATATTCCACACCTGCGCAATCCGTAATAGCGCCTTGACATCTGGATCATGCGGTTGGGCTTCAAGTGCATCCCAGAAGAAAATCAAGACATCCAGGCCGCCCTCGGCAATCTTCGCCCCAATTTGCTGATCGCCGCCAATTGGCCCACTGAGCAGCTTGTTGACCGGCAAATCCAACTCATCTTCGATCAGGCTGCCGGTTGTCCCGGTGGCATAAAGATGATGCCGCGAGAGCGAGCCGCGATTAAAGCTCGCCCACTCCAGCAAATCATCTTTCATATTGTCATGCGCCACCAGGGCCACATGCTTTTTGGATGGCATTGAAATCGTCGTAAAACTCATCGCAATTAATCAGTCGTGCTCTCCAGCGCTCAGGTTTTCAGCGCCGGGCATCTTGCCCACCAAAGTCTGTGGTTTGTGAATCAAGAGTGGTAAGTGCTGCGGGCAAATCCAGGCCTCCGCGCCTTGAGAGCGCAGAACAATTAAAGGAACTTCCGCATCTGTGCGGTTACATTGGATACAACGGGGTTCGTTTGAGGTCATAGAAATCATCTCCTGAAATTTTAAGATGACCAAGTATACCCGAAAAGAAGCCCCGTCAATATTATTTACGCCGCAAGGTTATCACAATAAAGATTCCCATCACTACCAACACCAAAATTACCAACGGAAAAACCGGCGCGACCTGCTCAACAATGCCAGGGCCGGGAAGCGGAGTTTGTGTCATATAAGGGGTGGGCGACAATACCGGAGCGGGCGTTTGCGCGCATTGATTAGTCGTCACCACGATGCTGAAGAAGGTTTCTTCATCAATGCTCGCGTCACTGCGCACCGCAATATTCCACTCGCCTGCCGCGGGGTGGAGCACGGTGTACAGTTTTAGATTGTCGCCGCTCTGGAAGGAAAAATTAATATAAGCATCATCAATCCGATTCCCTGCTGGATCGAAAATCTCCAAAACCGGGATTCCGGATGTCGAGTTGAGCGCCAAACTAAACTCGCAGGTGTTCTCCGGAACCGTTTGGGGGGCTACTGCCTCCGAGGCATTAGCCCCGATATAACCAGTCATCTGGGCAATTTCGCCCACCATCCCCTGACGGCAGGCCACAAAGAAGTTGACCAATTCATCGCCGCTTTTGGCAAAGAGATATTCGCCTTCGGTTTCGTACGCTAATGATGCCAGCAATTCATAATCGACATGGGCTTCTGTGGGGCCAATGCCCACGGTACAAATCACAGCATCCATCGCGTTGGCGCGCGGTGGAATATCGCGGATGACTTCATCGGGGCCGGGGCCAACAGTGATATGCCCATCGCTGAGCAATAGAATCACAACTGGTTTATCGGGGTCGGCATTGCGCTCTAGCTCGCGCAGGGCTTCATCGAGGCCATCATAGATATTGGTCATCTCAAGCGATTCGAGGGCGTCAATTTTACGCTCTACAATATCATGGTCCGCGGTCAACCCCTGGAGCAGTACCGAGTCGGTTGAGAAACGCACCAACCCCAGGGTTGAGTCCCGCCGCCCCGCCACGCTATCCAAACGCGATAAATCAATCAGGGTTTTAGCGGCCAATTTCGCCAGATCCAACTTGCGGGGGATTCCCAATTCCGCAATCATTGTATCCACATCGGCAGCCAGTGCATCAATATTCAAATCCAGGCGTTTGGCATCGCGCTGATCGATGAGTGCATTATAGTTACGCGCTTCAAGGGCATCAAAATATATTTTATAGGCCGCGTCGCTGTTCTCTTGCAACGATGTATACTCCGTTTCACCGACATAGGGAACCAAATCGCGAAGGGCTTGCTGATTTTCATAGTTAATTGTCATACCGCTGCACGCCTGCGCAATCCAGTAGTCAATCTCATCAATCGTCAGCGCGGTAGCAATCGGTTGGTCATAAACTGGGTTGCAATCCAGATCGAGGAGCGCTTGCCGCACTTGCTGCATGATGAGCGCCTGGTTTTGGGCATATTGATTCTCTGCGAACCACGCATCGAGGGCATCCACGGTTTCAAGATAGGCAGCGCGCGCATCCACGATCTCGGGATCAACGAGAATATCGTCAATGGCTTGCTGAATCTGAAGCAGTTCCTCGTTTTCGTGCGCGGCATCGAGTTGATCGTATAGTGTAAATAATTCGTCTGGTAGATCATCGGTGAGAATCGGTTCATCCATGCTGCTAGAAACATCCAGCAGTAGAATAACCTGAATCACGTCATCGGGTTCTTCAGGAATTTCCTGAGCATGGGCACGAAAAGAACTCACCCCCGAGAAGAATAACCCCACTAACAGCAGTACAAACCAGCGCTTAGCTTTCATCTGGAGCCTCCCCGAAGAATTGAGATTTAGCCGTCAAAATTATTCTAGCATAATTTCTAACGAGTTTTTGGATTTTGATCTGAGCTACCCTGAAGAGTACACACCAGGAAAAGCAGTTTTTTTGATTTCGCTCGGTAGTCTGTGCGCAGATGATTTATCTACTTTGTTCGTCAGACTCAAGGGATGATGTGATATGATTCGATTGGCGAGAATTATCTACTTGTAATTTTGTTGATTGAGGAGAAAGCTATGAGCACATTACACCCTGACCTGGCTCGAGTCATTATCAGCGAGGAAGAAATTCAAGAACGTGTAAAAGAATTGGCCGCTCAGATTGAAGAAGACTATGCTGATGTCGAACGGATTATGTTGATCGGCATCCTCAAAGGGGCTTTTATCTTCCTGGCCGATTTGGCACGCGCGTTGAATATCAATCATACTGTAGATTTCATGGCAGTTTCGAGTTATGGTAAATCGGGCGCGGTGAGCGGCGCAGTGCGGCTGGTGCTGGATGTGCGCGAGCCGGTCGTCAATGAACATATCATCATCGTTGAGGATATTGTTGACAGCGGCAACACGCTCAGCTATTTGTACCATACCCTCAAGGGACGCCAACCGGCCTCGCTAAAAACATGCGCTTTGCTGGAGAAAACACGCGACAGTCTGGAGGTGTCGATTGATTATTTGGGCTTCAATATCCCGGATGTCTGGGTGGTCGGCTATGGATTGGATTATGCCGACACACACCGCACGCTGCCATTTGTGGCCGAGTTGAAACCTGAAGTCTATCAATAATAACAAAAACGGGCATAAATCATAGCTTATGCCCGTTTTTTCGCTAATTTTTACCCGTTTTTGTGGGTAAATCGCATAAACCACTTGACAAAGCCTTCATTATCCACTAGAATTCAATCATCTCACCCGATTTATCGGGTACAAACACTGAAGCAGGAGCAAAATGATGGCAAACTTGGAATTGATCTCCCCACAAAAAACAGCTACTTTCAGTTTTGCAACCGCACCAGCGCACAATCTGTTATGCAGTCTGTTCCTGCTCAATGAAGATAAAGACGAAATTAGCGAGTGGGTTACGCAAACCAAAAGGAGACTCACAAATGAACAACTGGAAGCAAATAAACTAACGGCTGCCCTGGCATCCCGCTTTTTGGGAGGCACAAGCTGGGAAAGTTTCTCAGACTGGATCACCCACCTGGAAGGCTACAACGCTATTGAAATGCGTGACTGGATGATCGAAGATTTTCGCAAAGCCTGCGGCCAGATCACAGATACCTCCCTGGATGATCTCCCCACGGCAGCCGCAATTCTTGCCGATGAAGAAATTTACCTGGCACTGTATGAAGAAGTTTACATACACAAATCGCCGGAGAAAAAATGCGACTGTGATGCCCATAGAAAAGAGTTCCAACTCTACCAGCAGCCAAACGCCCTCAAGGAACTACTCGTCAGCCATCTGACATGGATGTGGAACGAGTTTTACCAGAACGAGTGGCAACGCGCGCTTCCCTTGCTGGAAGATTCGATCCAGGCATTCCAGTCAGTTCAACTTTTTGGGAACTCCACCGAAGACGCGCTGCGCAGCATCACCGGGCGCGAGCAAATGCCTCAAATTTGGGATCACTGGATTGCCACAGTCGAAAATGTCATCGTCATCCCGTCAATTCACATTGGCCCCTATTTGATGACCATCGACAAAACAGAAAGCACTGTCTGGCTGATTGTGCGTGCCCACATCCCTGAGGGAGCCAGCGTTTCATCACCATCGCTCACCCGCTCTGAACTGCTGATGCGCCTCTCGGCATTATCCAACGAAACCCGATTACAAATTCTTGAATTGCTCAATACAAAAGGCGAACTTAACGCCAGCGACATCCAAAACCAGCTCGAATTAACGCAATCGGCCACATCGCGGCATATTCAACAATTATTTGCCACCGGATATCTGCACCAGCGCCGTCTGGAAGGCGTAAAACACTACCGTATCCATCATCAGCGCATTGCCAATACCGCCAAAGCGCTGACTGGTTTCTTGCAAAAGTAGGAGAATCGAAAAATGTCGAAAGACCGTTTATTTGTCTTAGATTTGCTGGATGAGGGAAAAATTTCCGTGCCAGAAGCTGTGCATCTTATCGAAGCCATCACGACAGCGAATGCCAACAGGGCAGACAATCACCAGCCTGAACTCACCATTGAACTGCTGATCGATTAGGCAGTTTCCACTCCCCCATAAAAAGAGCGTGCGCCAAAACCCGGCACACGCTCTTTTTATGGGCTATAGGCACGCATACAAAGCACAATAATTCTCATAGCGCAGTTGAGCAATCTCACCGCGCTCAACTGCGGCCTTCACCGCGCAATCCGGCTCGTCGAGATGAACGCAATCTGAGAAACGGCAATTACCCAAATGAACATTCATTTCCGGATACCAGGAAGCCAACTCATCTCGCTCAACGCCTGTCAGGCCAAAATCGCGGATTCCGGGCGTATCAATCACCACCGTATCAGCATCCAGATGCCACAGGCTCGATTGCGTCGTCGTGTGCCGCCCCTGACCGGTGAACAAACCTTGTTGGCTCACCGCGCCAACGCGCAAGTCCAGATCTGGTGCTATCGCCATCAACAGCGACGACTTCCCCACACCAGAGAGTCCCGCCAGCACGGTCATTTTTTCGGTCAAAAGCTGGCGCAGTTCATCCAAGCCAGCGCCGGTCAGCGTGCTGGTTTGAACCACCCGCCACTTCAGATTTTCGTAAACCTGCAGCGTGGCTTCAAATTCATCCCGATCACCCGCCTCCACCAAATCTACCTTGTTGACCACAATCAGGGCTTCAAGTGCATTGCGCTGCGCGGCAATTAAATAGCGGTCTATCAATTCGGGCCACAGATACGGCTCGCGCCAGGAGGCCACAATTATCACCTGATCGACATTGGCGACCACAATTTGCTGCACGGCATTCCCCTTCATCGGATCCGGGCGCGCCAGTACATTTTTTCGGGGTAGCACTTCTTCCACAACCCCGCGACCGTCGCCATCCTGCGTTATCAAAACGCGATCGCCTACTGCAACAGTTTGGCTATACGCAATTCTATTGCGGCGCAAATTGCCACGCAAGGTGCATAAGATGGATTTGCTGCCCGGAGGCGAATCACCATCCAGGTGGACGCGGCACAGCCCAGAGTTGATTTCCACAACCAGGCCAGGGATATGCGCAGCTCGCTCCGAGGTTGATTCTTCCACCCCGGAGGCTGACACCACCCCCGAGGGAGTCCGCCTAGCCTTGTTCGCAGCCAGGCGCGCTACCTGCTTGCGTCGTTCGTCTTCTCCGCGCGGCATGATGCGCTCATCAAGGTTAAACTCATCCTCCCAGGCATCATCCAGCCAATCTTTGTGTCGAGGTTTCTTCTTCGAAGTTGGCGCATCTGTTTTACGGCGCGCCTGGCGAAGTTCTTGCTTGCGAATATGTTTTTGCATGGATTTGATCTGTCGTTCTACTTGTTCAAGTTTATCGTCCGTCATAGTATTTCATCATTTGCCCGTGCCGATCTTCAGCTGAGACGACCCAAGCATATATTTCAATTTGAATGTGTTGGCGAATTTGTATCCACCAGGGATGACGCGCCCGTAAGACAGAGATGGACGCGCGAATTTCTTCGCAGGTATCAATATAAATTTCGATGGTATTCATCATCCACCTCCTTTCAAGGTGAGTTGTGGTAAGCAGATTACGCCCTTTGGCATCAACGCTCCTGCGCCGATGTGGTCAAACGGGCGCATGGATTACGCCCTTTGACTCAAAAACGGCCAACGGATTAGATCCGTGGCCGTAGAAACAGGCGCGCTGCGGCGCGATATAAAAACAGCCACGGAGCAAAAGTGCGCCGTAGCCGTTAGTTTCGGGTCAAAGAGCGAATGGATAACACTCTTTGGCAACAAAAAAGCCGCAGGTCATACACCCGCGACCAACAAAGATTTATGACACGCTGAAACCGTTCAGCCGTTGGATACGAGGCGCACTTCTCGAACAAGGGATTTTGCCATATAAACTTGTGCCATGAAATTACGCCTCCTTTCAAAAAATTTTGGTTATTATGAACCTGCGTAATGATAACAGAATCCGGGGGCAGGTCAAGGCCAGGGCAATTGCATCTAAATAGATTTTTAGTGAAATTTTCACCGCGAAGATGCGAAGATCGCAAAGTTTTTTGAAAAATGAATACTTGCTTGATGAA
>JACNJM010000320.1 GCA_014382605.1 Anaerolineae bacterium
TCTTCGCGTTCTTTGCGCCTTTGCGGTTTAAAAATAAGATGCGATTGCCCTATCAATGGTAGCTATTGCTCACCCAGCAGCATAATGACGGCAAACTCGCCGCCCAGCCGCACCATGTGGCTTTCTTCTATACTGGCATCATTATTGACGAACACTTCGGTAATGCGCGCAACTGTGCCGCGCTTACCTGGGCCAATTACAGTCAGAGCTATGTGTTTTTTCGACACCTTTTTATTTTCCAGTAAATCTTTTAGGCCAATGCCGCGCGGAAAGCCTGAACATTCTCGGTGACGCTGGCTTTTTGGTTATAGATAGCTGATCCGGCGACGATAACATTGGCGCCTGCGCCCACAATCTCGGCTACGTTGTGGGTTTTTACACCGCCATCTACCTCAATATCTACATGTTGCAGGCCGCGCGCATCCAGCATTTGCCGTAAACGGGTGATTTTGGCGCTGCTGGCCGGGATATAGGATTGCCCGCCGAATCCGGGATTGACCGACATAATCAGAACCTGTTCTACTTCTTCGAGTATTTCTTCAAGCGTAACCAGGGGCGTGGCCGGGTTCAGAGTGACACCAGGTTTTATGCCCAACTCGCGGATTTGCTGCAAGGTGCGGTGTAAATGGGGACAGGTTTCCACATGAACGGTGATGATGTCTGCGCCAGCCTGGGCGAACGCCGGGATGATGAGTTCAGGTTTTTCGATCATCAAGTGAACATCCAACACGCCGCCGGTTTCATCGGCAATCGGCCGCAGCGATTTTACGATCAGCGGGCCGATGGTGATATTGGGGACAAAATGTCCATCCATCACATCTATGTGAATATACGCTGCACCAGCTTTCACACTTTCGCGCACCTGTTCACCCAGGCGAGAAAAATCGGCAGATAAAATTGAAGGGGCAAAAATAACGCTCATTTTTTTATTCCTTTGGGGTGATTCAGCACGCGAACCTGATCCTCACCGGCAACGATGACCGTATCGGCCATATCTAAAAACAGGCCATGCTCCACAATACCGGGGCGTTGCGCCAGGTTTTCGGCCAGCGCATAGGCATCTGGAATATCGTTATCGAACCAGCAGCGCGCCAGGTAGTTGCCGTTATCGGTAATCGCAGGTGAACCATTATCTTCGAGCCATAGCTCGGCGCGGCAACCCAGTGTATTGAGCCAGGCAATCTGGACTCCATGCTCGAATTGCACCAACTCCAGTGGCAGCGGGAAGCGTCGCCCCAACACGGGCACGAGCTTTGATTCGTCAACGATGACGACGAAGTGCTGCGCGTGCATCTCGACGATTTTCTCTCGCAACAGGGCGCGCCCCAATCCTTTGATCAGATTGAAGTTTGGATCCACCTCATCGGCGCCGTCCACCGCCAGGTCCAGATTGGGATGCTCGCTTAATTGGACAAGAGGAATCCCCAGGCTGCGCGCTTGTTGCGCGGTTGAGAGCGATGTCGGGACTCCCTTGATGTGGGTCAGCCGCCCTTGCTGGATACTTTCTCCGAGCATTTCTACAAAATAGGCGGTTGTGGAGCCGCTGCCCAGCCCGAGGGTCATCCCACTTTGGACGAATTCGAGCGCCTTGCGAGCGGCTTGTTGTTTCAGGTTCATGCCTATTTCCCTAAGAGTTCGCGGGTGATTTTGACAATATTTTCAACGCTGAAGCCAAATTTTTCGTATACCGTTTCATACGGGGCTGAGGCGCCAAAGTGATCCAGGCCAATCATCGCGCCCGCGTTGCCCAGGTAGCGCGCCCAGGCCAGCGAGGAGCCGGTTTCGATGGCGACGCGGGGCATATCGGGCGGCAGCACGCTTTGGCGGTATTCCTCCGATTGAGCATCGAAGAGTTCCCAACTTGGCATCGAGACCACGCGGGCCGCGATACCGTCATCGGCGAGAGCTGTTTTTGCACCCATTGCCAGCTCAACTTCGGAGCCAGTCGCGATCAGCGCTACTTCGGGTTCAACCCATTTAGGTTCTGCGAGCACATACGCGCCTTGCGCTGTGCCATTATCCACGGGCGTGATTTGCGGCAAATTTTGGCGGGTGAGCGCCAGCGCGGTGGGGCCTTGCCGTTGCAACGCAATCTTCCAGGCTTGGGCGGTTTCATTGCCGTCTGCCGGGCGCAAAGTCACCAGGTTGGGAAGCGAGCGCAGCATGGTCAGCGTCTCCACTGGCTGGTGGGTTGGCCCATCTTCGCCCAGGCCAATGCTGTCATGCGTGAAGACATATACAACAGGGATATCCATCATCGCAGCCTGGCGGATGGCCGGGAGCATGTGATTGGCGAATACCAGGAAGGTGCCTCCGAAGGGGCGCAGGCCGTGCAGCGCCAAACCGTTCATCACCGCGCCCATGCCGTGCTCGCGGATGCCATAATGGATATACGAGCCGCCATAGTTATCGCGTTGGATAGGCTCGGCCCCCGCGGCTTTGGTTTTATTGCTACCGGTCAGGTCGGCAGAACCGCCCAGCAGGGTGGGGATTTGTGGAACGAGCGCGTCCAGCACAGTACCGGAGGTGACGCGAGTGGCGATTGGTTTGTCGCCGGTGAAATCGTGCAGGGCAGCTTGCCAGTTGGCGGGCAATTTACCGGCTGCGAATTCATCCCAGGCGGTGGCCAGTTCGGGGTGTTCTTTGCGATAGTTGCCGAGCATGGCCTCCCACTCGTTCTGACGGGCTGCGCCATCTGTTTTGACTTCGGCAAAGCGCTGTTTGGCTTCCTCGGGGAAGTGAAAGCGCGGTTCAACCGGCCAGCCAAAATGTTCTTTGGTCGCGGCCAGCCCATCGTCGCCCAACGGCGAGCCGTGGACTTTGGGTGTATCTTGCAGCGGGCTGCCGTAGCCAATGTGGGTTTTGCAGGCGATCAGCGTGGGGCGTTCGGTTTCGGCCTGCGCGGCTCGAATGGCTTCGTCGATGGCTTGCATATCGTGGCCGTCCACGCTCAGGGTTTGCCAGCCGTAGGCCTCAAAGCGGGCTGGCACATTGGTGCTGCTGGAAGCGGTAATATTGCCGTCAATGGAGATGTTGTTATCATCCCAGAATACAATCAATTTTCCCAGCCCTAAATGCCCAGCCAGCGAGCAGGCCTCATGGGAAATACCTTCCATCAAGTCGCCGTCGGAGGCCACTACATAAGTATAGTGATCCACAACGGGAAAATCGGATTTGTTGAAGCGCGCCGCCAGCCAGCGCTCGGCCAGGGCCATGCCCACCGCGGTAGAAACGCCTTGCCCCAGCGGTCCGGTGGTGAGTTCAATGCCTAAACGCAGGTCATATTCTGGATGTCCTGCGGTGTGGCTGCCCCATTGACGAAAATTCTTCACATCTTCCAGCGTCAGCGGGTACCCTGTGGCGTGTAGCAGTGCGTAGAGCAGTGCGGATCCATGCCCGGCGGAGAGAACAAATCGGTCGCGATCGGGCCAGGCGGGCGAGTTGGGATTATGCTTGAGAAAGCGCGTGTACAGAACAGTAACAATATCTGCGACGCCAAGCGGCAGACCGGGGTGCCCCGAGTTGGCCTGTTGCACAGCATCAACGGCTAACATGCGCAGTGTAGTGGCGCACAGTTGATCGGTTTGATCGTATTGCTTGGATGATTGGTTCATGAGGTACTCCCTGTCTTATACAAATGCTATCGATCACAGTTTTCGGTGATCGGCGCTCTGAATACTATTGATAATTATACTGTGATGCGCTGAGCGAGATGGCGATGTTCCTCACGCAGTTCTTCGCGTGCTAAAAGCATGTGATATACAATGAGTAATTGGGTTAGTGCCAGCGGGTGTGAAATCCGGGTTTCTGCGCCATCGGTATAGGCGCCATATTGATCGGGGCATAACTCTTTGAGTTTAGCCGAACGTTCTTGAAGTCGCGTCCAGATCAGGTCTTCGACTTCGGTAGCTTTCTGATCTGGAATTTTACCGCTAATGTCAAGAGCTTCAATCAGCCAATCATCCTGGCGTTGATAGCTGGTGCAAATGCTGCCGTTTTTGCCATTATCTTCGCATTCCACCAGTTCCGACAGATTGGGGTGCGGGAGTGTGGGGCGCAGCATCAACTGCACGTTGAGATGTTCGCCAATTTCTTCTTCCTGTCCATTTGGACGATAGAATTTGACCAAAATATCGGCATCGCCCATCTGGGGCTGGATGAAATTTTGCGAGTCATTGATGCGTTTTTCGAGGGAGGAACGTACTTGCTCGGGGGTGTAGCCGCGTTTAGTAGTGTCTCGTTTGATCTTCCAGCGGACGCGCAGTTCCTCCTCGGGGGCAAGATAAACCTTCACATCAAAGTTCCGCCTCAGCCCCCGGTTGTGCAGTCCCAGTAATCCCTCAGCAATGATGAATTCCGTCGGTTCGATATATTCCGGGGGATCAAAATCTCCGGTGCTGTGATTGTAAATCGGTTTGAGAATTGCATGGCCCCGGCGAAGATTGTCGAGGTCCTGTTCCATGATGTCCATATAATTGCAGGCGGGATCAAGGGCGCTGATGCCCATCTCTTTGCGCTGGGCGCGGTTGTAGCGGTGATAATCATCTGTACAGATGACGGTGACGCGGTCTTCGCCCAAAATACGAGCGATACCGGCTGAGATGGTTGTTTTTCCCGCGGCGCTATCGCCAACAACCCCCAACAAAATTGTTTTTTGGTATGGCATGTCTTCCTCCTGTTTGAACTGGCGTAAGACCTGACGGGTTATCCAGCCCGTCAGGTCGGGAATTCTCTCGCGTGTTTAGAACTTCACTTCGGCCCAGAGATCCAATGCCTCACGCAATTCTCTGCTTTCTTTGGCCGCTTGTTTAAGGGTGATGCCCTGGGCAACCGCTTCAACGGCCGCGCGCACTGCGCGCCCGCCCGCGCGACTGCCACCGGGGTGTCCGTGGATGCCGCCGCCGAACGCGTAGTAGGCGTCGATACCGAAAATACTGTGAAGCGCCGGAACATGCCCGGGATGCAGACCGCCGGAAGCCACCGGAGCAACGGGTTTGATATTGTGCCAATCTTGTTCAAAGAGTACGCCACGGAAGGGTTTTGTAACTTTATCGCGCAAGAGGGCAATACGTTCGCGCATATCGTCGGGGCCGCCTTCGAGTTTGCCAACACCGGTGCCTGTGTGGATGTGGTCGACACCGATTAGGCGGGATGTCTTGGCGATGACGCGGTATTCGATCCCGTGGTAGGGGATGCGGTCGAAGGCCGCGTGCATGGCTCGGTGAGCGTGGATGACCAGCCCCAGTTTTTCAGTAATCTGGCGCAGCGAGGCTACACCCGTATAGCCGACGGTGACATAATCGACCATAGCGAAGATGCCGCCGTTTTCTTTAATGCACTCGGCGCGCTTTGCCATTTCGTCCACCGTGGCTGCGGTCAGATTGGCCCAGTAGCCTTTTGTCTCGCCGGTTTCGGCTTCTGCTTTGTGCAGTAATTCCAGCGTACGCGCCATGCGATCATAAAAATTATTAAAATCCTGGCTGCCCAGGTTTTCATCATCCTTGACCGTATCTGCGCCGCCCATCCAGGTTTCATAGCACACCTGGGCGTGTTCTTCAGTGGTCAGGCCGATTTTGGGTTTGATGGTCGAGCCAGTCATGGCGCGGCCTTGCACACCCATGCGCTCGCGCACGCCCGGCAGCCCGTAGTATGGGCCCGGGAAGGCATCTACGACTTCTTTTGGAAAGCGAATGTCTTCGAGCCGCAGGCCCTCAACCGCCTTCATCCCGAAAACGTTTCCGGCCACGCTGGAAAGGATATTCGGCATTGAAGAAATTTCGAATAAGCCCGGCTGGTAGGCCACATAGACCATATCGCCATCAATTTTATAGACGCGCGCTTTGAGGCGCTCGGCGACTTCTGAATCGACATCTGTCCATGTACCTGTAGATGATTCGGCAGCTACGGCAGCCGCGGCCTCGTCCAGCGGCACATCTTCGCGCGGTGTGACCTTGAATGCACACAGAAGTTCTTCCTCGCGCGGGGTGTACCCTAAGCGAAGGTATTCATCGGCATAAGAAATAGCACCTTTTTTAGACATACTTTGTTCCTCCTGTAGAATGAAACGGTTTAAATGATTATGTATTCTACTTTGCCCTTATCACTGAATAATAAATTCATTACCAAGGACCTTGTCGGTGGGGGGCACCAACCATCGCTCAGCGCTAAATAGCACTGGCGGTTTTGTTGCAAGGTGTAATTAGAGTGAATTGGTATAAATTTCACAAACGAATATAGAAAAATTTTTAGTAATCGATGGCGCTGATTTTCATCAACTTATCCAGATTGTGGACGGATTCGATATAACGAATTGTGCCTGATTTACCGCGGATAACCATCGAATAGGTACGGGCGCGCCCGCTTTCGTACTTGACTCCTTCCATTAGGTGACCAGGGCTGGTGATGCCGGTAGCAGCAAAGAAAACATCTTCGCTGTTGACCATATCATCCACGGTCAGGATGCGTTTTGTATCTAACCCGGCTTCGACAACGGCGGCGCGTTCTTCTTCGGATTGTGGCGCCAGCCGACCGAGTATCTGCCCCCCCAGGGCTTTGAGCGCGCAAGCCGTTATGACCCCTTCGGGGGTACCGCCAATATTAATCATCAGGTCAATGCTGCTCATGCCAGGGCAGGCGGCCATGAGCGAACCGGCAACATCGCCATCGTGGTGCAGCGCAACGCGTGCGCCCACTTCCCCAATTTCTGCAATGATTTTGTCATGTCTCGGGCGCTCCAGTACAAAAACGGTCAGGTCGCGCACATCTTTGCCGAGGGCTTTAGCTACATTGCGCAGGTTATCGCCCACAGGTGCATCGAGATCAATTGCATCGCGGGCGTCCGGGCCAACGGCTATTTTTTCCATATAGAAGCCGGGGCCTGGATTCCACATGGAGCCTTTGGGCGAGGCTGCAATAACTGCGATGGCGTTCGGTTTACCTTGTGCTAATAAGGTAGTGCCTTCCACAGGGTCAACAGCCACATCCATTTCCGGGCCGGTGCCGTTACCGTACGTTCTTGCACGATGGATTACGCCGGGACCGAACTGGCTCA
>JACNJM010000322.1 GCA_014382605.1 Anaerolineae bacterium
AGGCGCTGCGTTCCCGATAGTTTGCTGTCCCCAAAGGGTCCGGGTGAAGAAGGCGATGATTTCCATAGATATGAGATATGCTTATATCCTACGCGATTGTGCCAGATGCGTAAAATCTCTTGTTGCGCGATTTGGAGCATCGATTTTTGTTCTTTCTACCCAAACCAGCGGGCGCTGCGGGTCTTGCCGTACTGTTCTTTTTCCCTGGCGATTTCCAGCGATGGGGGCGTATACTTACCGTTGGATGGGCCGGTGAGAAATTCTACGTCCACGCGGGCTGTGTGCTGTTCCCCAAACTCCACATAACAAATTCCTTTGCCATCAAATATCTCCGGAGCGGGGAGGCCTTTAACTTGTGACAGGATATGAGCAGCAGCGGTTTTGGCGGCTCCTTCGGCGAACATTCCGGCTTTGGGCACGCCGACATGCGCCACATCCCCCAGGGCATATACCCCCGGGAATTCTGTGGTCAGGTCATCGGGGTCCACATGAACAAACCCGTCATAGGTCATACCGCTGGCGATGACCACTTGCGGGGCGCGGTGTTTTGGAACGCCAAGAAAGAGATCGTAAGGCATTTCATCTCCTTCATTGAGTAGGGCAACTTTCCGGAGGGGATCCAGGGCAAGCACTTTACGTTCAGGGACGAAATGGATATCCCTTTCCTCGAAAACCTGTACGATGGCTCTGGACGATTCCAATGACGGAGGAATAGGAACCTTGAAAGGCATCACCAGGCTGATCTGGCAGGCATCGCGCACCCCGCGGGCGGTTAGATCATCGTGGAGCAGCAATGCCGCCTCGCTGGGCGCAGGCGGGCATTTGAAGGGCGTCGAGGTCACACCAATGACGATATGCCCCCGCTCAACCGTTGGCAACACTTCCCGCAAGCGTTCGGCTCCGGCGAAAGAGTAGAATTCGTGCCCTCCCTCCTCAAGCCCGGGGGTGGCCGTAAGGTCATAGTCCGCGCCCAACGCAATCACTAGCACGTCAGCATCGTAAACCCCGCCATTTGTGGTAACGCGCCGCTTTTCGGGGTCGATTGCTGTCACGATCTCCCGGCGAAAGGTTACGCCGGGTTTGGCGATTTTCCGATAAGGCAGCCGCACATCCCTGGGAGCTTTGCGCCCAAACATAACATCCAGTTTGGAAAACCCGAAGAAGAACGTGTCGTTCTTGTCGATCAAGGTTAACTCAAGTTCATCCCCCATTTCTTCAGCCAGAATCGAACTGAGTTCCATCCCGCCGAAACCGGCCCCTAAAACCACCACTCGCAATTTCATATTTCATCCTTTCCCATCGGGTTTCGATCGAAGTGATTTTTGGCTCTTTGGGAACTGCCGTGAGAAACCCCGCCTTTGGGGGTATGGGGCGTGCTCCGCACTCCCATTTTTCAAAAGCCACTTTCAATGTACTATCCAAAATCTACCTTATTTGGATAAATTAACTCTAAGTTTAGATTTTATCTGGGCATTATATCGATGTCAAGTTTGTGGCCAGGGCGTTCTTCAAGTCATTTCAATGGCTCCCCCTTAAGTCCTCGTCAGGAATTCGTAACGTGCAGGGTGGCTTTGCGCATTTTTATATACAGCCGGACCAGAGTTAGTAATAGGACTTCCGCAAAAAAAAGCCCGAAAATAGGGGTGTGTGGGGTGCGAAGCACCCCACACACCCCTATTTTCGGTATATTCATCATCGTTTTGCGTAAGTCCTAATTAAAATAAGTCCATCTTTGGCCGGTATTGCAACGCCTCGGCCAGATTTGTGGTCTGGATATTCGCTTCCCCCGCTAAATCTGCAATCGTGCGCGCCAGCTTGAGAATGCGATGATAAGCGCGCGCCGAGAGCTGTAATTGCTGCATGGCTGTCTTTATCAGTGCGCTGCCTGCCGCGTCGAGTTGGCAATACAGGCGCAAATCTGCCGGGCGCATATCGGCGTTACACAAAATCCCCCCCATTGACTCGTTAAATCGCTTCCTTTGGCGTTCCCGCGCTGCCTCTACGCGCGCCTGGATCGTCGCCGAATTTTCCCCCAGACGATCATCGCTGAGTTTTTCGTACTCGACACGCGGCACCTCGACGTGGATGTCGATGCGGTCGAGCATCGGCCCAGAGATGCGCTTTTGGTAGCGGGTGATAACTTGGTTCGAGCAAGTACACTCTTTGATGGAATCTCCCGCGTAACCACACGGGCATGGATTCATTGCTGCAATCAATTGAAAATTAGCCGGAAAAGTCAGTGAGCCTTGCGCCCGCGAGATTGTGACCTGCTTATCTTCGAGCGGCTGGCGCATGACTTCGAGCACGCGGCTGCCAAATTCGGGAAATTCATCAAGAAAGAGTACGCCGCGGTGTGCCAGCGAAATTTCCCCCGGTGAGGGCCAGTTGCCACCGCCCACCAACCCGGCGTGCGATATGGTATGGTGTGGCGCACGGAAAGGCCGCTGCTGGATGAGCGGTACATCGGCTGGGAGTTGGTCGGCGATAGAGTAGATACGGGTGACATCCAGGGCTTCGTCGATGCTCATGTGGGGCAGAACCCCAGGCAGGGCGCGCGCCAACAGGGTTTTGCCAGACCCCGGAGGCCCAACCATGAGAAGATTATGCCCCCCGGCTGCGGAGACTTCAAGGGCGCGTTTGACCTGCTCTTGCCCTTTGACTTCTTTGAAATCGGTGATGGGGATGAGGTTGGCGCTCCCCTCGGATGTAGAATCCATGCTCGGAGATAACCGCACCCCACCTGTGAAGTGGTCCCGCAGTGCCGCCAGTGAAGGCACAGGAATCACTTCGATGTCGGGGATCAGCGCCGCTTCCGGTGCGTCCACCTCGGGCACAAAAATCCGTTTAAAGCCTTCTGCACGCGCTAAAGCGGCCATCGACAAAACCCCGCGCACGTGACGTACACCCCCATCCAGCGAGAGTTCGCCGATCATCATGGCGCGCGCAACCGCCTGCGCCGGAATTTGGCGGCTGGCGACCAGTACCCCCACCGCAATCGGGAGATCGTAGGCTGGGCCTGCCTTGCGCACCGAAGCCGGAGCCAGATTGATAGTGATGCGTTTGCGGGGGAATTCCATCTCTGAGTTTTTGATGGCAGCCTGGACGCGTTCGCGGCTTTCTTGCACGGCAGCATCGGGCAGGCCGACGATGGTGATATGCGGCATCCCGCGGCTGGCATCCACTTCCACTTCGATGACAACGCCATCCAAACCGATTACAGCACAAGAAAATATTCGCGCAAGCATGGTTACAGTGTAGATGTTGGGGTTTTAGATGTCAATAGTAAATTGCGAATTTGGGATAAATTGCAACCTGGTAAATATTTGGCACAATGTGAGTCATGAGGGCTTTCTGGCGCTAAATGTGCGGCAGGAAACTCAAAACAAGGCTTATTTCGGAATTTCATCGAAAAGACTCGATGGCATGATTTCATTTGTGCTAAAATACAATCACGATGCAAGCAGAAAAACAATCCCCACGAAATCCTGTTACGCAGCAGACGCACCGCAAAGAAAGCCTGTGGCAAATTTGGTTGCCACTCTCCCTGGGCGTTTTGATTATTCTTGGGCTGGCCGCCTGGTCGGTAATTGTGGCCGCGGGCGGCGGCGATGTCAGTCAGCCCGCCGATGCTTCGCTGATTCTTGTGCTGTGCCCGTCGATCTTGATGGCCGTAATCCCCCTGGCGCTGGTGGGTGGGTTTGCCTATGGCACAGGCTATTTGGTGAAGATACTGCCTCCCAAAATGCTGATCGTGCAATACTTCTTCACCCGCATCGAAGAAGGCACGCACCGTGCAGCCGATAAACTGGCTGAACCCTCCCTGAAGATGGGAAGTTTTGCAGCCGCCTGGCGCGCTTTCCGCTCGGCATTTCGCCCGCGCAGGCCAAAAAATAGCTAAATTTCGTTTCCATATGGAAACCAGGAAACCAGGAAATCAGGAAAACATTCATGGCTGCCTGTTTTCTTCAATTGTCTAAGGGCAAAAAACGCGATGACTACTCCAAACTCAACCCCTGAATCGAATCCAAAATCCAAAATCTTACTCGTCGGGGCGCTCATTGGGGCGCTGACGGGGCTTGGAGCGGCTTATTTGCTGCTCCAACGCGCTGAAGACGAAGGCCTGAATTTGAGCGCCGGTGAAGGCGTAAAACTGGGCGTCACCGTCTTCAGCTTTTTGCGCCAGATTACCCAATTGGGCTAGATTTATGCGCTCGCTGGCGGAATTGAACTGCATTCCCTGCCGCGGCGGCGAACCGGCGCTTTCGGAACGGGAGATCAAGGAACTCCACGGCTTATTGCCAGATTGGCAAGTTGTGGAGCGAGATGGAATCCGGCGGTTGGAGCGAGGTTTCAAGTTCAGGGATTTTGCCCAGGCGTTGGTTTTTACCAACCAGATCGGCGAACTTGCCGAGGCAGAGGACCACCACCCGGCGCTGTTGACAGAGTGGGGGCGCGTTACTGTAACCTGGTGGACTCACGTAATTGGGGGATTGCACCGCAACGACTTCATCATAGCTGCGCGTTGCGATCAAATGTATTCGTAATTTTTTGCCGACCATCCACAAAAATAGAACGCGGAATTAGCCGATTCACACAGATTTTTCAGGTTTTTATCGGCGAAAATCCGTCCGATTCGCGTAATCCGCGGCCCATCGATTTGCTCAATCAGAAGCCCAAATCAAGCGATTTCCCAACCAGCATGAATTAGGATGGCCTTTCCCCGAAATACTGATAATAATTCACTTCGATATTGGCATTAAACAACTTGCGCACGCGGTCGGGTCGGGCGCGCTTGAAATAATCGGGGAATTTTTTGTCGCCGGTCAGTATATAGATTGACCAACCCGTTTTCTTCTTGAAAGTCTTGTGCAATGAAATATAAATCTGGTTGAGTTCCTGGAACGCGCCCATTTTGACACCATAGGGGGGATTAGATATAAGGATGCCATTAGGTTTGTCGATCCATAACTCTTTGATGTCTTTTTGCTCGAAGATAATATTTTTCCCCACCCCGGCTTTTTTGGCATTTACCTTGCTCGCCCGGATGGCTTCTTCGTCAATATCGTAACCAAAAATTTGCAGCTCGCTCTCCTGATCCATCGCTGAACGCGCCGCGTTGCGCGCCCGCACCCATGCCACATGCGGAATTCCCGGCCAGCGCTCGGAGGCAAATTTGCGTTGCAAACCCGGGGCGATGTTGCGGGCGATCATGGCGGCTTCGATCAAAATCGTCCCCGATCCACACATGGGGTCTATTAGCAGGCGCTCTTTGTTATAGAAACTGAGTTGCACCAATGCTGCGGCCAGAGTCTCTTTGAGAGCAGCTTCCCCTGCGAGGGTTCGATAGCCGCGTTTATGCAGACCCACACCAGAGGTGTCAATGGTTAGCGTGGCAATGTCTTTCAGCATGGAAATCTTAATCGTAAATTCCGGGCCAGTTTCGTCGAACCATTCCACCCGATAAGCCTGCTTGAGCCGCTCCACAACAGATTTTTTGGTGATGGACTGACAGGCGCGCACGCTGCCCAATTTTGACTTTACCGCCGTACCCGTTACCGTGAATTGACCATCCTGCGTGATCCAGTTTTCCCAGGGCAGTGTTTTGGTTTGCTCAAAAAGCTCATCAAAGGTCTCTGCCCGAAATTCGCCCATTTTTAGCAACACGCGGTCGGCGCTGCGCAGCCACAAATTGGCGCGCGGAATTTCACCGGGCGTGGCGGTGAATTCTATTTTTCCATTCGACACATTCACCACATCAAAGCCCAAAGCCTGCACTTCGCGCTTAACAATCGCTTCAAGCCCGAACGATGTGGTTGCAATCAGGGTTATCGTATTCATAGCTTTTATTGTAACGCACTATGCGATTCCTGCGGGGCGCCAACCACCTGACCGCGCCCATTCTTCTTGGCCTGGTAAACGCGCTGATCGGCAGTATCCACGAGGGTTTCGATGTCATCGGTGTCGTTAGGGAAATAGGCAATCCCTGCGCTGAAAGAAAGCTTCAGCGGCGGATCGTGCAAAACAGGTTCTGAGCGGAAGTTGTCGAAAATTCGCTGTATCAGAATGATCGCATTGGCATTATTCATGCCCGGCAAAATCAGGATGAACTCATCGCCCCCATAGCGAAAGAGCAAATCGTTGACGCGAATGCTGGATAACATGCGTTGAACAAAGGCCACCAGGAATTCATCGCCGCGGATATGCCCAAAGTGGTCGTTAATTTCTTTGAACCAATCCAGGTCTATGAATACCAGGGCTAGCGAGTGCTCATAGAGACGGGCGCGCTCGATTTCTTCGCCCAAACGGGCATCAAACGTTTGGCGGGTGAGCGCGCCCGTCAGCGGATCGTGCAGGCCGGTATCAATGGTGTTTTGCTCCGGCGCCTGGATTTCACGCAAACGCGAACTGAGTAAACGCATCAGTTCAATCGAAAACTCAGGCAAGCGCGGTAATAACGCCTGAAATGTTTCCTGGCTAAGCGATTTGAGCCGCGCGGGCTGTATGGCGACCGCGGTCGCCATGCGCGGCAACTCTTCGAGCAAGGCCATCTCCCCGATGATTTCACCCGCGTAGCGGAAAGCCAGCAGCCGCGGATTATCCAGATCACCCTGAAGAATAGCCAATACGCCCGATTCAACCCAGTACATGGCGTGGCCTATATCGTTTTCCTTTAACAAAATTTCACCGGGTTTCAGGTCTGGCCCCACTTCTGCGTTAATGCTCAACGAGTTAAAAGCAACCCCAATCGGCGATAAGTCGATGGGGATGGGGTTATTCTTTTGGACGCGTTCGTAGACGCTCTGTAATTTTTGGAGCACACTCTCGGAGATGAATTCTGCTGCTGGCATAAAGAACTCCTGGGAATTGAATTTTAATTATTGTGTATGGGGTAATAGAAGTTTGAATAGCGAAATCATGATAGTCATTCCGAAGTTCAGGGAGTCATAGGGATTTCACGGCTTTCATAAAGTAGAGCCAGGGCGGGTATTTACCACAGAGAACGCTGAGT
>JACNJM010000200.1 GCA_014382605.1 Anaerolineae bacterium
GCCGAAAAATAGGGGTGTGTGGGGCGCTCCGCGCCCCACACACCCCTATTTTTCGAAAGTCTTTTTCAAAGTTCTTTCCAAAATCCTACTTATTTTGCTTGCTCCGCGCAGTGCGGGCAGCAGCATTGTGGCAGCGGATCGCTTTGCAGGCGCGCTGTGAATTCCTCGGCAGGGATTTCCATGAGTTGAGCAATTTCGCCGAGCACTTCAAGAATGGCTGGTTTGGCGAGCCGGTAATAAATATAGCGGCCCTCGCGGCGAGTGAGTAGTAATTTAGCTTTGCGTAAAGCCATCAAGTGCTGTGAGATATACGCCTGACGGTATCCCAGGCGCGCCTCGAGATGGCAAACACAGGCCTCGCTGTGACCAATTGCTAGCAAAAGTTTTAGCCGGGGAACTGGCTGAATAATTTTTAGCAGTTGCCCAATCTCTTTTTCGGGGGATTTTATATTCGACATCTTGAATGTATTATACGATATATTCAGAAATAAGAATATGATAGATGTCATTTTTTTGGGGGGAAAGTGTATGATCGTGTATTCGACAGAATCCGTGTGGTTATAGATGTTAGTGATAAAATCTCAGCATGATGTCTGTATATTTGCACGATATTCCACTTGACCAGGCCCAACAACGGCTTATAGATGCCTTGCAGGCCGCGGGTTTATCCGGGCCGCTTGGCGAGGAAGAAATCATTCTCGATGAACGCGCCCTGGGGCGAGTGCTGGCTGCGCCGGTTTGGGCTAAAATTTCTTCGCCTCATTACCATGCCTCGGCAATGGATGGGTATGCTGTGCGTTCGCAAGAAACCGCCGGGGCATTGCCGACATCCCCGCTGAGTTTGCAGTATGAAACCCAAACCGTGTATGTGGATACCGGTGATCCGCTGCCCGAATGGGCGAATGCCGTCATTCCGATTGAGAATGTCGAACCCCTGGATGAAGGCGGTCAACTCAGCGGCGGCGAGCGTTATCCGCAGGCGATCCGCATCCGCGCTGCGGTAGCTCCGTGGGCGCATGTGCGTCCAATGGGCGAAGATATGGTTGCTACGCAATTGGTACTGCCCGCGGGCCATACGCTGCGCCCGGCGGATTTGGGCGCTATCGCTGGTTGCGGGCACGATCGTGTGCAAGCAGTGCGCAAGCCGCGCGTGGCGGTGATTCCTACGGGAACTGAGCTGGTCGCGGTAGGGGAGCCGGTGCGACGCGGCGATATTATCGAATATAACTCACTGGTATTGGCGGCGCAGGTCAATGCTTGGGGTGGGGAGGCCACGCGTTACCCCATCGTGGCAGACGAGTTTGAAGAAATCAAAAATACGGTTGCCGAAGCTGTCCAGACCCACGACCTGATCTTGCTCAACGCGGGTTCATCAGCAGGCTCCGAGGATTTCTCTGCCGGGGTGGTGGAATCGCTGGGCGAGTTGTTGGTGCATGGAGTGGCGGTGCGGCCAGGGCATCCGGTGATTTTGGGCATGGTCTCCCGTCTCCCGTCCCCCGTCCCTATTATTGGCGTTCCCGGTTATCCTGTTTCTGCCGCGCTAACCGGCGAAATTTTTGTCGAGCCGCTACTGGCGCGTTGGTTGGGACGTCAGCCCGTGCAGCCGCACGAAATCGATGCTACGCTGACGCGCAAAATGACTTCCCCGGCGGGGGATGATGATTATGTGCGCATGGCAGTTGGCAAGGTGGGCGAGAAAACCCTGGCGGCGCCACTGGCGCGCGGCTCTGGGGTAATTACCTCGTTGGTGCGCGCCGATGGCATAGTGATTGTGCCGCGCGGCTCACAGGGCATCCCCGCTGGCGACGCGGTACGCGTGCGCTTATACCGTTCACCGGGCGAAATTGAGCAGACTATATTTGCGATTGGTTCGCACGATATGACCCTGGATGTGATGGCGCAATTTTTGGCCGCGCGCCAGCGTCGTCTGACTTCGGCCAATGTGGGCAGCCTGGGCGGGCTGGTGGCCTTGCGGCGCGGCGAGACGCATTTTGCCGGATCGCATTTATTGGATGTGGAGAGCGGCGAATATAATTTGCCCTATATTCGGGAATATCTACCCGATGTGCCGGTGCGCGTGGTGGCGTTGGTGGGGCGGGAGCAAGGCTTGGTGGTGGCGCGTGGCAACCCGAAAGGAATCCATACCCTGGGCGATCTGACCAACCCCGAGCTTCGCTTCGTGAACCGCCAGCGCGGGGCTGGAACCCGCATTTTACTGGATTACCAACTTCATCAATTGGGCATCTCTCCGGAATCAATTCCAGGCTATCCACAAGAAGAATATACTCATCTAACTGTAGCCGCGGCAGTGGCTTCGGGCCGGGCCGATTGTGGTTTGGCGATTGCGGCTGCTGCGCAGGCGTTGGCGCTTGATTTTATTCCCCTCTTCAAAGAGCGTTACGATCTGGTCATCCCCCTGGAATATGCCGATAGTGAACTGTTGGCCCCGCTGATGGATTTGCTAGCGGATAGCGAATTTCGGACGATGGTGGCCGCCTTGCCGGGCTACGATCTGGCTCCGATGGGCGAAGTGATTGCTGAAGTGAAGTGAGCTAAAAGACATGCACGCGTGTGCCATAGCCGCGCGTTTCCCAGGCGGAGAATTCGGTTTCAGGCAATACCCAACGATAAAGCCATTTGGCTTCTTCCATGAGCATATTCACGCAGCCGTGGCTCATTTTGTAGCCAAAATTATCGTGCCAGTAGGTGCCGTGGAAAGCAACTCCATTTTCATCAAAGAAAGAAACCCAGGGCACGCCGGGCAACTCGTAGGCGTGAATATCATCCGTCATTTTGCCGTCGCCCATGTGTTTGGAGGGCATCTTTACTGAAATATTAAAGCGTCCGGTGGGGGTTGCCGTGGGGATGCCGTTGGCAGTGCCTCCGGCGGTAGGAATGCCGGTTGAAACTTTGGTTTTTAGCACAATTTCGTCATGTTCGTAGGCGATCATGGCCTGATCCTGGATAGAAACCTCAATGCGTTTCTGCTCCCAGGGGACGTGCGGCGAGATAGGGGTCAGCTCATCGGGGTGAATGATGCGCATGTGTTGTGCGGGGATATGGTATTCCACCTTGAGCAATTCATCTTCCAGGCGATACCAGGGCTGGCCATCCGGGCCTTCTTCGACTGCGGTAGCCCAGTGTACCGATTG
Organism: Anaerolineae bacterium; assembly: GCA_014382605.1. GTDB lineage: Bacteria > Chloroflexota > Anaerolineae > Anaerolineales > UBA11858 > NIOZ-UU35. The sequence continues at coordinate 3,153 of JACNJM010000200.1, forward strand.
ATAATAGAGCCGGTAGAGTGGCACCCAGCCATAGGTATAGGTGTCACGGTAGGCGCGTGTGAAGGGTACAGTGATTTCGCCCAGCCAACCTTCCTCGGGTATCCAGGGTAAAATCGGGTTCAGGCGGCGGCCATCTACACGCTGAAGATGAGTGCTGTGTACGTAGCCACCGAAAGTGCGATACCAGCGCGGTGAGTTGTGCCAGTCTTCGGGTTCAATAATCTCTTCAAATAGTGGAATCAACTCATCTCGGTAGTGTTGTTTCACCGCTTCGGCGCCATACTCCGGGCTTTTGACAACGTTAATTTCTTTCGTGCCCACACGTGCTACGCCAAGTATATCTTCCGGGAAATTTTCCCCTTCGGGAATCCATTCGCTTCGCTCGTCGCGCGGCACGAAGGCCAGTGAACCGGCGGCCAGCGCACTGAGTTTTAGGAAATCACGACGAGAAAAATTTATTGCCATAGTTTTTTATTCTGCTTCGCAGTCAATTATTGTGACGACCCCAGATGTATATGTCTTACGATAGGCTCCCAATTCTACTATTGCAAATGCGATCATACAAGTCTGATTATTCGATGACCACCAGCGTGCCGTATCCGCGCACGTCCCAGTCGCTGCGGTCGGCGATCGGCGCATCGTAGGCCGGGGTCACCCAGCGGAAGAGCCATTTGGCATCTTTGTTGTTCAGGTTGATGCAGCCGTGACTCATTTGCAGACCGAAATTGCTGTGCCAAAAAGTGCCGTGGAAGGCCACGCCGCTTTCGAAGATGAAAAAACTCGTCCACGGTACACCGGGGAGAATATACTCATCCGGCGCGCCGGATGCCTGCACGCCGCCCATATGTTTGGAGGGGGATTTGGATGTAATGTGGAACTCGCCGCGCGGCGTCTGGAATCCACGCGGAACGGGCGTGCTGCCCGCGCCGGACGATATACGGGCGCGATAGATGGGTTGATCCCATTCGAAGGCGGTAAGATACTGTCCCTGAAGCGAAACCTCGATCCGCTTTTCCCCGAAAGGCACCTCGGGCGAGAGGGGGGTGATCTCTTCATCGGGGATCGGGCGCATATGTGATGCGGATACATAATAGACCAGATAATCGGTTAATTCCGAAGTAAGTTGATACCAGGCTTCGCCATCCGGCCCGGTGACAATATCTGTGATCCAATGGGTGGTTTCGAAATATAGTCGGTAGCCGGGAGCCCAGCCTGCGTGTTGCGAATAGCTATAGGCCTGCGTATAGGCAATGGAGACTTCGGCGAGTTGCCCACTTTCGGGGACAGCCATGAGCGGTTTGTGATACCGAAACTCGATGGGTTGCACATACGCGCTGTGCAAATAGCCACCCCAGACGCGATACCACAAGGGGTTGTAGGGTGGCCCCTCCACTGGTGTGAGCGGATAATAGAGATTTATCAGTTCGTCTTGCAGCAACCAGCGCACGATACCGCTGTGAAAACGCGGCTCCTCATAGATCGCGGCTTGCCGATCCACAGTGATACGGCCTACGCGCAGCGGGTTATGATCTTGTTCCTCGGATGGCGGGGGGAAACCCCTCAAAGCCAACCCTCCGAGCGAGAGCGCGCTGAGTTTGAGAAAATCACGGCGAGAGAAGTTGGGATCGCTAATCATAACTTGCCGCGATTGTAATCAAGGATAGTAGGGCTGGCAAGGCGAAGAAAATTAAGCAGGGAATGAAAACCAAGCCAGTTATAGCGCTTCAACAGGCAGCGAAAAATAAAATGTTGCCCCCTGACCCAATTCGCTTTCTGCCCACACGCGCCCGCCGTGACGATGAATTACGCGCCGGACCGTTGCCAGGCCAATGCCGGTTCCATCAAATTCGTCGCGTTGGTGCAACCGTTGGAATACGCCAAACAGCTTGTCGGCATATTTAGGGTCAAAGCCAACGCCATTATCGCGGATGTAAAAATGATAGAACTCCCCGGTTTCGTCCATATCTTTGCCGATTTCAATGCGGGCATTTTCTTCCAATGCAGTGTATTTCACAGCATTGGCGATGAGGTTGCTCCACACCACGCGCATCAGCGCCGGATCGGCCTGGGCTACCGGCATGATGCCGATTTGCCAATCAATCACGCGGTCCTTGACTGTAAAGCCAATCTCTTCAACCTGTTTTTCGATCAAAGAGTTGAAGTCTACAGCCCGCAATTCCATTTCGGCGCGCGAGGTACGTGAGAATTTGAGCAAATCATCAATCAGCTGACTCATGCGGTCACTAGATGCGGCAATATTATTGAGAAAGCGCAACGATGTTTTATCCATATCTTCATGATCGCGATCGAGCAATAATTGGGTAAACGCGTTGATATGGCGTAGCGGAGCGCGCAAGTCGTGTGATACAGAATACGAGAAAGATTCCAGTTCCTGATTGGCTTCCTGAAGTTGCAGGGTAGTTATTTCCAGAATCCGATTGGCAGTTTGCACGTCTTCGAGCAAATTGCTCATTGCGCTGTTGAGTTGCTCAACTTCAGAAACACGTAATTCCAGTTCTAATGTGCGTTGTGTCACACGTTGTTCAAGCTCGTCGGTTAGATTTTGATAATCTTGCAACAAACGCGTGTTTTCAATCGCGGCGGCTGCATGAGCGCACAAACTTTGCGCCAGTTGAATTTCGTCTTGGATATATTCGCGAAATGTAGTTTCCTCATACACCTCAACTAACCCTAATATGCGCTGCCCGGTAATCAGGGGCAGCATCAGTAGTGAGGTAATTTCTTCTTTTTGCATATAAGCGCGTTCGGCGGGATCCAGCAGGGGATCATTTAGGCTCATGCTGGACGGCTGGCCGGTTTCCAGCACTTGGCGCGTGGCTGGATAATCTTCCAGGCGGTAAATTGTCCCGCTTTTTTCTGTATGCTCCGGGAATTTCTGGCTAAAGTCGAACAGTGTTTCAGCAATTCCTTCTTCTGGATGCCACAAGGAAATTGAGCAGCCGCTGGACAACAGGGCGTTGCTGAGAATTTGGGCAACTTCATTGAGCACATCATCGAGGAGGAGCGCTGAACCAATCACCTGGCTGGCCTGATACAAGATCGATAGCTCGGAATTGCGTTGGCTGAGCGCTTTAGCGCTTTCCCGGGCATCGGAAAAAGACTTTGCCCGGGCGATTGCCAGCGCAATTTGCGCGGCTACTTGTTCGCCGCGGGAGATTTCTTCATCGGTGAAGATATGACCGATTTCAAAACCAATGATTGCGGCCCCAAGTTTTTGTTCATTTACAATCAACGGCAGCCCCATCGCGGTATGTGGTGGAAATTGCGCCGCGATGGCTGGATCAATATAGGGCGAATTGCGCGTATCTGCTGCGATCAGCGTATTCTCTGCTTGCAGCACTGCGGCAGTCATGGTTTGCTGCCCCTTGATCGCATCCATGCTCGGATTGGTTTTCTTCATTTTTTGGTTGGCTGCTACCGGTTGAGTCGTCTGCGTTTCTTCATCCCACAGCGTGAGATAGCAGGCATCCGCGTCAAAAAGCTCCCCCAGGTGAAAGGCTAGCGCCTGCAGCATATCGTTAAAACTGCTTACTCCGGCGGCAATGATCGCGATATTGTTAAGTTGCCGCAAATAATTGGATTGTGAAATCAGCGATTGCTCTTTTTCTACATGCGCGCTAATGTCGACCGCAAGAATTTGGACAGCTTGTTCACCATCAGGGTGTTGAACTTCCTGTGTGATTTCAACCGGAACCAGGCTGCCATCCAGGCGGATAAATTCGCTTCGGATTGGAAAGTCCCCACTTTGCCCGCATTTTTCTATGGCCAGCCAATTCTCAGAAGAGGCGATCGTATTAATATTCTTT
>JACNJM010000324.1 GCA_014382605.1 Anaerolineae bacterium
GAAGATGCGCGCTGCCAGAGGAATTTCTGCCCCCTTTAGCCCGCGCGGATAGCCGCTGCCATCCCATTTCTCATGATGGCAGTAAGGGATATCCAACGCATTCCTTAAATACGGAATTTGAGAGAGCAGTTCGTAAGCGTAAACCGGGTGTTTGCGCATCACATCCCATTCTTCTTCAGTCAATTTGCCCGGTTTAAGTAAGATACCATCGGGGATGCCCATTTTACCAATATCATGCAATAACGCTCCCCGGCGGATATGCTCCAAATCAACCCCGGAGACGCCCATTTTCCGGGCAAGTTTTAGCGTCAAATCTGTCACACGGCGGGTATGGCCCTCGGTATCTTCATCGCGGAGTTCAAGGGCTTTCGCCCAACCTTCCAGCGTAGAATCATAGGCCAGGGCAAGATCAATATTAGAACGCTGTAGATCATTGAAGAGATTGGCATTATCAATTGCTATCGCTGCCTGAGTGGACATCGCTTCCAACAATCCCATCCATTCTGTATTTTGCTCCAACGGGGAGCGGTGGAAGATTTCCAATACACCCAGCACCCGGCCTTTAGCGATTAGCGGCACACCATAGTAGGCAATAAATTTTTCATCACGCAGCAGGGGCGACTGCAAAATCCCTTTCCGCTTATGCTGAAGATTGGGGATGTGTATAATTTCCTTTTGTAATGCTGCTTGCCCGGCATGGCCCTCACCAAAACGCAATTGCGTATATTGTAAGGCGCGCGTATAAAAGCCTTTTTGCATACTGAATTCCAGCATTTGTGTTTTTGCATCATAAAGTAATATATTTCCCGCGTCCACACTTAATTGCTTGATGACTTGATCGAGCAAGACACTAAGGGTAACTTTTAAATCAACACTGCCCGATATGGCAGTATCAATGGCATGTAGCGCCTGCAAATATGCCGCCCGGCGACGGATTTCTTCTTCGGCCTGGACACGCCCGGTGATGTCTTTCCAGGTAGAAACAAACTGGGTAATTTCACCCTGGGAATTCAGCAGCGGGGTAATAGTCTGGTCAACATAGAAGAGTTCGCCGCTCTTCTTATGGTTGATGAGCGTATCTCGGAAAACTTCACCCGACAGGATAGTATTCCACAACGCTTCATAAAACGCCTGATCATGCGCCTGTGAGCGTACCACGCGCGGGGTTTGGCCCAATATTTCTTCAGGAGCAAATCCGGTGATCTCTTCAAATGCCGGGTTGACATATTGCACGATACCGTCTTTATTGGTAATGATCACCGCGTCGGCAGTTTGTTCGACAACGCTCGAGAGTTTACGACTCTCAGAGGCAGTCTGGCTGCGCTCGATCATACCGGCAAGGATATGAGCAACCGCATTCAGAAACTCCATTTCGCCCTCATCCTGGCGATCGCCTGCCTGAAGATAAAGCATCAAGACCCCCAGCAGTTTTTGCCCCGACTGGATGGGAATAATAATATGGCCGTGGTCGCTCATGCCTGCGTAGCGCAGTTCGTGCAGTTCATCGACATGCCCACAATAATAGGGTTTTCCGCTGGCAGCCACCCGGCCGCATAAACACTGCCCAAAAGCTGCCTGCGCGCACTGGGCCTGCAATTCAGCGGGCAGATTGCGCTGCGCCGCCAAGCGCAGTTGTTGGCCCTCGGCTAAAAAGATGCCCCCAACCGACTCGAACGTAAACCACGGGATTTCGAGGAGATCATCCAGCACACGGCCTAATTGCTCGTGGAGCGGCGCGTCCGATAGAGATGTATTTAACAGCGCATTTACAACCTGCTGCTGTTGATAGTTGTTGTGAATCTCATCTTCGACTAATTTTCGTTGTAGGGCAGTGCCCAGTTGTGTGGCCAGCGTTGAGAGCAATTCAAGCAAGCGCTGATCTTCTGAAGAGATCGTCGCCATAAAGAAAACCGCAACAGCCAAGACCTGGTCTCCCTCGATGATCGGCACGCCAAAGACAGATCCGAGGCCTGAGCTGGCCGCGATTTGACCGCGCAAAAACGTATCTGTCGTGTGTTGTCGAATATCTTGAATCCATTCCGGCTGCTTCGAGGCCCAAACCCTGCCGGGCAATCCAATATTCGGCGGGAACGTATACGCCGCGCTTGCAATGCGGAAATGATCACCCTGATCGGCGCGTTGATACCAGGCCGGGTAGGTTTCGAGGAGCGTGCCTTCATGATTTGGGATCCAAACTTCGGCAAAACTCATGCCTGTTTTTTCACAGATCAGCGCCAACGCGACCTGCAATGCCGATTGAAAATCAGGCGCTTCGCTGATCGCCCGAGTGGCGCTGAACAACAGGTCAATCTCTTGCCGGGCGCGTTGCTGCTCGCTGATATCGCGCACAATTGCCGTGACCAGCATGCCCGCCTGGGTATTCACCGGAGCAAGACTGACCTCGACCGGGAACTCGCGGCCATCCTTGCGCAAGGCCATCAACTCCATGGCTGCTCCCATCAGGCGGGTTTTGGGATTGGCGTTGTAATCCTTGCGGTGCGCTATATGCCGCTCTCTGAAAGACCCCGGCAGAAAGACCTCGACCGGCTGGCCGATCAATTCTTCAGGCTGGTAACCAAAAATCTCAGTGGCTACTCGGTTGATACGCTGGATTGTGCCGCGGTCATCGACCACAAGGATGGCATTGGGGGCGGTGTCGACCAGAGAGCGGTAATGATCTTCACTTTCTTGCAGGGCTTTCTCGGCCCGATAGCGGTCGGTGATATCGCGCCCGTACAAGTTCACATATCCAGCTTCGGTAATTGGGGCCAGGGTGAACAGGAAAACCTGCTCGCCGACTTCGATTTCAGCGACCTGCGCCGCCCCTTTTTCAAAAGCGTCTAATGCCAGGGCCAGCATTTTCACAGGCAGCGGATCGCCCAGCTCACAACCACAGGTTTTGAGCACAGGCAACCCGGCCTGGTTGGCAAAGAGAATGCGTCCATCCGCAGAAACCCGCAAGACCGGGTTGGGGTTTTCTTCGGGGAAGCGCGCCAGGTGCTCAATTTCGACTTCGGCCTCCCTGCGCTTCGTAATATCAATGACACTCCCCTCGTAGAAAAGGGCATTGCCTTCCTGATCGAATTCAACCCGCGAGCTATGCTCCACCCAGATAATTTCACCATTATAGCGCCGCGCCTGAACTTCGAAATCTTGCGCCATCCCTTCAGCTTCAATCAATTTTTTCCAGTGCTGGCGATCTTCGATATTAACATAGAGATTCCCAACATTCGAGTTCAAGAATGATTCACGATCTGGATACCCAAGCATCTTGACAAGAAATTGATTTGCATCCAGGAGCTGGCCCTGCGGCGTTGAGCGAAACAGCCCCACCGGGACGCCATCAAAAAGGCTTCGATAACGGATCTCCGACTGCCTGACGGCCTGCTCTGAATGCAAGCGATCCAGCGCCGTTGCCAATTGGCCCGCCAGAGTCATCAATAAACGCTCATCATCCTTGGAAAACGCGGCCACACTTCGGCTTTCGACATTGATGACCCCAATTACCCTTTCGGCGATCTTCAACGGCACACATAACTCGGAGCGCATATTATCGGGCGTTTTCACATACCCCGCTTCCTGAGTTACATCGCTAATCCGGCGCGGTTTTCCGGTTGCAGCCACCTGTCCCATGACACCCTGAGTAATCGGAAAATCTCGATCAAAGTGCTCAGCCAAAGAATCCGGATAATAACAAATGGGGCGAAATATGCGCGCCTGAGGATCGATTAAGGTGATACAAAAATGATCGTTTATGTATTCTCGACTGATAATACCCTTGATGCTGGTGAGCAGTTCACCTTCGCTCCGCGCCATGCTGATCGCCAGGGAAATTTCATTCAGGAGGGATAGCTCATTCAATTGCCGTTGAGTATCCGCGAAAAGGCGGGCATTCTCCAGAGCAATCGCCACCTGATCGCCAAATGCAGCAACCAGATCAGCATGTTCTTGACGATACCGATGCGGTTGCGTACTGTCGATGGTTAACATGCCAATTAATCGTTCTTGAGTGATCAAGGGCACGCCCAACCAGGAGTGAATATGACTGTGAGGGCCTTCCGAGAATACGCGGTATTCTTGTGCAATGTCCTGAACGATATGCGGGCGGCCGTTTTCCAAAACGACCGTGTTGGGATTATCGCCCGGCACCGGAAATGTCATCCCGATAACATCCTGCGGATTTTGCCAGCCGCGCCCGCCGACAATTTTCAGGAATTGTTGATCTCCGTTCTCTGTCAACAATTGCACCGAAGCGCTATCGTAAGGGACCACCAAAGCCAACTGCTCTAGAATGCGCTCGATAGTCTGGGTATGGTCGAGGGTAGCAAGGACCGCCGCACCGGCCTGACGCAGGGTTTCAGCCTGCTGCCGGGCAATGCGCTCGGCTTCGAACAACCGCGCTCGCTCAAGCGCCTGCCCGGAGAGATTGGCCACTAACTCCAGAATCTCTATCGCCTCTATTGAGAAATGCTGGGCGCGGCGCCAATGTACGCTCACGACACCGATGGCTCTGTCTCCCGCTAACATCGGCGCGCTGATACCCGCCTGAACGTCATGCTCCCTTAAGAGCGCCGGGGCATGGAAACGAGTTTCTTGGGTGAAATCCTCGACGACAACGGGGGTCTTGGATACCAGTGTATATCCAGCCTGTGATTCAACGCCGGCAGGTACGCGGCGCCCCATATTCTCAGGCTGCCATCCCTGCCCCGCTACCAAAGACAAATCATCACCCGTCTCGTCATGCGCGAGAATCTTGCAAAAGTCCGGCTGATAGATATCTACGAGTGTTTCGATCACCCGATCAAGTACGGCTTGCCATTCGAGGGTATTTAACAGATGTTGGGATAATCGGATCGCAGCCGTGCGTTTTTTCAGCCGGTTATCCTGCGCTTGCGCCAGATTGACGCGCGCTAACGCCTGGGCAGTCATATTGGCAATCAGGGAAAGCAAGCGGACTTCGTCTTCATTCCAATCGCGGCGCGTGCGGCTATTGACAATCAAGCCCCCAGCCGCTTTTTCACCCACCATCATCGGCATAATGATGGACGAAATAATGCCCATCTGTTCCGCCCAGAGCGGAGTGCCGAAACGAGTTTCTCGACTTTCGTCTGGAATGACAATGGGGGTGCGTTCACGGATGGCAAAACTCAAGCCGGTATCCGCGTCCAAAGAGATTCCTTGAGCATACTGTAATATTTCCGAAGGCCAATTTACCCCAGCCCGCCCGGAATAGGTTTTTCCTCCCGGGTCAATCAATGCGATGGCAGCCAGTTCTACATCCAGAGCGCGAGCAGTTTCGCCAACCGCAATATCCAGTATCCCTTGCGGGGAGTTCTCATCCAGAAAGGCCCGCGACAAGCGCAATAAACTGGCTTGTTCTTCCACTCTTTTGGCTCTAAGCTGTTCATGCAAATGAGCAACCTGGAGCGACCCGGATACTTGCGTGGCGAAAATCGACAAGGTAGGGATATCGCACTCCCGCAACCCTGGCCCCCATATCGCTAAAGTGCCAATTACGCTCTCTTGCATGGTCAACGGAAGATAGAGTAGTGCGGATTCGGGATCGAGGCCAGACAGTTTGAGTATTCTTTTCAGTATCGTACTCGGAAATCCGGGCAATACAGCCGATGTGATCTCAAGGGGGTCTTTAACATACACTCCCTGTTGATCTTCGAGGAGAGTTGCATGGAATGGGAGCCGCTCGAAGGGGAGTTCAAAACCATCCGCTTGTAAACCGGCCAATTTTTCAGCAGCCTTAAGCGCTTTGGATGCGATAGACGTATACCGAATTTTAAAGACGCGTTTTTCTTCATCAAGGAGCGCAACAAAACTGACAATATCATGCAATCGCAGCGCCTCCCCCAATGTTCTCATCACCTGATCTGGAGAGGCTGCGGCATCGATACTGGCAGCGACCTGGCTCAAGGCTGTCACCAGGGCATTGGTTCGAAGCAGTTCATCCGTCTTGTGTTTCAGCGCTGTGGCCGCCTGTTTATAATGGCTCTGATCTCGGAACAACCAGCGCAGCACAGAAACGCCTTTCTCTGGATCCTGCGCAAGCACAAGACTGACCGATACCGGGAGTACGGCGTCATCGCCTCGACGAAAAATTTCAAGGTCCCAATTCGACACTTTTTCAAGTTCAGCGTTTGCCAGTCGATTGACCTGGGCACGGAATTCGCGCCGACCGGCCTCAGCAATGAAAACCGCCAGGGGTTTCCCTATCAACTTTTTATGTGATACTTGAAACAACGCGAGCGCGGCGTGATTGGCTTCTTGAATGACACCTTCCAGACTGGTAACCAAATAGGCATCGGGGGCTTGCTCAAATAATTCTTGATAGCGACGATGTTCAGCCTCGATCATCGCGCGGGCAGAGATTAGTTCTTCGTTCTGGGCTTCTAATTCGATTTGATGGAGTAATAATTCCCGAAATAGATGTTCAATCTCTGCATGTGTGAGAGTTTCAGGGTCTATTGTCTGTCCATTGAGCGCGGCTTCTGCACGTTGGCGCAACTGCGCCAGGGCCGCGTCTATAGATTGTCGTTTTTGAGAATAGGACAATTGATCTTGCGTTTCGGTCATCGTGGCACCTGGCAATAGAATTTGTCTTGTAAAGTTTCACCCCATACGCGATTCAACGACTATGCAGCGGTACGCTAACCGAGGTTCACTTGTTGTAGCATCCAATCTAGCCAACAAGATAAAGTATACAATATAAGTTTGAATACATACCATCCCCCTAAGCAGGGCATTCTTAAAGTCGAAACAGAAAAGCAATTTCACCGCAGAGAACGCCAAGAACGCAGAGAAAAGCATAAAAAATGTACGGGTCAATAGTCGTATGAACACATCTCACGCAAAGACGCAGAGCCGCAAAGCTGTTTTTCGCGCTCATTTCTTGGCGACTTGGCGCCTTTGCGTGAAAACGTTTGTGTTTACACTTCTCTT
>JACNJM010000326.1 GCA_014382605.1 Anaerolineae bacterium
GCCCCAGGTCATCTTCGGCGGGACGACCATCCTGCTGCGCCAGTTTGACCCGGCCCAGGTGCTGCGATTGATCGAGCGGGAGCGGGTGACGATTTTCGCCGGGGTACCGACCATGTACCAGATACTGACCCAGGCTCCCAACTGGGAAACTGCGGATATGAGCAGCCTGCGTTTCTGCACCAGCGGCGGAGCACCCTTGCCAGTTCCCCTGGTGGAGAAGTACACTGCCGAAAAAGGCATCCGCTTCAAGCAAGGTTTCGGCATGACTGAGTTCGGTCCTGGATTATTTGCCCTGCCCCCCGAAGACGCTGTCCGTAAAGCAGGCAGCATTGGGCGGCCAAATTATTTCGTGGATGTGCGAGTTGTGGACGAGAACAATCAGCCTCTCGGTCCTAATCAACCGGGCGAACTCATTCTCAAAGGCCCTTCGGGGTTCTCTGGCTATTGGAAAAACCCCGAAGCATCATCGGCTGTCTTGGATGACGACGGCTGGTTCCACACTGGGGATATCGTTGAGTACGATGATGAGTGGTATTTCTATGTGCGAGACCGGGTGTAAGATATGTTCATTTCCGGTGGAGAGAATGTTTACCCGGCTGAAATCGAGAACGCTCTCTACAAACACGATGCCGTGCATATGTGTGCCGTGATTGGCATACCTCACGAAAGATGGGGCGAGGTCGGCAAGGCCTGCGTAGTGCTCAAACCCGGTGAGGAAGCTTTCAAAGAAGATTTGATGGATCACATGCGCGAGCATCTTGCCCGCTATAAAGTCCCCAAGAGCGTTGAGGTCATGGATGCGCTGCCGTTATCGGGAATGGGTAAAATATTGAAGAGAGAATTGAGAGAACAGTTTTTAGAAAAATAATAAAAACTACTTGTACACGGATGACTCTACTACAAAAATTCACCAAGTATGTTTTCCGCCGGAAGTCCTCGTTTAGTAGTTTTTTCAGTGGAGTCACGGATAGACGCGGATTAACACTGAGATATTTATTTATCCGTGCTGATCCGAGCAATCCGTGTCCTAACAATCACAAGGAGACCATCAACATGAGCAAAAAGAAACTCAATCGCGGTGTAGCCGTGGTCGGCGCAGGGATGAGCAAATTTGGCGCTTTTTCAGATAAAAGCAGCCGAGATCTGTTCGTCGAAGCTTTCCAATCGATGCGCAAATCGGTAGATAAAGAATTCAACCCTGCCGACATCGAAACCATCTACATTGGCAATTTCTCCAGCGACTTATTCGAGGCCCAAAGCCATACTGCCCCGATCATGGCCGACGTCGCAGGTTTAGCACCTCGCCCGGCGGTACGCATCGAGGATGCCTGCGCCAGCAGCGGTGTTGCCTTGCGGCAGGGCATCCTGGCCATCGCATCTGGGCTATATGATATCGCCTTAGTTGGCGGCATCGAAAAGATGACTAACCTGCCCACCGCCGAAGTTACCGATACGCTGGCCGCGGCAGCCGACACCCTCTTCGAGGTTCCGGCTGGATTTACATTCCCCGGTTTCTACGCCGCCATCGCCTCAGCCTATATGCACAAATATGGCATGCAGCCTGAGCACCTGATGAATGTGGCCATTAAAAATCACGAAAATGGTGCGCTCAACCCGAACGCTCAGTTTGGTGTCACCATCCCCGATTGGATGCAGGGACGCATCGCTTCAGCTAAGAAAAAGGGCAAACCTGTACCCACCTGGAGCGATCACTGGGATTACTTGCACGATGCCCGCGCCAATCCAATGATCGCCTGGCCGTTGCGCCTTTTCGACTGCTCACCAATCACCGATGGGGCCGTGGCATTATTGTTGGTATCTGAAGAAATAGCCAACCAGTTCACCGATCACCCCATCCACATCATTGGGTCTGGACAGGCTTCGGATGTTGCTCTGCACGATCGTGATGACCTGACCAGCATCGCCGCCGCGCGCTTGGCATCCCAAGAAGCTTACGCCATGGCTGGCGTGACCGCGGACGATATCCGCGTAGCTGAAGTACATGATTGCTTCACAATTGCAGAAATCGTTGCCACAGAAGATTTGGGGTTCTTCGCCCCTGGTGATGGCTACAAAGCTGCTGAAGATCAAGTTACCGCACGCGATGGCGCCAAACCGATCAATACATCCGGTGGGTTGAAATCGAAAGGGCATCCAGTTGGCGCTTCCGGCGCCGGTCAAGCTGTGGAAATTTTTAAACAAATGCGCGGTCTGGCGGACGAACGGCAGGTTGCAGGCGATATCCCCTTAGGATTAAGCCACAACGTCGGCGGCACCGGCGGCACCTGTGTCGTTCATGTTTACGAGAGGAGAAACTAAGATGACTGCAACAAAGTCGACAACAACGAAGCGGGCATTTACCGCCGCATCCTTCGATCAATACCTGAACGAAAAGAAACTCATGGGCTCGCACTGCGCCAACTGCGACGCAAATTTCTTGCCGCCGCGCGCGATTTGTCCTGATTGTTATGATGACCAACTTGAATGGGTAGAGCTGGACGGCAAAGCGAAATTAGCTGCCTTCACGTCAATCTATATTGCGCCTACGGCGATGATCAACGAAGGTTATGGCCGCGATAAACCCTATGTGGCCGGGGTCGTCGAATTGGACGATGGCGTCAAAATCAGCGCCCAAATCTTGGGGCTTGATGCTGCCAACCCTGAGGAAATAAAGATCGGCACGCCGCTGCAGGCTGAATTTATCGAGCGCGGTGAGGGCGACGAGAAAAGAACATTCCTGGCCTTCCGGGCAAAATGAATCCAACCACGAAGGGCACTAAGAAACACAACGGGGGTAAACTAAAAATTAATTTTTTTTTGAATCTTGGTGCCCCTTCGTGTACTTCGTGGTAAATCTTTTTCTCACACCCACGCGAGAAAGGAGCGGATTATGACATTTGAAGACAAGTTTGCTCAACTGAAGGATGGGCGTACTCAGGCGTATACAGAGCACGGGGATCTCTCTGGGAAAGTCGTATTCTTCATCCACGGCAATCCCAGCTCGCGCTTGATGCGTCATCCCGATGAGTCCATCGTCGAAAACTTAGGCGTGCGCGTGATTACTCCAGATCGCCCTGGTTATGGCTTCTCAGATTTTCAGCCCAAACGCAAATTGTTAGATTTCCCCGATGACATTGCACAGCTGGCCGATTCTCTGGGCATCGACAAATTTGGCATTTTTGGGGTGTCCGCTGGCGGACCCTACACCTGCGCGTGTGCATACAAATTGTCCGAGCGCATTACAAAAGCTGCCCTGGTGAGTGGGTCAGCTCCCTTCGATCGGCCAAACGCATACGAGGGCATCAGCGATACCTGGCGGGCTGCCTTCAAAATGAGTACCTGGCCCGAGTGGCTGCTGCGGCCGCTCCTGGCTATACAGGCCAATTCCCAGAAAACCGATCCCGAGAAAGCCGTTGACGCCATGGCGCTGATCATGTCTGATGCGGATAAAGAGGTTCTCGCTCGGCCTGAGATTCGAGAAGGTGTAAAGCTGCGCGTGCCTGAGGCCACTCGCAACGGGGCTCGGGGTTGGGCGCGCGAGGTCAAAGTGTTACTGTCTCCTTGGGGATTCAACCCAGCTGATATTCAAGTGCCCGTTCACCTTTGGTATTGGGAAGAAGATCCTGCTATCCCGCCCCAAATGGGTCGCTACCTGGAGAGTCTGATCCCTGAGACCATCCCTCATTTCTTGCCCGGGGGTGGGCATCTCTCCATTTTCGATCACTGGGGCGAGATCATTGAAGGGCTGTTATAGAGTTTGGTGATAAGCTTGAACACATTCACACCCAACCCGCACCCGATAAATCGGGTTTGAGCCGGATTCATCCGGCGATGTATCATAGCCTGGTGATTCATCGCCAGGCGTACTTCGTAGGAGTACAACCATGTTTCACTTCGACTGGATCAAACGCTACGCTGAACGCACCCCTGACAAGATCGCCATCGTCGATGCGCACACAGATAGACAATTCACTTATGCCCAGTTCAACGAACGCGCCAATCGCTTTGCCAGCTTCTTGAAAGATAATTTGGGCATAAAGAAAGGTGATCGCGTCTCAATTCTGGCCGCCAACAGTTCAGACTATTTCGAAATCTTATTTGCTTGTGGCAAGATGGGCGCTATCCTCAACACGCTCAACTGGCGCTTAGCCCCCCCAGAGCTCGAGTACATTCTCAATGACTGTACCCCGCTTGCGCTGATCTATGAGCCGGAGTTTGCTGAGGCCGTTGATGAGTTACGCTCACAAATCGACTGCGAATATTATGTCGTTATGGACAAAAAAGCACCTGAAGGTGAGTACACCTACGAGCAGGCGTTGACGTCTGGTTCTCCCGCGGGCGTAGACTTTCCCAATTTGAAATACTCCGACACCTGGGCCATCCTGTACACATCTGGCACAACTGGCCGTCCCAAGGGAGCGCAAGTCACATACGGCAATTTCTTCTATAACGCTGTGGGCATGGGACAGGCCATTGACCTTTCATCTCAAGATGTCAATCTCAACGTGCTGCCTACATTTCATGCCGGGGGGCTGGGTTTGTACGCCGGGCCAATCTTCCACACCGGCGGCACGCTGATCGTGATGCGCACCTTCAATCCAGAGCGATTTTTGCAGTTGATGGTCGAATGGAGCGTCAGTGTCATATTATTAGTGCCATCCATCTATCTGATGCTTGCTCAATACCCTGAGTTCGAAAAATATGACCTTTCCCATGTTCGCAGTTGGGCCAGCGGCGGCTCGACGTTGCCGCCAGCGGTGATAGGGCAATACGCCGAAAAAGGTATCACCATCCAACAGGGTTTTGGTATGACTGAGACTGGACCAACGGTTTTCATCATCGACGCCGAACATGCCGTCGAAAAAGCGGGCTCAGTAGGCAAGCCCGTCATGCATACCGATGTGTGCATCATGGACGAAGACGGCAACGTCATGGGAGCAGATGAAGTCGGCGAGCTCTGCATCCGCGGCGGCAATGTCACCACGGGTTATTGGAATCGGCCCGAGGCAACTTCAGAAGCAATCGTCGATGGCTGGCTGCATTCGGGGGACGCAGCCAAATATGACCAGGATGGTTATTATTACATCGTCGATCGTTGGAAAGATATGTTCATTTCCGGTGGCGAGAACGTCTATCCCGCCGAGGTGGAGAACGTGATTTATGAGCATTCTGCCATCGCTGAGGCAGCAGTCATCGGGGTTCCCCATCCCAAATGGCAGGAGGTTGGCAAGGCCATCGTGGTGCTGAAAGAAGGCCAGGAATTGGCGGAAGAAGAAATCATCGAGTTTTGCCAGGGCAAGCTGGCCAAGTATAAGATTCCCAAGTCTGCGGCCTTTGTGGACATGCTGCCTCGTAACGCGGCCGGGAAAGTTCTCAAACGCAAATTGAGGAAACAGTACACTGATTAGATTTCTTATTTAGGTGAAAGTCACTTTTGAAAGTGCCTGTCACCTAAAGATCAAATATGAACGCATTCGAGGCTATCACACAACGCCAGGGAGTTATTTGCTACAAACCCGATCCTGTTGATCGCGACTTGATCCAGCGCGTTCTGCAGGCTGCCACAGCTGCACCCAGCCCAGCCAATACTCAACCCTGGGAATTAATCGTCATAGACGACGCAGCTCTCACTCGCCAAGTCGCCGAATATCTAGTTGACACACAAGCAGAGTTTGTTTTCCGGCAGCTTCTGGGGACACCAGAGCCTTTCATCGAACATTTGCTGAAACTCTATGACGAATTTTATACAACCCCCTGCTTCATCATTCTTTGTCGTAATCAACGCACAGAGTTAGCGCAATCCGAACATGCTGCCACAGTGCGGGATTGGGATCTGTGCTCAATTGGTGCGGCGATGGCCAACCTGATGGCTGCTGCAACGGAACTCGGCCTGGGTACGCGCTGGTTCGGCAACCCCATGATGGATCCTGAGACACTTCATCAAATGCTAGGCATTCCACCAGAAATTGAGATTATCGCTGTTACTCCCTTAGGTCATCACGACGAGCAGCCCAAAGTGCGTCCAACTCAATCCCTGGATGCCCACACAGATTTTCAGCGCGGTGATAAATATAAGCTGGCCGCATTGCTGCAAGGGAAGTTGGCGCTGGAGGATGTGGTGCATTTTAATAAGTTTGGAGGGTAGATGATGGAGGTTGGACAGACCGCAACGTACACCAAAACCTTCACACAAGCAGAATTCGATCTCTTTGCCAAGCTTTCAGGAGATGACAATCCCATACACGTTGACCCTGAGTTTTCGAGCCGCACAAAGTTTGGTAAGACAGTGGCTCATGGGATGCTGCTTTACAGCACCATTGGTCGTTGTCTTGGCGCATTGCTGCCCGGATCAGGCACGGTGCAGATCTCGCAGGAGATGATCTTCCCCAACCCCACCTTTGTTGGTCAAGAGATCACTGTTCATTTGGAAGTCATCGAGCTGCCCTCTCCTGATACAGCCAAGATCACTACAAATATTATCCAACCTGATGGCAAATTGAGCTGTGAGGGTAATACCCTTGTCTGGCTGCCTGACTTGGCAGCTAAATTTTCTGATTATTGTTACACCCCACCCAAGTATCTGGGTGGAGCAAAGGGTCATCGCGGTCTAAAATTAGGAGACAAAGTATCTCAAACAAGGGTATTCAGCCTAGAAGACTTATTCGCTTATTACGAATTGGTATCAGAACAAAACTCAGTAATACTGGATAGTGTCTATGCGCAATCAATTGGATTACAAGGTTGCATCGTTCCGGGCGGATTGCTTGGTGGAACCGTTTCGGATATCTTGGGCACAAAGCTGCCCGGGCGCGGCACCAACTGGCTAAAACAAAAATTCCACTTCCTGGCTCCCGCCTACCCCGGTGAGGAAATTACAACGAGCGTTGAGATCATTCGCCTGCGTCCAGAGAAGGATT
>JACNJM010000327.1 GCA_014382605.1 Anaerolineae bacterium
TAACTGTTGGTGCCGGTGTCGTCACCAAAATCATTGAGTAGGTAAATTATATGGCTGGCAAGAAAGGTGTTCGTCACGTTGTTACAATGGCTTGCACAGATTGCAAGGAACGTAACTATATGACGGAAAAAAATCGTCGCAATGACTCCGCTCGTTTGGAGTTGAGCAAATACTGTCGTCGTTGCCGCAAACACACGCCGCATCGCGAAGTGAGATAGTAATCGTTGAATAGTTGGGTAGTTTGGTCGTTTGAAAACTTCGAAACTGCCCAACTATCTAACTTTACAGGCGAGTAGCTCAATTAGGTAGAGCAACGGTCTCCAAAACCGTAGGTTGTGGGTTCGATTCCTGCCTCGCCTGCCTGAGAAATCACGCCGTCCCAATTGCGAGACGGCGTTTTCGCCGGAAAAGGAGAATTGTGTGGCAAACAAGAACAGACCAGCTCGTAAAAATGCAATCACACGTTTTTACCGCGAAACAGTTGGCGAACTGCGTAAAGTAACCTGGCCCACTCGTCAGGAAGCAATCAATCTGACCATCGTAGTGCTCTTCGTAACATTTGGAATGAGTGCATTTTTGGGAGTGTTGGATTATTTGTTCTCCCGCCTTTTCGTTGTAATTCTCGGTTTATAATCGCCAGAAATGAGTATCATGCCTGAAAACGACCAGGAAAACCAGATTATCGAAGAAACAGAGGTAGATGAAGTTGCTGCCGACGTTATGGCTGATCTTCCTGCTGAAGAGTCGCAGCCAGAACCTGCTTCCCCCAAGTATGAGGGCGAAGACGAGGAAGGCCGCGCCTGGTATGTTGTGCATTGCTACTCCGGTTATGAAAACAAAGTCCACCACAACCTGCTGCAACGTATCGAATCGATGGGAATGCAGGATCGCATATTTGATGTGGTAGTGCCAACTGAAGAAGAAATTGAAGTCAAAGAAGGCAAACGCCGCACCGTTGAACGCCGCGTATTCCCGGGCTATATCATCGTCAATTTAGCGTTGACCGAGGAATCATGGTATGTTGTGCGGAATACCCCTGGGGTGACTGGCTTTGTTGGCATGGGGAATACCCCCATACCGCTGCGCCCAGAAGAAGTGGCGCACATCGTCAAGCGCATGGAAGCTGATGCACCGCGCATCAAGGTTACTTTCCGCATTGGTGAGCGTGTGCGTATTGTTGAAGGCCCCTTCAAAGATTTCCACGGCGGAGTTGCCGAGTTGGATATGGATCGCGCCAAAGTACGCGTGATGGTGAATTTCTTTGGCCGCGAAACACCGGTCGAATTAGATTTCTTGCAAGTAGAAAAAATGTAAATGAAAGTTCAAGTAGAACCCTCGTGGGAGGATGGAAAAATCCGCTAACACCACCAAGGAGAAAAGCATGGCCAAAAAATTAAAAGCAGTTGTAAAACTTCAAATTCACGCCGGAAAAGCGAACCCAGCGCCCCCGATCGGGCCTGCGTTGGCTTCGCATGGCATCAACCTGATGCAATTTTGCAAAGAGTATAACGCTCGTACGCAGAACCGCATGGGCGAAATTATTCCCGCAGAAATTAGTATCTTTTCCGATGCTTCTTTCAAATTCGTACTCAAAAGCCCTCCGGCGGCATCTTTGCTGATTAAAGCAGCCGGAATCCCGAAAGGCTCTGGCGTACCGAATCGTGAAAAGGTTGGTCAGGTTACCCGCGCCCAGGTGCGCGAGATTGCCGAAATCAAAATGCAAGACCTGAACGCGATTAACATTGAAGGCGCCATGCGCCAGATCGAAGGCACTGCCCGCAATATGGGTATTTTGGTAGTAGAGTAGCTCTCGTGGGAGGATGTTTGCATCCGCTTGTACCACAAAGGAGTCATCATGGCTAAACATGGTAAAAAATTTAATGCTGCATTTGAACAATTAGATCGTAATAAAAACTACGATCCGGCCAAAGCGATCAGGCTTGCAAAAGAAATTGCTTATGCCAAGTTTGATGAAACCGTCGAATTACACATCCGTCTTGGCGTTGACCCCCGTCATGCCGATCAGCAGGTTCGTGATGTTGTTGTGCTTCCTCATGGATTGGGTAAAACGATCCGTGTGCTGGTTTTTGCGCAGGGTGAAGACGCTACCAGAGCGCGTGAAGCCGGGGCTGATACAGTTGCAGACGATGAAGAAATCATCAAGAAAATTCAAGATGGCTGGACCGAGTTTGATGTAGCCATTGCTACGCCCGCGATGATGGGCAAGGTAGGCCGCTTGGGGCGAGTGCTTGGCCCCCGGGGGCTGATGCCCAGCCCCAAAGCAGGCACGGTTGTCCCTGGTGAGGATCTCCCCGGTGTGATTAACGAGGCCAAAGCTGGTCGTGTAGAATTCCGTGTGGACAAAACAGCTAATCTTCATGTGCCGATCGGTAAAGTTTCCTTCGAAGAAGATCAATTGAGAGACAATATGGCTGTACTGGTGCAGGCTGTTATGAAAGCCCGACCGGCGGCTGCAAAAGGCGCCTATATCCGTCGAATTACCCTGAGTTCTACAATGGGTCCCGGTATCCGCGTGGATGTGAACAAGGCCCGCCTGATGGAAGTGGACGCTTAGTTTTTTAATTTTCATACTTCGCCAGAGACAGCAGGCGCCATATGGCTTAATTTCCTGCCGAGGTGAGACTTTCCCTGTATAGGGTTCCCTTTTCTGGGTATTGAGTCTTTACCTCATCGTGAGGTAAAGACTTTTATTTTCTCAGAATTTCTTCTGCAAAGGTTTTTGCCTGAGCAGATACAAAACTTGTAAGAAAGGAGGACGTTTCTTTGGCTATTTCAAAGCAGAAAAAACAAGAAATAATTGCTCAATATGCTGATTGGATAGGGCGCAGCGGTGCTCTGGTGCTGACGAAATATATTGGTCTCGCAGTGAGTGATCTTGACAAACTGCGTGCCGATATACGCGAAGCTGGTGGTGAATTTCATATTGTGAAAAACACTCTGGCAAAAATCGCGCTAGAACAAGCGGGTATGGAAATCAAGGAAGAAGATTTCCAGGGCGATACAGCAGTTGGATTTGCATTTCAAGATTCGCCAGGCCTGGCAAAAGCAATTGTTGACTTTGCCGACGAATCTGATTTTGTTGAAATCAAAATGGGCTATCTTAATGGTCAGTTGGTTTCACCGGCTGAAATTGTTGCCCTTGCGAAAGTGCCGCCACTACCTGTGGTACGCGCTCAACTGTTGGGTACTTTGTCGGCTCCGGCATCCAAGCTCGCTCGTATTTTGGCTGAACCTGGACGTCAGATTGCTGGCGTGCTGAAAGCATATTCAGAAAAAGGCACAGCTCCCGAAGCTGCCTGAAACTGGATTATAAATAATAGAGTTTTGTCGCTGACAGACTCTCAACTTGTAAATTAATGACGCTCTTTGGGAATCGACGGGGTTGCCCCTATATCTGGGGAATGTCCTGCCAGTTCCTAAAGAACTACAAATTATAGGATCGTAAGGAGTTTTAAAATGGCTGATTTGAAAAAAATCATGGAAGAACTGAGCGAATTGACTGTTCTTGAAGCTGCTGAACTGGTAAAGATGCTCGAAGAAGAATGGGGCGTTTCCGCCGCTGCGCCTGTTGCTATGGCCGCTGTTGGTGGTGCTGTTGCCGCTGCTGAAGAAGTTGAAGAGAAAACCGAATTCGATGTAGTTCTCAAAGACGCTGGCCCCAAGAAAATTCAGGTTATCAAAGTGATCCGCCAGATCACCAGCCTCGGCCTTTCCGACTCGAAAGAGCTTGCTGAAACCGCCGATGCGAAAATTATGGAAGCAGTTAGCAAAGAAGCTGCTGAAGATGCCAAGGCTAAAATTGAAGAAGCCGGTGGCGTTGTCGAGCTTGCATAATCAGGTTGTTGTTCTTTAGCACCCTTAGGCCGCCAATTTTGGCGGCCTTTTTTCTTTTTTATGCCTGTGGTATATTTCGATAAAGACCCACACGACCGGAGGATGCAATGACCGCTCGCATTTTAGTAATCGAAGACGATGAAGGCATTCTTACCTTTTTGCGCCGCGGCCTGGCGTATGAAGGCTACGAAGTTTTTGATGCGACTGATGGAAAAACAGGCTTGTCAATCGCGCGTGATCATCCGCCCGATCTGGTTGTACTCGATTTGATGCTGCCCGGCATTGATGGCCTGGAAGTCTGTCGTCGCCTGCGAGCGGGTGGCGATGTGCCCATTATCATCCTTACAGCTAAAGATGGCGTGAATGACCGCATCGTTGGCCTCGATATGGGGGCCGATGACTATATGGTCAAACCCTTTGATCTCGATGAATTGCTGGCCCGTATCCGCGCCCTGATGCGCCGCTCTCAACCTTCCAGCCGCCCCAAAGTTTATCAATTTTCTGATCTATCCCTGGATACCGGCACGCGCCAGGCACACCGCGGCGAACAGATTATTACCCTTACCGCCAAAGAATACGAGCTACTTGAACTTTTTATGCGCCACCCGCGCCAGGTACTCACCCGTGATGTGATTTATGATTCGGTTTGGGGTTATGATTTTGGCGGCGAGAGCAATATTATCGAAGTGTATGTACGCTATTTGCGCCAAAAACTGGAAGATACGGAAGCAGATCGCTTGATTCATACTGTGCGCGGCGTGGGGTATGTACTGCGCAAAACCGACTAATGTCGCTACGCAGTCGTCTGACTCTGCTCTATACATCGTTGGTGGGGGGGATACTGCTTGTATTTGGCTTTGTCGTTTACCAATTGGTTAGTGTTAATCTGGTAGATCAAATCGACGAATTACTGGCAATTTCGGCCAACGATTTGATTGAAGGTACAGAACTAAATGCGGTCGGGGGTTTGGATATGATCTCTACGCCAGATGTTGAGCTGGCGACCAATGTTTATTTTCAGCTATGGGCGCGCAACCAGGGTTTGCGTCTCGCTTCGGCTAGTATCAGCCACCTGCGCGAGCCGATGTCGCCCCTCGACTATCTTCCCGCTCAACCTGTTTATCGCACAACAACCATTGGGGGCGCGCCTTTACGGGTGTTAAGCGTCCCCCTTTCGGTGGGGAATCGTTTGATTGGCACGCTTCAGGTTGGAGCAAGTACGGCGATTGTGGAGGCTACGCAAAAAACATTGCTGACCGTATTGATTGCGGGGACTGTCGTCGCCATGGCGCTGGCTGCCCTGGCTGTCTCGTTGACCACCTATCAGGCGCTGGCCTCCCTGGGGCATGTAACCAATGTGGCGCTGCAAATTACACGTGCCGACGATCTCTCTCGCCGCATCCCCTATCAGGGGCCGCCAGCCGATGAAGTCGGGCAGCTCATTTCGGCCTTTAACCAGACGTTGGGACGGCTCGAAAATCTATTCAACATGCAGCGCCGCTTTGTGGCCGATGTGGGGCATGAACTGCGCACACCGCTGACCGTCATCAAGGGTAATATCAATCTGCTGCGGCGCATGGGCTGTGCTGACGACGAATCCTTGCAGAGTATCGAAGGCGAAGTAGACCGCCTGACGCGCATGATTGGCGATTTATTGCTGCTGGCACGCGTTGAATCGGGGAAACTGCCGCTGGTGCAGGGCAAAGTAGAACTGGATGCGCTGCTGCTGGAAGTTTTGCAGCAGGCTCGCGTTCTGGCCGAGGAGCGGATTCGCATCCGTCTGGGGGACTTTGATCAGGTGTTGGTCTGTGGCGATCGAGACCGCCTCAAACAGGTGATTCTGAATCTGGTAGAGAATGCCATCAAATACACTCCCCGGGGGGGCGAAGTGCTTGTAACGCTGGGCAAAGTTGAAGAGCAAGCCCGCCTTACCGTGGTCGATACTGGCCCCGGCATCCCCTCCGAAGATTTGCCGCATATCTTCGAGCGTTTCTATCGCGCCGAAAAATCGCGCACCCGCACCGGCGATGGCAAAGGCTTTGGCCTGGGGCTATCGATTGCTTATTGGATCACGCGCCACCACGGGGGTGAAATCGAAGTTCAATCCACCCTGGGGGCAGGAACGCAGTTCACCGTTTGGCTGCCCCTGTTTGAAGGGGAGTGTCAGCAAGAAAGATGAAATTCCCATCAAAGGCCAAACTAACGCCCCGCGGCCTGGGCGCACAGGCTGGCGCCGCCGCGCCCCAGCCACTCATCCAGGCGGTCGCTCTGAGCTTTGCCATCCCGCGCATCGGCATAAATTCCCGTCCCCCAGTACACATAGCGGATCGTTTCGGCGGGCCAAAAGTTTTCGGCGCGGCTGGTTCCGGCAATGCCCCCGTTGTATCCGGCCAGAGCCAACTTCACGTTTCCGCCGCGCGCATCTAGGGCGTTTTTGAGGTAGGCTAAACCTCGGGATGCGTTTGTCACCGGTTGATATGGATCATCACCGAACTCGAAATGATACGGCATCACCTGAAACAGACCCATTGCCCCGGCATATGAAAGCGCCCGCGCATCCCCACATGATTCAATCTGCATCACCGTGGCTACCAGATTGGGGTCCAGGCTGTGCTGCTGGCTCCAGGCCACAATCTCGTTGCCCCAACGCTGAACTTCGGGCGTGAAGAGCGCTGCAATCTGTCCGTTATTGGCGGCCTGATTTAGGTAGCCTTCGGCGGCAAGGGCTGTGATATCAATTTGCCCCAATACAATCGCCATCAGCACGCTGAGCACGATCACCGTGAGTGGCGGAAGCGCCAGCCCAAACGAAACGCTTGTGACCCAAAGACAGCCCCCGGCTTTATTACCGAGGGCTGTCTGGTTTTTTTGTGATTTTCGACGGGGCATGATTGAAGTAACGTTCCCCCTCTCCCAGATTAGGAGAGGGGGAGAGGGATTAGAAGCGCGGCCCGTTGTTCGAGCCGTGGGTTCCGCCGTTGGTGTTTCGCTGCCCGCTGAATGAAACCGGGTGGTAGGTGGGTTCCTGGGATGCGAAATCGCCATCCGAATAG
>JACNJM010000329.1:0-4647 GCA_014382605.1 Anaerolineae bacterium
TGACCACCGTGATTCCGCTGCAAATGCTGGCCTATCACATCGCCGCCCTGCGCGGCCTGGATGTGGATCAGCCGCGTAATTTAGCCAAATCAGTAACGGTGGAATAGATTCGTTGTTGTTAGACGGTGTAAATATTACAAGCCAGCTACGAGAAATAGCTGGCTTGTTTCAATTCTGGGCGAAGCTGGCTTGCTGGTAAGAGAAATTCCCCGATATAATAGAGAAGATGTGAATTGATCAGGATTTTCCGTTGACGGTAGTGAATATCCTGGTAAATAAAAATGCACTATCACAAAGGATCGTAGTTTATGGTAACAGAACATGAACGTAACCCCGGCATGAGGCTGGATTTAGACTGGGTGACCGGGACACAGGTAAACCGCAGCGCGGTGGAGCGCCGCACCGCGACCTTGCCCACCCGCCGCTCGGTGAAGAAAACCTGGCAGGCAGCCTGGTTGTTGCGCGCAGTTACTTGTATTGATCTGACCACCCTGGCCGGTGATGATTCCCCGGGGCGTGTACGCCGCTTGTGTGCCAAAGCGCGCTACCCCTTACGACCCGATTTGCTCAAAGCGCTGGGCGCCGAGGCATTAACTATCACCACCGGGGCTGTGTGTGTATACCCGGCGATGGTGCCTTACGCTGTCGAGGCCCTGGAAGGCACGCAAATCCCGGTGGCTTCGGTGGCAACCGGTTTCCCCACCGGCCTGACCCCGATGCCGCAGCGTATCGCTGAAATCAAGCAGGCTGTGGCCGATGGCGCGCGTGAGATTGATATTGTCATCACCCGTCATCATGTGCTGACTGGAAATTGGCCCGCGCTCTACGCTGAGATTCAACAATTTCGCGCCGCGTGCGGTAACGCGCACATGAAAACCATTTTGGGCGTTGGTGATCTGGCTACCTTACAGCAAATCTATCGCGCCAGCATGGTCGCCATGATGGCGGGCGCTGATTTCATCAAAACATCCACGGGAAAAGAAGCTGTCAATGCCACCCTTGAAAACAGCCTGGTGATGGTACGCGCAGCGCGTGATTATCTGGAGCGCACCGGCTACAAGATCGGTTTCAAACCGGCTGGAGGTATCCAAACCGCCAAACAGGCGCTGGCCTGGCAATTTCTCATGAAAGAAGAACTCGGCAATGATTGGCTCAAACCAGACCTGTTCCGCTTTGGCGCCAGCAGCCTGCTGACCGATCTCGAACGCCAACTATCGCATTATGTGACCGGACGCTATGCCGCCCGCCACCACATGCCGATGGGATAATCGCAAACAGTGGAATATTTGCATAAAAGAACGAGAAAATTTTCACCGCGAAGACGCAAAGACATAAAGAAAAGCATTTTATTTTTCTTTGTGTCTTCGAGCCTTTGTGGTAAATCTTGTAATCCGACTTGATCGAGTTAGGAATTTGAAATATGGAATTTAACGAGGTATTTGAAACAATGGCTTATGGTCCTGCTCCCGAATCGCCAGCCGCGGTCAACCAATGGTTGGATGACCATCAGCGGAAATTTGGTTTGTTCATCAACAACACATGGGTGACCTCCGAAGGAGCCGATTATTATCCCAGCCACAACCCGGCAACCGGAGAAAAATTAGCCGAGACGATGCAAGCCGGGCAGCTCGAAGTGAATGCCGCAGTTGCCGCGGCGCGCAAAGCCTATAAAACCTGGAGTCAGACTCCGGGGGTAGTGCGCGCCCGCTATATGTACGCCATCGCGCGCAATATTCAAAAGCACCATCGCCTGCTGGCAGTGCTCGAAAGCATGGACAACGGCAAACCGATTCGTGAATCACGTGATATTGATGTTCCCCTGTTGGCGCGTCACTTTTATTATCATGCGGGTTGGGCACAACTTATGGAGAAAGAACTGCGCGACTACC
Source organism: Anaerolineae bacterium (assembly GCA_014382605.1). GTDB lineage: Bacteria > Chloroflexota > Anaerolineae > Anaerolineales > UBA11858 > NIOZ-UU35. Next base: position 1,890 of record JACNJM010000329.1, read on the forward strand.
AATCGGTAGGCGTTATCAGTCAAATTATCCCGTGGAATTTCCCGCTGCTCATGTTGGCCTGGAAAATCGCTCCGGCGATTGCGCTGGGGAATACCGTGGTGTTGAAACCGGCTTCGTACACCCGTCTCTCTGCGCTGCTATTTGCCGAAGTCGTCGCCGAATCCGGTCTGCCGCCCGGTGTGGTCAATGTGGTTACAGGCAGCAGTAAGGCGGGCAGTATGCTCGTCGAACATCCCGATGTCGATAAAATTGCCTTCACCGGTTCAACCGATGTAGGCCGCATCCTGCGCCGCCAGACAGCAGGCACGGGTAAGAAAATATCATTGGAACTGGGTGGTAAATCGCCGTTCCTGGTCTTTGACGATGCTGATCTCGACGGCGCTATCGAAGGCGTGGTTGATGCCATTTGGTTCAACCAGGGGCAGGTGTGCTGTGCTGGTTCACGCCTGTTGGTGCAAGAAAATATTGCCGATGACTTCCTCACCCGCTTGAAAGCGCGCATGAATAAATTACGGGTTGGCGATCCGTTGGATAAATCGATTGATATGGGCGCGATTGTGCATCAATCGCAGTGGGATACGGTGGATGAATGGGTTAAAATTGGCGCCGCAGAGGGGGGCGACGTATACCACGCCCAGGTTGATCTGCCTAAACAGGGCTGTTTCTACCCCCCCACATTGATCACCGGCCTCGACCCCGCGGCGGAGATTATGCAAGAAGAGATCTTTGGCCCGGTGCTGGTATCAACGACTTTCCGTTCACCATCCGAAGCCATTGCCCTGGCGAACAACACCCGCTATGGTTTGGCTGCCAGCGTTTGGAGCGATAATATCAACCTGGCATTGGATGTTGCCAGCAAGATCAAAGCCGGTTCTATCTGGGTCAATTCAACCAATCTATTCGATGCCGCTTCAGGTTTTGGCGGCTACCGCGAGAGCGGATTTGGCCGCGAAGGCGGCGAAGAAGGCCTGTACGAATATCTACGCCCTACCTGGCAAGCGCGCCCCCAACCCGCGGAAGAATTTGATCCCCAGAGCGAGTGGGGGGGAGCCATCCCCGCGCATCCTGTCTTGCCCGAAGGAAAACACAGTATATCCGCTCCCGGTGTCGACCGCACGCCCAAGATGTATATCGGTGGGGCGCAAAAACGTCCCGATGGCGCCTATACACGCGCTGTATTGGATTCCAAAGGCCAGGTCATCGGTCAAGTAGGCGACGGCAATCGCAAAGACATCCGCAACGCGGTGGAAGCCGCACATGCCGCGCACACGGCCAAACCCGGCTGGGCGATGCGTCATGGCTATAACCGCGCTCAAATTTTGTACTTCATTGCCGAAAATCTACAAGCTCGCGCCGATGAATTTGTCGCTCGTCTGCGCGCCATGACCGGGCAAACCGAAAAAACTGCCCGGGCCGAAGTCGAAAAATCGATTGATCGCCTGTTTACCTATGCTGCCTGGGCCGACAAATATGGCGGCAGCGTGCAGGAAACCACATTGCGCGGCATCACGGTGGGGGTCAACGGCCCCGTGGGTGTCATTGGCATCGCATGCCCGGATGAATATCCATTGTTGGGCTTCATCTCGTTGATGGCTCCGGCGATTGCGCGCGGCAACACGGTGGTGATGATCCCCAGCCAGAAATACCCCTTGAGCGCCACAGATTTTTATCAGGTTTTGGATACATCCGATGTGCCCGGCGGCGTGGTTAATATCGTCACTGGCGACCGCGATCATCTGACGAAAACCCTGATGGCGCATGAAGATGTGGATGCATTATGGTATTTCGGCACTGCCGCGGGTAGCTACCATGTAGAACATGAATCCGCCGTCAATATGAAACGCACCTGGACGAACTACGGCCAGCCGCGCGACTGGCTGAATGATGAACAGAGTGCGGGGCACGATTTCTTGCACCACGCCACCCAGGTCAAAAATATCTGGGTGCCGACGGGGATGTAGAACCTCATAACTGCTTATGGGATTCTCCGGTGTTGGCAGCCGGGGAATCCCATGAGTGCGCGAATATAAAAAATCATACAAACCAGGAAATGGTGATGCGCTATGTTCATCGGAGGGACGATTTTCTTTTTGGCGATCAGTTTACTGTTGTACAGGTTGATGCAAACACAAACCGGAGCATTACAGAACAGCGAAAGCCGCAACCATGACTTGGTAGAACAACAATCTCAACGGATGTTGGAGCAACAAATTGCCATTCACCAATTGGCTCTTTCTCTGGGGGAATTAAAAACACTCGAAGAAATCTACCAGATTGCTTATGAGCATGTCATTAAACTGATGGATGCAGAAAGCTTCATTATTTCTTTCTATGATGCGAAACGTCAACTCATTCGGGCTGGCTTTTTTATTGCGAATGGAATTAAACAGGATGTCAGCAAGTTTCCTCCTATTCCGCTTGAGGAAGAAGGCAAGGGAACTCAGAGTAAAGTGATTCGCACGGGAGAGCCACTCACTATTCCTGATTTTCGCGCGGCAATGGGGAATGTGGTAACTGAGCACACCCTCGCCCCGGATGGCGAAGTATTTGAAGGGCCTCCGCCCGAAGATCGGAGTGAGCAATCTACAAACTCGGCTATCTTAGTTCCCTTTAAAGATAAAGGTGAAACAGTCGGCGTCCTTCAGGTACAAAGCTATCGCCTGGATGCCTATGCTCAGATGGATGTTGAACTTTTGGCAGCCTTGTCAAATGTGATTTCGATGGCGATTCAAAATGCCCGCTTGTATAAAGAAACCCG
>JACNJM010000329.1:5300-6862 GCA_014382605.1 Anaerolineae bacterium
GAGGGGATTGCAGGAATTGTTTGGGCAACTGGGCAACCGTTGGTTGTGAGCGATTATGATGGTTGGGATGAGCGTATCGCTGGGTTTAGCACGAATACGATCGCTTCGATAATCGGCGTTCCATTGCTAGCAGGAGAAGAAATAATCGGGGTATTGGGCCTGGCGCATGAGGTTGGGTCGAAGAACACCTTTGGGGATGAAGATGTCGAATATTTGACGCAATTTGCTCGTCTGGCGACACTGGCAATTCACAATGCCAGTCTGTTTTCAGCTGCTCAGCAGGAATTGATTGAACGCAATCGGGCTGAGCAAGCCTTGCGAGATAGCGAAGAACGTTTTCGTACTGCATTTTTCACCAGCCCGGATGCCATCAATATTAATCGACTGAGCGATGGTCTTTATGTGGACATAAACGAAGGGTTTACCGCTATCACAGGATTTACGCGTGAGGACGTATTTAGTAAAACTTCGGCGGAAATTAATATTTGGGCGAATCCTGCCGATCGTGATACCCTGGTTGAAGGCTTGAAGAGAGATGGTCAGGTAAATAATCTGGAAGCCAGATTTCGGATGAAGGATGGCACACAGATTACCGGGCTCATGTCAGCAAAGATCATTTGGCTGGGTAGTGAGGCTCATATTCTGTCGGTATCCCGAAATATTGATGCACTTAAACAGGCAGAAGCCGAAATCTTGAAGCGCAGCCAGGAATTAAGCGCTCTTAATGCGCTGAGTAGAAGAATCAGCCAGACTCTTTCAAAAAACGAAGTTCTCAGTGCCGCTGCCGCAGACGCGCTTGCCGCAACCCATTCCAGTGCAGCCTTCCTGATTCTGCGTGACGGGGTTGAGTTTCGCATGGCTGAATTTCAATTCAGTGAGCCTGGAAAGATTCCCCCTGAATTTCCTGTTCATATGGCTGGCGAATACCTGTGCGGCTTGGTTGTTACTGAAGAACAACCTATCTACACGCAGGATATTGCCAACAATCCGGGTAATATCTGTTATGCAATCGAGCAGTTAGGATTGGTTTCAATAGCACTCATTCCGTTATTCAATGAAGATGGTGTTTTTGGTATTCTGGGATTGGGGAGCGATTATCAGCGCGACTATGAACAACAGTCTAAATATCTTGAAATCATGGCCAGCACGATTGCGGTCAGCTTGCGCAATGCGCTTTTGTTTGAGGCCGAATCAAAGGGCCGTCTTGAAGCCGAAACTATGCGCCGCGCCACGGCCGTGCTAACCACCAGCCTGGATTTGAAACAGGTGCTTGAAAATATTCTGGATGGATTGCTTGTAGTAGTCCCCTACGATAGCACATCCCTGTTTATTTTTGAAGCTGAAGGTCAGCGAATGGTCGCAGGGCGGGGTTTGCCTCGTGCTGACCAATTGGTTGGATGTATTTATCCTTTGGATGATGCTTTCACACCCATAGTTATAGAGACCCGCCGCCCCTTGATTATTCCAGATGTCAGTGTGGATCTAAATTTCGAGCGCTGGGGCGAGGTAGCGTATATCCGCGGCTGGATGGTGATCCCGCTGGTCGTGCGCGATCAAGTCAT
>JACNJM010000250.1 GCA_014382605.1 Anaerolineae bacterium
TTACTCCATAATCGGCAAATATAAATTGAACTCGAGTTCTTCAAGCGCATCCGAAGCGGCAGTTTGCTCTTCGAGCCACTGATGCTGGCCGCGTTTGTACTTGCTGGCCTCGCGCCAGTGAGCCAATTGCTGCCACACTTTGCCAATTTTGTTGAGATTTTTGAATGGAGTTACGGCATACAGCCCGCCCGTGAAATGCACGATGCGGAGATCACCCTCCGGCAGCACACCTTCTGCCACCGGCATCCAGAGTTCATACCCATAATTAGGGCTGCCCGTGGACGGGTTCGGGTTGTTAAAGCCAAAGGTCTGGGGTAGTTCACCTTCTTTTCTCAGGCCCTTCGCCAGCGCGAAAGCCAGAATTTTGTCCCAGGCAATAGGCTCTGGTTCTGAGCCAAATCCGTAGGCCGAAACCATGCGCATTGGCGGCAACTCGACAATCCTGATTTCTAAATCGCTCATAATGAATCTCCTCTCGATTAACCACGCTGATTATTTCTGGCTGCGTCGATTCAGCCATCGGTACCAGAATGATCTTATCTCAGCCTACCTGACACCTTCTGTCAGGAATTCGCGGTAGAATTCAATTATGCGTGCAGATCGATTGCTTTCCCTGTTAATGATTTTGCAAGCCCGCGGGCGCGTCACCGCTGAAGCATTGGCTGATGAACTTGAAGTCTCGCTGCGCACCATCTACCGCGATGTGACCGCGCTGAGCGCCTGGGGCGTGCCCGTTTACACAGAGCGCGGGCCGGGCGGCGGCATCGCCCTGATTGAACGCTACCGCACTGACTTGACGGGTTTGAGCAAGGATGAAGCCCGAGCCTTGTTCATGCTCAGCATCCCCGCGCCACTGGACGACCTCGGGGTTGGTCAGGAACTCAAAAGGGCTTTACTCAAGCTCGCCGCGGCGTTGCCCTCCACCCGCCGCGGCGACGAAGAAGAATCTCGTCAGCGCATCCACCTGGATTGGACCCCCTGGTTTCACGAGCAGGAACCCCGGCCCCATTTACAAATCATCCAGCAAGCCCTCTGGGATGATCGCCGAATGCACATTCAATACCTGACCGAGGGCGGCGCCTGGATCGGCCTCCAGGAGGCCGATATTTCTCCCTATGGATTGGTTGCAAAATCCGGGGTATGGTATCTAATCGCCCATCGCCATGATTATTTCATAGTTGTGCGAGTCGCCTGGATCCAGGCTGCGAGTCTACTGGACGAGCATTTCGAGAGGCATCCCGATTTCGATTTGAGCGCCTATTGGGAGCGTTGGAGCAGCCAATACGAAAGCGAAAAACCTCATTATCCAGTCAGGGTGCGCGTCTCGGCGGCATTGCTCGCAGCGTTACAAAGACATTTTGGCAAAGGGATTCAAATCGCGTTCGAGAACGCCTCCCCACCCGATGCCGAGGGCTGGACAACCCTGACGCTGCGCTTTGAATCCCTGGAAGATGCGCGTAATAACTTGCTTAAATACGGCAGCGCGATCGAGGTGCTTGAACCCATCGCGCTGCGTTTTTCGTTGATCGATTTCGCCGAACAGATCCGTGCGCGTTACGCTGGCTAGCCTTGTTCAGCTACTGCAGCCTGATAAGCCTTCCAGCCAGGGCACCAACCAGTATGCCATTTCCACAAACGCGCCATAAACGACTTTGGCTTCGCTTCTGCTTTCTGGCGCATTGGGCAGGTTGCGCAGGACATTTCTTCGGGGTTGGTTTTCGTTTTTTCTTCGGTCATTGTAATCTCCTTTTGCTTTTGCCGTCATGGTAAATTATAGTCACACTTTGCGGTGTAGATAGTTACATACATTACCTTTTCCGCCTCCTGTTCATCAATTCTTGTGTCGCTGCGAGCGCTTTTTGCGAAGCAATCATCCTGAGTGAGATTGCCACACTGCCAACATTGGCCTTCTTCGACTATAATATTCGGAGTATTCTTGTCACAAAAGCCAACTACCTATGTCAAAACAAAACACACGCCATTTACCCCTCCCCACTGAAGACATCATCGCAGATTATCGCCTGGCCTACAAGAGTCGTCAGGCCAGCATCATTGGTCGCCGGGAAGTGCTCACCGGCAAAGCTAAATTCGGAATATTTGGCGCAGGGAAGGAAGTTGCCCAACTGGCAATCGCCCGCGTTTTCCAAAAGGGCGATTGGCGCTCTGGTTATTATCGCGACCAAACCTGGCTTTTTGCGCTCGGGGCGCACACCATCCCGGAGTTTTTTGCTCAACTCTACGCCCATGCTGATGTTGAATCTGATCCGGCTTCGGCTGGTCGGGCTATGAACGCTCATTTTGCCAGCCGCTATCTCAATTCCGATGGCACATGGAAAACCCAGACCGAAATGTACAATATCTCCGCCGATGTTTCCCCAACCGGCTCACAGATGCCGCGCCTTGTGGGGTTGGCATTTGCCTCGCGCCTGTACCGCGAACTGGACGAACTAAAATCTTTTCGCGAATTCTCCAATAATGGAAATGAGATTGCCTGGGGCAGCATCGGCAACGCTTCCACAGCCGAGGGCATGTTCTGGGAGTCGGTCAACGCCATCGGCGTATTGGGCGCGCCAGCCATCATCTCGATCTACGATGACGGGTATGGCATTTCGGTGCCCAATCAATTTCAGATGGTCAAAGAAAATATTGGCGCCATTCTGAGCGGATTCCAGCGCGACCCCGGCAATACAGCCCACCACGACCGCGGCTACGACCTGTACACTGCCCGCGCCTGGGATTATCCTTCCATTTTGGATGTGTATCAAGCCGCCGCTGAGACCGCTCGCGAGTACCATATCCCGGCGCTGGTACATGTGACCGAAGTGACTCAACCCCAGGGGCATTCCACTTCGGGCAGCCACGAACGCTATAAATCCCCCGAACGTTTGCGCTGGGAAGGCGAGTTCGATTGCATTGTCAAAATGCGCCAATGGATGCTCGATAATGACATTGCCACGGAAACTGACCTTAAGGCTTTCGAAAAAGAAGATCGCCGCGAGGTAGAGAATCACCGCAAAGCTGCCTGGGAGGCCTTCACCAGCCCGATGCAAGCTGAGCGCGACCAGGCGCTATCTTTGCTGGATGAACTCATTCGGGCTTACCCCAAGTCCGCGCGCCTGACCAAAATTCGTTCCGGGCTTGCGAAAATAAACTCGCCCATTCGCCGCGATATTTACACCACCCTGCACGCTGCCCTGCTCGAAACGCGCCAGAAAAATACTCCGGCGCGTCAAAAATTGCTGGCCTGGAAACGCGAGCAAGATGCCATTAACGCCGATCGGTTCAGTTCGCATCTACATACCGGAACCGCACTGTCCATAGAGCCGGTTAGCCCTCGCTTTACCCAAAAATCCCCCACAGTGCGTGCGTTTGATATTTTCAATGCCTGTTTCGACGCCGCCCTGACGCGCGAACCACGGCTGATCTTCTTTGGTGAAGATGTCGGTCAGCTTGGGGATGTCAACCAGGGCTTGCATGATATGCAGAAAAAATACGGCACCACGCGCGTGATGGATACGGGCATCCGTGAAGTGACCATTCTGGGGCAGGCCATCGGTATGGCGATGCGCGGTCTGCGCCCGATTGCTGAAATACAATATCTCGATTATTTGCTCTATGCCCTGCAACTCATGTCGGACGATCTGGCAACATTGCACTGGCGCACGAAAGGCGGCCAAAAAGCTCCGGTTATCATCCGCACGCGCGGCCACCGCCTGGAAGGCATCTGGCATTCGGGATCGCCCTTGGCGGGAATCATCAACCTGGTACGCGGCGTGTACGTGCTGGTGCCGCGCAACGCCGTGCAAGCCGCCGGATTTTATAACACGTTGCTGGCCGCTGACGAACCCGCGCTGATGATTGAAGTGCTCAATGGCTACCGCCTGAAGGAGCGCCTGCCCGACAATATTGCCGAAATGATGCTTCCGCTGGGTGTGCCCGAAGTGCTGCGCCCCGGCAACGATATTACCCTGGTGACGTATGGCGCGCTGTGCCGCATTGCGCTGGAAGCCGCCGAGCAACTTGCCCAAATTGGCATCGAAACCGAAATTATCGATGTACAATCGTTGCTCCCCTTCGACCGTCCCGGCATCATTCTTGAATCGTTGAAGAAAACCAGCCGCATCATCTTCGTCGATGAAGATGTCCCAGGCGGCGCCACGGCCTTTATGCTGCAAGAAGTCATCGAGAAACAAGGCGGCTACTACTGGCTCGATTCGCCGCCGCGCACCCTCAGCGCCAAAGCCCATCGCCCGGCCTACGGCTCAGACGGCGATTATTTCTCCAAGCCCAGCGCCGAAGATATTTTTGATGCTGTGTATGCAATTTTTACTGAAACGGAACCGGACGCGTATCCTGATTTTTATTAATAACCACTGACCCGGAGGAATTATGCCCATAAAAATAACCGTCCCCCTGCTCGGTGAGGGTGTGGAAGAAGTCACCATTGTCAACTGGCTGAAAGCCGAAGGTGACGCGGTGGATGAATTTGAAGGTTTGGTGGTGGTTGAAACTGATAAAGTGACCACAGAGATTCCCAGCCCGGCTGATGGCATCGTACTCAAGATTGTCATGCCCGAGGTCGGTCAAGTTGTGCGCGTGGATACCCTGTTAGCCTGGATCGGCCAACCCGGCGAGTCAATTCCGGATGAGGTAGCTGCCCCTGAAGGCGAAATTCAGACTCGGCCCGGGGTGGCAGAAAAAGCCCCGGGCATGGCAGCCAGCCCCGAGCCGCGTGCCGCAAGCCTGCCCACCGGGCGGAATCAAGCCCAGGGCTTTATCTCCCCTGTAGTGGCGCGCATCGCCGCTGAGCACAAACTGGATTTATCCCAAATCACGGGTAGCGGGCGCGCTGGGCGCATCACCAAAAAAGACGTTCTGGCACAGATTAGTAGCAGCAAGCCCGTAGAGCCGAAGACTGACATGGAGAGCCTGAAAAGCTTCATCCCCCACACGTTGATGCGGCGGCGAATTGCCGAACACATGGTGATGAGCAAGCATACGTCGCCACATGTGACGACGGTGATGGAAGTTGATTTAAGTAAAATTGTTGCGCATAGAAGGATAAACTTAAATGGCTATGCGCAAGATGGTATTCGATTGACTTTTACGGCTTATTTTATTGCCGCGACTGCATCTGCACTAAAAGCGCATCCGCTGGTCAATTCATCGTGGAGCGAAGACGGGCTGGTGCTGCGCCGTCAGATCAATATTGGTATGGCGACAGACCTGGGCGAGGAGGGGCTGATCGTGCCTGTAATCCACAATGCGGTGGAGCTATCCTTATTGGGGTTGGCGCGCACCGTCACCGATTTGGCAACCCGGGCGCGCGAGAAAAAATTGCAACCTGCGGAAGTGCAGGGGGGCACATTCACAATCACCAATCATGGCGTCAGCGGTTCCCTATTCGCCATGCCAGTCATCAACCAGCCGCAATGTGCAATTCTGGGTGTAGGCAAAATGCAAAAGCGCGTCGTCGTGCTGACGGATGAGTTCGGCAACGATACGATTGCCATACGCCCGATGGCCTACCTGACCCTGACCTTCGATCACCGCATCCTAGATGGGGCCAGCGCCGATCATTTTCTGGCGAAGGTGGTAGAATCGTTGGAAAATTATTGACGGAATATATCTGGAGAATATCAATGACCGAAAATTATGATGTTGTAATCATCGGCGCGGGGCCAGGAGGCTATGTAGCCGCCATTCGCGCTTCACAATTGGGGCTAAAAACTGCCATTATCGAAAAAGAATGGCTAGGTGGTGTGTGTCTGAATGTTGGCTGCATCCCGTCAAAGTCGCTTTTGAAAAACGCCGAGGTGGCGCAACTGCTGCGCACAGGGGGGCGCACATTTGGCTTCTCGTTTGATAATCTGGAGCTGGATTTTCCCAAAGCTGTCAAGCGCAGCCGCCAGGTATCGGGGCGTCTGACCAAAGGGGTGGGTTTCCTGATGAAAAAAAATAATGTTGCCGTGCATATGGGCACAGCCAAACTCGTCGCGACAGACACTGTTAGCGTGGTGGATAGCGAAGGCAATACCCAGGAACTCAAAGCCAAAAATGTCATCGTGGCAACCGGAGCCAACCCCTTTACCATCCCCGGCGTGGAAGTCGATGGCGAGAAAGTGGTCACCTATCGCGAGGCTATTTTGCAAGAGAAACTGCCTGCCTCAGTGGTGATCGTTGGTTCCGGAGCCATCGGCGTGGAATTTGCCACCATCTGGAATGCCTACGGCGTGGATGTGACTATCGTCGAGATGCTGCCGCGCATCGTCCCGCTGGAGGATGAGGAGGTCAGCGCAGAGTTGGCAAAAGCCTTCAAGAAAGAGAAGATCAACGCACTGGTCAGCACCAAAGTCGAGAAAATTGAAACAACGGAAAAGGGTGTGAAAGTAACTGTCAGCAACGAGGCGGGCGAGCAGGTCATTGAGGCCGAGCAGGCGTTAATCGCCATCGGTTTCAAACCTAATACCCAGGGCATCGGCCTGGAAGATGTTGGCGTAAAACTGAATGAGCGCGGCGCTATCGAGATTGATGAGCGTATGGCGACTAATGTATCCGGCATTTGGGCGATTGGCGATGTGACTGCCAAATTGATGCTGGCGCATGTTGGCTCAGCGCAAGGCATGATCTGTGCCGAGCAAATCGCCGGTTTGGAAACGCACGCCCTGGATTACGAGATGATGCCGCGGGCCACGTATTGCCATCCGCAAGTGGCTTCTTTCGGGATCACCGAGGCACAAGCAATTGAGCGCGGCCACGAAGTCAAGGTCGGACGCTTTCCCTTCCAGGCCAATGGCAAGGCTTTGGGATTGAATGAATCAACCGGCTGGGTCAAGATCGTCAGCGATGCCAAATACGG